>NZ_VTDG01000004.1:0-449141 GCF_052824985.1 Acinetobacter sp. 1125_18A
CTACGTCTACGTCTACGTCTACGTCTACGTCTACGTCTACGTCTACGTCTACGTCTACGTTTGCGACTGCGAGTGTTTTTTAGGCGATATTAGGCGCGGAGTATGAAATTTAGTCATTCTAAATGATGAGAAACAACGTTTCGCAAGGTAACTCGTAACGGCAAAAACACTCTAGTCCTGAAGGGTTGTGGCTAAAATTATCTCAGTCTGTGTTATGAAACTCGAAAATAGTCTCGCTATTCTCTTCGTTTCATGCCTTGCCTGCTCAATTTTAGCCTACAACGCAAGCCATTTATGAAATGTCAACAGACCCTAAGATAAATGAGAAGAACATGATTCAAAAACAATTAGAAAATATACAAAATTGGTTAGTGCAACATGCTGCAAAGATCGCAAATCAATCACTCAATCCTGCGGCAAGTATTTCAGATATAGAACAATTTGAACAAAGGCTTTCTAAACGTTTACCTGATGATTTTAAACAGTTGTACTGTTGGCATAATGGGATGAATGAAGAGGAAAATTTAGGCAGTTTATTTTATGGTATGGAATTTTTATCGCTGACCAATATTGAAAATAAACGTGCCGATCTTGCGGATCTCGTTGATGAGTTGTTTGTTCTTCAACATGCTGACCCACAAATCAATCCAACCAATGCCCATCATCGAGATTGGGTTCAGTTTGCGCACGATGGTGGGCGCACAGGTTTGTATGTGGATTTAGCACCCACCGCCGTTGGTCAAATTGGCCAAGTAATCTTTATTGATCATGAATATGATGTTGGTATTCTAGTCGCCAACTCGATTACCGATTTACTTCAACAATTTTCAGATGATTTAGACAATGACTTATATCAGCTGAATGAAGATGCTTTAGAAGATGAAAATGAATTTTTAGAAAGTGATACAGCTATTGATCTGGTCAATTGGCATATGAGTGAACGCTGGGCGCGTCCTGATTTTACTTAGATTTTTTTAGAAAAATCATTTTATAAAATTATGTTTGAACGCTTCACTCATAAAAAGTGTATCAATAGCGATTATTGCTACACACTCAATTTTGAACGTATTACATTTCTAATCGAATCAATTTTACAAAATCAAGTAAGCTCTTATTTTTAAACGAGCAAAATGATGGATCATAAAATAACGGTTGATGAGGTTGTAGCACGTTCAGTAAAAATCAGAGAACGTTATCATGAGCTAGAGCGAATAAATCATCATGCTGAATGGACAGTGCAAGAGGATGCGTTGGCATTTTTATCTGATGCTGGATTGGTTGGGAGATTAGTCATGGCGCAGACAGGGAAGTGGTTACACAAAGGCGATGCTCAACAAGAGTTGCAGCATAAGTTAGGTGAATGTGTCTGGTGGTTAGCCATTATTGCCAATGAATTAGATATGGATTTAACTGAAGCCACACAATACTTTTTAGATAAAGCTGAAAAGATTTAAATTTTTGGAAAAATGTTTATTGAACATTTTTTATGACCAAGCATTTGATCATTAATTATATAGTCAACCTGTCAAAAACTCAGACACAAGAATATAATTCTTCTTAATTAATATCTTAAATTAAATCAATTGCATGGAAAAATAAATTGTTTGATTATAAAAAGCTTGCAATGCCACACCTTACATTCAAAGTTTAAATACCATTGCGTAGGCGATGCCTCACTTTTCAGAGATGAAAAGATGACAAAAATCTTTTGCTGGGCGAGGGGTACGTCCTGTACCCCCGCCCAACGGCGACATCCCTGTCGCCCCACAGTAGGATCACCATCTAGGACTTAAAATTACAAAAAATGAATTAATAACCAACAGTTTCTAAAAGTTCATATAAAAACATAAGCTCAATTTGTGATCAATGACTTGATGAAAATTAATTCTATGAATAATTAGGTGGTTTAACTATAGAATTTTGACGGGCTTTTTTCAATTTTTATATTTAGTATGAATGACTAACCGATAAATAAGTCATAGCCCATTCGGCCAATTAAAAATACCAGTAAAATTAAAAAGAAAATACGAATAAAACCACTTCCATATTTAAATGCTAAAGCGGTACCTGCAAGTGAGCCTAAAACATTGCAAACTGCTAAAATGATGCCAGCCATCCATAAAATATGCCCAGAAGGGATAAAGAAAAACATGGCAGCAATATTGGTGGCAACATTGACCAATTTGGCAGATGCAGAAGCATTTAAAAAATCAAAAGCAAATACTTTTACAAACAGAAAGAGTAAAAAACTACCTGTCCCTGGGCCAAAAATTCCATCATAAAATCCAATTAAGGCGCCAAAAAATAAACCTAACGCAATTTCTTTTTTACCCGTCTGTAACACAGTATGGATTTTACCTAAGTCTTTTTTGGCAAAGGTGTAGATCGCAATCAAGATCAGTAAAAAGAATACGATATAACGCATCAACTCTTTAGGTATCAACGAAACTGACATTGCACCTAAAAAAGAAAATATAAATGCTGCCAACATTGTGGGTAGTATAAGTTTCCAATTGATTGTAACTTTCTTAAAGTAAGCAAATGCAGAAGATACAGTCCCTGCCATGGCAATGATTTTATTGGTTCCAAAAACTGTGGCGAGACTTTGATTGGGAAAGGCATGCATTAGTGCTGGGAGTAGAACTAATCCACCTCCACCGACCGCAGCATCAATTAAACCCGCACAAAAAGCGAAGAAGCCTAAACTCAGAAGTATTGTCTCGTATTCCATTACAGATTGTTCTAACTGCTATTTTAAGAGAATAATCATAGAATATATTCAAATAAAAGTAATTAAAAAGCGCTAATCTCAATCTATGAGATTAGCGCTTTAGTTTTAAATGCTTTGTAAATCTACAAGTTTTTCAAAAATTAGAAATCAACAGAAGTTTGTAGATAGAAAGTACGCGGTTGCCCTACGTATTTACCACCTGTAGAGTCAGATGAGCGAGTAAAGTATTCTTGATCAAATAGGTTTTTAATCCCACCAGCAACTTTTAAACCGTAAAAATCTTGTCCAAAATCATAACCAGTACGTACCGCAAAAGTTGAGTAACCCGGGATATCACCAGTACGACCATCTGAAGTTTCAACGGTTTGGTAAACATTGCCTGAACCCGGCGCATGTTGTTTAGATTGAGCAAACATATCTGCATTGACAGACCATTTGTCAAAGCTATAACCAAGCCCTAAATTTCCAACATGTCGTGAATAATAAGGTAAGTCCTTACCAGCAAATTTACCTGCCTCAGACACTGCTTTGGTAAATGTATAGTTACTATAGACTTTTAAGCCTTGCAGAGAGTCGTAGATATTACCAAAGTCATAACTTAGGCCAAGCTCTACACCTTTATGACTGGTTGCACCTAGATTGGTCCAAATGCCTGTACCAATATTGTCAGGGCGTTCAAGTAATAATTCTTTATCAAAGTCTAAATAGAACACTGTAAATTCAGCATTTAAACCATTGCCGAGGTATTTTGTGCCGATTTCATAGTTGTTGGATTTTTCAGGATGCAGACCATCTAAAGTGGTTATCGCTTTATTTCCTTCGACTTTAGCCAATTGATTATATTGCTGAGGACCAAAAGAAACCGCCGCATTGGCAAAGACATTCCATTGCTCATTGAAATTGTATTGCACTGCAAGGCTTGGTAAAAACTCATCAGAATTTATTTTTGGGTGTACCGTATTGATGAATTTACCATTTTGGTAGGCGGTATAATCATTATGGGTTTTAATTGACTCAAAACGTACACCTGGAGTGATGGTTAGTGCACCTAGACCAAAACGGTTATCAATATACACGGCATGCGCTTTGGTTCCACCTTCACTAGTGGTGTTGGCAAGACGTTCACCCGGTGTGCCTGTTGCAGTATTATATGGCGCTGTACGACCAGAAAACTCTGAACTATCTTCTTGTAAGTAGCGATAACCGACAGTGACTTCATTATTCATATTACCCAAAGTGTAGGCGCGTGAATAACGCGGTTCAATGCCAAAATATTTATAATCACGTGGAGAATTACTAATTCGACTATTTGCAGTACCTTCTACAGCTGATTCTAGATCACTGGTACGGAATGAATCGACATAATAACCAAGGATTTCAAAGTTATTGAGTTCATCTTTATGGCTGTATTTAACAGAAACATCTGAACGACGGCCAGCAAAATAGTTACGGTATTGGTTTGACTGGTATGGGTTTTTGGCATAATCCGCAGTCGTTAAGCCTTCTGGCATTTCGCCACGACCTTCATAATGATGCAAATTAAGTGCAATCGAATCTGCATCTGTAAACTGATATGACGACTTTAACATGACGTCATCAATATCTATGTCGTTATTGGCTTCGCGATAGCCATTTCCTTTGGTTCCTGAATAAAGTAGCGCAAGACCTAAACCATTATCCATAGTACCGCCGATAAAGAGGTTTGGGCTGTACTTGAGTTGGTCGGTACCTGTGGCGAATTCTGTGGTTAAACCAACAGAGCCTGATAGTTTTTCAGGGATTGCACGGGTATTAAAGTTGATGATTCCCCCCACGTTTTGAGGCCCAAAGCGGACTGAACCTGCGCCACGAACAACGTCTACAGATTCAATATTGCCCATTGAAACAGGTGCCATAGACAATTGTGGTTGACCATAAGGCGCGAAGGATAATGGAACACCATCCATCAACACAGTGGAGCGCGGTGAGAGGCGAGAGGTTAAGCCACGCACACCCAGATTGAGTGAAACATCACTACCCCCTGTGCCATTGCTATCCTGAACCTGAACCCCTGGCACTTGTTTTAGCGCATCACGGATAGAGGTCACCGCAGATTCGTCCATTTTTTTACGATCGATAATGGTACGTGCACCTGCATGCTTGTGAACTTTTTCAGCTTTGGCTGCTTCAAGCCAGTTTCCTTCAGCTTGTACGGTGATTGTTTTAAGTGTTTGTGTTGAAGTTTCTTGATTGTCTTCGGCAAAAGCAGCATTGGATATAAAGCTAAGTGAAACAGCAATTGCAAGGCTGAGATGTGAGGGTTTAAACAGGGCGAAGTCAGGTGTTCTATGGCTTGAAATTTTCATAAAGAGATAGGCATTTGAAATTGTGCGTATCTTAATCTCTTCAAGCATATTTTTAAATCAGGATGATTATCATTTAAAACTATTGTTTAATTCAAATTAATAGATTTTTTAATCAAATATTCACTTTTTTATATTGCAATCGCAAATTTATATAGTGCAATAGCAAAAAACCGTGCATAAGCACGGTTTATATAATAATCAAAAAATTATTTAAACTGGATCGAACCATTGGCATTGACTGTGATTTTTGATTCACCAGCGGCCATGTTCTGACCACCGACTGCATCGGCAGCTTCGAACTTAGCCATAGATGCACGCGCTGCATATACTGGTTGCGGATAAGAGTTGCTGGTATTGATGTTGATATTGACCAAGTTATAAGACGATTTATTCCACGCTTGCGTTAAAATTTGTGCACGTTGTTGGAAGTTCTTTGAAGCCTCAACCATCAATTCATTTTCAACTTTTTTACGTTGTTCATCAGATACTGTGAAATTAATCGATTGTGTTTGGAAGCTGGTTTGCAACTCGTTGATTAACTGGCTTGCCGCTTTAAAATCTTTACTTTCGATTTGAATTTCTGCACGACCACGCCATTCTTTCAATTTTTGGTTGTCATTGTCATAAACAGGATAAGTGGTTTGTGAGCCTGTTTCGACTTTAACTTGTGGATACTTTTTCGAAATGCTAATGGCTTGATTCATTAACTGAGTAATTTGAGAAGATAACTCAGCAGGTTGCTTGTTGTTTTTCTCAATAAAAAGTACAGCATGCATTTCATCATTAGACACTTGACGTGTCGCATCTGCTTGAACGTTGACAATATTGTAGTTTAACGGGTCATTTTCTGCTGCCATTGTCATTGTGCTCAGTGTGGTTCCCAAGAGTAAAGTAGTTAAAGCTAAATAACGCATAATGAATCCTTAAAATTGTTTGACTAAATTTTATGACCGAAAGATATATTGTATAAATTGAATCTGTTTTTAATCATAAATCTGGTTTGCGGAAAACTATGGCAGATTTTGTGGTGCATTTGTAATAATTTGCATATAAATTGCAATTTTGTTTTGATTAAAATATTTTAAAAATTAAAAGCTTATCGAGTTTGATTGTGATAAAAAATGATCAGAAGGGTTGAGATTTATAAAGTGATTTTAATTATCGGCTTTTCTTTGCTTTGTCACATAGTATGATGATAATAACTAATTAGATTTAGCTAAATGTTTTTTTCGATAAATGGAGTGTGGATAAGTACATAAAAGATATTTATTTTCTTGTAAAAAACTGTATTATCGCGCTCCTAGTTATGAAGATTAAAAGCACTCTAACTAGATTTCTATAAAGCACCGAGTCAAAGGACCACAAGTCACCCGACTTATTTCTTTCAACCCATATCAGAGATGGTAATTCGATATGAGCGTTACTTCTGTAAATCCTGCTGCCACTTCCACAAACGAATACTACTTGACTCGCCAAAGTCAGATGGAATCGAATGTTCGTAGTTATCCACGTAAATTACCGTTAGCGATAGCGGAAGCACATGGTTGTTGGGTTACCGATGTTGAAGGTACAAAGTACCTCGATTGTTTAGCTGGGGCAGGAACATTGGCATTAGGCCATAACCATCCTGCGGTGATTAAAAGTATTCAAGACACTTTAGCGAGTGGTCTCCCTTTACATACTTTAGATTTAACAACGCCTTTAAAAGATGCTTTCACTGAAGCACTGCTTGCACAACTTCCGGGTGGGCAAGAAGAGTATTGCTTACAGTTCTGTGGCCCATCTGGTGCAGATGGTACAGAAGCAGCGATTAAATTGGCGAAAACCTATACAGGTCGCAATACAGTTATCAGTTTCTCTGGCGGTTACCATGGGATGACTCATGGCGCGTTAGCGATGACAGGTAACTTATCTGCTAAAAATGCGGTAAATGGCTTAATGCCAGGCGTACAATTTATGCCATACCCGCATGAATACCGTTGCCCGTTGGGTGTTGGCGGTGAAGCAGGTGTTGATGCCTTAACTTATTATTTCGAAAACTTCATTGAAGATGTCGAAAGCGGTGTAACTAAGCCTGCAGCTGTGATTCTTGAAGCAATTCAAGGTGAAGGCGGTGTGGTTACAGCACCTGCGAAATGGTTGCAAAAAATCCGTGAAGTGACTGAGCGTCATAACATTGTGTTGATTTTGGACGAAGTTCAAGCGGGCTTTGCACGTTCAGGCAAAATGTTTGCTTTTGAACATGCTGGTATTGAACCTGATGTTGTGGTGATGTCAAAAGCAGTGGGTGGTAGCTTACCATTGGCTGTTTTGGGTATTAAACGTAAGTTTGATGCTTGGCAACCTGCAGGTCACACAGGTACTTTCCGTGGTAACCAACTTGCAATGGGTACTGGTCTTGCAACGATCAATACCATTAAAGAGCAAAACCTTGCACAAAATGCGCAACAACGTGGTGATTTCTTACAAGCTGAATTGAAAAAATTAGCGCAAGAATTCCCATGTATTGGTAATGTTCGTGGTCGCGGTTTAATGATCGGTATCGAAATTGTGGATGAGCGTAAGCAAGCGGATCATATGGGTTCTCTTCCTGCGGATTCACAATTGGCTGCTGCAATTCAAACGGCATGTTTTAACAATAAATTATTGTTAGAAAAAGGCGGCCGTAGCGGTACGGTGATCCGTTTACTTTGCCCATTGATCATTACTCAAGAAGAATGTGAAGAAGCTATTGCGCGCTTTAAGAAAGCGGTTGCAGAGGCTCTTATTGCAGTTCGAGGCGCTTAATTCATGGTAGATTTTGCAGAACATCGTAAAGCGTTACTCTGCAATGATGCTCAATCTATTGCTGACTATGAGTCAGCAATGGGTGAGGCGACCAAAGCGGTCGCAGCATGGTTGCAAAATGACAAAATGTATACAGGTGGGAGCATTAAAGAACTTCGTGAAGCGATTTCTTTTGCACCGTCTAAACAAGGTCTAGGTTTACACCAATCGCTTGAGCGTATGGTTGAGCTTTTCCTGAACAAAAGTTTAAAAGTACATCATCCGCATTCTTTAGCACATTTGCATTGCCCAACCATGGTGACAAGTCAAATTGCTGAAGTCTTGATTAATGCGACCAACCAATCAATGGACTCATGGGATCAAAGCCCAGCAGGTTCTTTGATGGAAGTTCAATTGATCGACTGGCTGCGTCAAAAAGTAGGTTATGGTGCAGGTCAGGCAGGTGTGTTCACCTCTGGTGGCACTCAATCTAACTTGATGGGCGTATTGTTAGCGCGTGACTGGTGTATTGCCAAGAACTGGAAAGACGAAAATGGTCTGCCTTGGTCTGTGCAACGTGATGGCGTTCCAAGTGATGCCATGCGTAATGTCAAAGTGATCTGTTCTGAAAATGCACATTTTTCTGTGCAAAAGAACATGGCGATGATGGGCATGGGCTTCCAATCTGTGGTGACTGTTCCAGTCAATGAAAATGCGCAGATGGATGTTGATGCGTTAGAAAAAACCATGGCGCATTTACAGGCTGAAGGTAAAATTGTTGCTTGTGTCGTTGCGACTGCAGGGACAACCGATGCAGGTGCGATTGATCCATTGAAGAAAGTGCGTGAAATCACCAATAAATATGGCGCGTGGATGCATATCGACGCAGCATGGGGTGGTGCACTGATCTTATCGAATGACTACCGTTCAATGCTTGATGGTATTGAATTGTCTGATTCGATTACATTGGATTTCCATAAGCATTATTTCCAAAGTATTTCATGTGGTGCGTTCTTGTTGAAAGATGAAGCGAACTATCGTTTTATGCATTATGAAGCTGAATATTTAAATTCTGCTTATGATGAAGAACATGGTGTACCGAACCTAGTGTCTAAATCTCTACAAACTACACGCCGTTTTGATGCGTTGAAATTGTGGATGACGATTGAAAACCTAGGTGAAGAGCTTTATGGTTCAATGATTGACCATGGCGTTAAGCTAACTCGTGAAGTGGCAGATTACATCAATGCTACTGCTGGTTTGGAAATGCTGGTTGATCCACAATTTGCATCGGTATTATTCCGTGTAATACCTGACAATTATCCAGTTGAATTACTTGATACTTTGAATCAAAACGTTGCAGATGAATTATTTGCGCGTGGTGAAGCCAATATCGGTGTAACTAAAGTTGGACAGGTTCAATCTTTGAAAATGACCACTTTAAGTCCAGTTGCAACTTTAGAAAACGTGAAGAATCTTCTTGCCTTGGTGTTAGAAGAAGCTGACCGTATTAAAGATGCGATTGCTGATGGCACCTATACGCCTGCAATTGACTAGATTGATATCCAGTTGATTGACGTTTGAAATAGATTAATTTTATTTCAAAAAACGCCCGATGAATTTCATTGGGCGTTTTTTATTTAAGGGCGTTTCGATCTAAAATATGATCAGTGATCAAATGCTTGTTCATAGAAAAGAGATCTTATTGATCTCTTTTAAATTGAATATGGAGTATTAAAAATTACACATTGAGCTATTACGGGTGAGATCAGGTCCCCAAGTACGATAACCTTGAGTATCAATATGGATTTGCCCTGAAGCATACAGTCCTAAGCCCATGTTTAAGCTTTGACCATACTGCGACCAGAACTGGCATAATTTGAATTTGGTATGTTCAATATACGCATAATCTTGAGGTTGCGGATTTTCTGGCCCAATACGGAAATCAATGGCTGAATTGAATAGGTGACGTGAAGATCCAGCACCACCGGCACATTGGTTTAAAGGTAAGTCTCGATATACTGAGGTTACAGTAAAATCAGTCAGAACTTTAGAAGCAACCAAGTATTTAAATACTTTTAATGTCGGTAATTGATTACTCCAAAGCTCACGGCTTGGAATCATATATTCAGACTTACCACACTTGTCCCAATCCCGTGCAGTTTTAAATAACTCAAAACTAGGAATAATATTTCCAGCATTATTTTGTTCAAGAAAACGTTCATAATCACGTGCACGTGATTGATTGTCTCCATAAATCAACCATTGGCGATAAGATGAAGGCATCGTTTTAGGAGGAATAGGTCGCTCAATCGTAATTTTTTCTTCGGGGATGTAAATACGCTGACCATGCGACGTGCTAATTGTTGGATTCTTTTGAGGGGAAGATGTACATCCAGCCAGAATCATTGTAGTAACACCGACAGCAAGTAAACCTTTCAAAATAAATTTCATTCTCAATATTAGCTAAAGCAAGTAACGGGCTATTTTAGTCTAGTTTGGCGCGTGTATTATGGATAAATTGCAAATAAATGTACAATTTACATATTAAAATGCAAAAAGATCAGCCTAAGCTGATCTTTTTTATACAATACTTATTTTTCTAAGTATTGTAATTTATCGGCTTTACCATTCCACTCTTCACGATCTTCAGGTTGATCACCGATTTGAGTAATGTTTGGCCATTTTTGAGCAAGTTCAGCATTTAATTCAATAAATACTTCTTGACCTTCAGGGAGTTCATCTTCAGAGAAAATTGCATTTGCAGGACACTCAGGTTCACATAGCGCACAGTCAATACATTCGTCTGGACTAATGACTAGGAAATTTGGACCTTCATAAAAACAGTCTACTGGACATACTTCTACGCAGTCTTGATATTTACACTTAATACAATTTTCAGTGACAACAAAGGTCATGGCGTCAGCTACCTAAAAATATGGTTCTAATTAATAATGCTGTATTTTAGGGAAAACGCCGCAAACTAACAATTGCTTTTATTGATATTTAATATAGAAGAACCTGCTAAATCAATTTTTTTTATAGAAAATTCTTCTAACTTGTGATGAATTATGCATTTTTTAAAATATGCGCTGTAATTTTGATGTTGCCATAGGTGAAAAAATGCTAAACATATTCAAAAAAGAACATAAATATGAGACTAAATCACAGAAGCGAAATGGGGTTATTACCTTCGCGTGCTGGTTTTTTAGCCAATTGCTATATTCAGAACTATTTAGAATTCTTTAGACCTGTATTTTCAGTATCAGTCAGATCATCACAATGTATAGATAAGATGAATATCTTCAGGTTCTAATTCCAATAATTGCTGATCAGGTTTTTCTAAGACCAGCGCGCCTTGTTTAAGATAAAAGTCGACAGTACGCTGGGTTGGTGTTGCTGAAATATACAGTTGTTTAGCACCAAGTTGCTCAGCTGATTTTATCGCTGAGTGCATGAGTTGTGTACCAAGACCAAGGCCTTGATGATTTGCATCGACATAAAAATATTGTAATAGCTTCGCATCTGGATAATCAGTGATGACTTGATTAGATACCAGTTGTACACCAATTAATCGATTTAATTGATTAAATGCACCCACACATCGTCCACCTTGAATAAGATGCTGCATTAACAGCGGGGGGTCATTTTCTAAATGATATTCATCCCAGCTTTGCACATCATAAAAACAATCTACTAAATGTAAATTTTGCTTTTGTTGTAGATACATTTGGGTGATTAATTCACGTCGATCAATATGTTGCCAAATGAGATCTATATCGGAAAGCTGCAGGGACTTGAGTAAAATATTGATATTATTCTCCTAAAACTTAGCATTCAATTACTCATTATGGAGTGCTATTTTACGCTTTAGACTGGCTTAAGTTATCGTCTAGATTGCTATTTAAAGATCAATAGACGCAAGTTATTTCCAGCCTAAGTAGAGAGTTTCAAACTTACTTAGACTGGATAGCTGTTATTGCTTATGCATTTAGTGCTGCTTTTAATGCATAGAGGTGATCTAGCGCTTGGCGAGGCGTTAAATCATCGACATCAATATTTGCTAAAGCATCGAGTACTGGTGATGACTTTTCAACTTCAACGACTTTTTCAATTTCAATGATGTGTTCAAACTTTTCAGGCTCAATGGTTTCAACTTCTGCAAATAAGTCATTTTGCACAACGGATTGCAATTGTTGCTGTTGTTGTTTCTCTAAAATTTTTAAACGCTTTTGCGCTTCTTTAATCACCCCCGCAGGGATCCCTGCAAGTTTTGCAACTTGTAAACCATGACTTTGGCTGGCAGGACCTTGTTGTACTTTATGCAATAGAATCAAATTACCATTTAACTCTTTGGCAGTCACATGGTAGTTATCAATTGCCACTTCTTTTGAAAGTTCAGTTAATTCAAAATAATGTGTGGCAAAGAGACATAAACATTTGATTCGTTTGGTTAGATCAAGCACACATGCCCAAGCTAGGGATAGTCCATCATAAGTACTTGTACCACGACCAACTTCATCCATAAGCACCAAAGACTGATTGGTTGCATGGTGCAAAATCTGAGATGTTTCGGTCATTTCCACCATAAAGGTAGATTTACCCGTAGATAAATCATCTGCAGAGCCTATTCGAGTAAATATACGGTCAATTGGTCCTAACTTCGCAGTTTTAGCAGGGACGAAGCTACCACAATATGCCAGCAAACTAATCAGTGCAGTTTGACGCATAAAGGTTGATTTTCCGCCCATGTTTGGCCCTGTAATGATCGCCATACGATGATTGAAATCGAGTAGGGTATCATTAGGGGTAAATGGCGTTTTACTGAGTGACTCAACTACAGGGTGGCGACCTGCGGTAATTTTGATCCCGATTTCTGGGCTGTATTCAGGTCGATTCCAATTATTCAAACGGGCTTGATGGGCAAAGTTTGCCAATAAATCGATATGGGCAATCGATGCACTCATCATTTGTAAATTGGCAATATCCGCTCTTAACTCATCTAATAACATTTCAAAGAGTAGTTTTTCTCGCGCAAGCGCACGTGATTCACTGGAAAGTACTTTATCTTCAAAAGATTTTAATTCTGGGGTGATATAACGCTCGGCATTTTTCAGCGTCTGACGACGGATGTAATGATCAGGCGCTTGTTCTGCTTGGGCACGGGTGAGTTCGATATAGTAACCACTGACACGGTTATAACCAATCTTCAGGGTATTAATGCCCGTGTTTTCTCGCTCTTTGATTTCTAAATCAATCAGGAATTGGCCTGCGTGATCACGGATTTTACGCAGTTCATCGAGCTCATCATCAAAACCTTCTGCAATTACATTGCCATCACGCAATAATACAGGTGGGTGTTCAACAATCGCAGACAGTAAACGTTGGTGTAATCCATTAAAATCGCCCAATTCTTCATTCAATTGCACAATCAATTTAGATTGCTGAGTCTCAAGAATCGGTTGGATTGCATGTCTTAAGAATGGGATTTGTGCACATGCTTGACGAAGCTGCACCAAATCACGAGGACGTGCACTGCCAAGTGCAACACGACTTAAAACCCGTTCAATATCGCCAATTTCTTTTAAGACTAAGCGAACAGGACTTTCATGGTAGCCTTTCAGTAAAGTATCCGTTGCATCTAAACGTGCATCTAAGATTTGAGTATCACGAATGGGCTGCATCAAAGTACGTGCCAGCAATCGTCCGCCCATTGCTGTTTGGCAATCATTGATTAAGCTAAACAGCGAAGTGCCGTGCTCAAATAAAGGATCAATAATTTCTAAATTACGGCGTGTAACAGGATCAAGTGCAATAAAATCTGAGCTTTGTTCTAATTTAATTGAACGAATATGTGGTAACGCAGTTTTTTGAGTTTCTTTGGCATAATGAATCAGTGCAGCGGCAGCCGCTTTAGCCAAGGGTAGATGGTCAATACCAAAACCAGAAAGTGTGGAAACTGCGAATTGGTCACATAAGGTTTTTTGTGCGTTATTTAAATTAAAATCGACATTGGGCCGTTTGGTAATCGGGCATTCAATTTGTCGTTTAATATCTTCAATAATATTTGGGTCGACAATGTCCTCATCGACCAATATCTCACTTGGCATTAAGCGAGCTAATTCAATCGCCAAGCTTTCAGATTTAAATTCTTGTTGTTGAACTTTAAAAATACCAGCACTTAAATCCAGCAGTGCCATACCAATTTGGTTTTGTTGAAAGCAGATTGCAACAAGATTCGATGCTTGTGTTGCGGTTAACAGGGCATCATCGGTCAATGTTCCAGGGGTAATAATTCGCACTACACCGCGTTCAACAGGTCCCTTACCTGTGACTTCACCAATTTGCTCACAGATGACAACCGCTTCGCCTTTTTTAACCAAACGCGCCAAATAGCCTTCCGCAGCATGGTATGGAACACCTGCCATTGGAATAGGTTCACCATTGGCTTTACCACGATGAGTGAGGGTAATACCCAAAAGTTTTGCGGCTTTTTTAGCATCGTCAAAGAACAGTTCGTAAAAATCGCCCATGCGATAGAACATTAAAGAGTGTGGATGCTGCATTTTTACTTTTAGATATTGCTGCATCATTGGGGTGTGGGAGGATAAGTCAGCCATTGTTTCCATGCTATTCATGTATGTTAAATCTCTAAATTTAAATAATAAATAAGTTTATTTTGAAAGTTTGGCTATCTAACCAATTCTAACAACTTCTGTGCAAATCTGACCTAAGCAAAGGAAAAAGCATCGCTTTAGTGTACTTTTATTAGTGCCAAAATTGAGTCAACAATGTGTGAGGAAACAAATTGGTTTCTCTCGGTCGCCATCTTAACAAATTGAGGCTGATTCACAAAAAGGAATCCGAAGATGAGTGCGGAAATTAGCAACAAAAAGAAAATGGCATGATCTGCTCGTGCTATTGATAAGATGAAGATAGGGGATGTCGTAAAAGAGGTGGGTTATCTCTATTTAACTAAAGTGATTATTGTTTTACGCTCTGAAGTTAAGAAAAATATACAAGGTGTGCGAAATTTAAAAGGACAACTTGAAGCAAGACGAACTATATGCTTATGTAATTACAGATAAAATAACACCTGATAGCATCGTCTATACTAATTAATGGCGTAGTTAAAATTCTCTAGATATAGCGGGTTCTGCCATCATAAAATTTATCATTCTACGCACTTTGCAAATGGTCAAAATCATTTTTATGGAATCGAAAATTATTGGAATTAAAATCAAAGGTTAGTATGAAAATAATAATATACCGAAAAAGATTATTTCCCTTATTTTTGAAGGAAAGGGGGGCAAGATTTACTACGGAAGTCCAAAACCACTATTGAGAATTTTGAGATCATGGACTGGAATTTAAAGCTCATCTAGTAGGACTCCGTTTTTATTATTAGATGATCAATATTTTTTAAAAACAATTAATTACGCTAAATTAAAGCATCTATATTTATTTATGTTTGGAAGTTAAACAATTGATTACTTAATTTGAAATGGTAGTATGATTAATGGTTTTAATGTAAGGTATTTATATTTATAGAATTTTTCTGATTATTTAGCATTTTTGTTTTATATGATAAACAAAATGTTTAAGATGTAAAGAAAATAATAATCAATAATTTTAAACTTTAACGTCCAGTTTTTTTAAGTAATTATTGTTTTGTCAAAATCAAGCACAAAGGTTAAACGAAAATATAATCGAACTTATCTAAGGAAAGGTGATCATGCATTTATTCTCATTTCTATCTTCTTAACGAGAGTTAAATATCAAGGTTGGAATGATGGACAAATTAAAAAAGTATTGAAAGAAGCGACAAGTAAAGATTATGAATATTTATATTTTACTTTAAAAATGAGTTTAGATAAGGAAAATATTTAAGGTATATTGGAAATTCAGTTCAAAGGAACTGAATTTCCCTTTTTAATTATTGAGATTTTAATGTTTTTATTTCATTTTCTAAGGCTTCAATTTTACGTTCTTTCTTTTTAATCTTATTTAAATTTCCAGATTTTTGCTCTAGTTGTATTTCTGATTTAAGTTTTTGTATTTTAATTTCTTTTTCTTTGATTTTAGTGTCTGTTTTTTGCTTTAATGTCACATTATTGCAATGTATCTGATTTTCTTTTAGTGCTTTTTTAAGACCATTTATTTCGTATGTATTATTATGTTGTATTGCAATTTTTAATTTACTTTCGATTTCTTGTTGTTTTGATTCGCATGATTGAAAATTTTGAGCATTTGAAGTGTTAATTGATACGAAGATTATTGAGGCTGTAGCAATACATTTATAAAAATTCATTCAGGTTATTTCCTTTTTAGCGTTTGATTGTTTTTATTTTAGTTTGAAAAATATTTATTTATCAAGTTATTTGATAAATAAACTTGATAAATATGATTGATTTCATTTTATTTCTTTAAGTCATTATTAAAATTCAATAATTTGTCTTGTATTGGGTATTTTATTATTTTTGTTAAACTTATCACTCTTTTTCTTGTGAGTTATGAGTAAATTTATCTAATTGAATTCAATAAATAATTTTTTAAAATAATAAATTTATATTTAAATTTTTAAGAAAATTTGTTTTAAATGTATAAGTAATTTGTGTGAAATGTAAAGAATTGTTTATCGCTTAAAGATTATTATCCTCATAGTTTCATTTGGTTTTATTTATCATTTAAAGGTGTATTTATGAAATTAGTAAATCGTTTTCTAGCAATAGCAACTATGAGCATTATGGTTACAGGCGTTGCAAATGCTGCGCCTACAGTAACATTTCAAGGGGAAGTTACAGATCAAACTTGCCAAGCTTCAATCAATGGTGGAACCAATGGCGTGGTTTTACTACCTACGGTATCAGCAAATACGCTAACTTCTTCTGGTGCCACAGCAGGTTTGACACCTTTTACGATTAATGTCACTGGATGTACTGCACCTAGCTCAGATCTTGATATTAAAACAAAATTTTTAGGTCACTCAGTAACTACGAGTGGCAATTTAGGCAATGTAGCAACAGTTAATCCTGCTACTAATGTTGCGATTCAGTTGACTAAAGAGGCTGCTGGAACAACTTCAGTTGTTCTAAATGGGCCAACAGCTGTTGAAGGTCTGAAATTACTCAATGGTGCAACAAGTGCCAGCCATGATTTTGGTGCGCGTTATATTTCTGAAGCTGGTGGTGCAACACAAGGTGCTGTGACCTCAGTTGTTGAATACACCTTAAGCTATCAATAAGGTTTTATCTGATCTGCTACTTAAGTAGCAGATCAATCAATTTTTTGGTTGGAGTGGTAAAAATGAGTAGGTGGATCGTCAATATTATAAAAAGTCATATCTTGATTGGTGGCTTAACCATAATGTCCGCTGCCTTCTCAGGTGTAGTTCTTACAGGAACACGTGTAATTTTTCCTGATGGCCAAAATGAAAAAACGATTTACTTACAAAATAAAGATCAATATCCAAACCTTGTACAAATTTGGCTAGATGAAGGGGATGAAGATTCTACTCTTGAAAAAAGCAAAGCTCCCTTTGTTGTTAGTCCACAGATTTTTCGGATAAATCCAAATACTGGACAAACTGTACGCTTAATATTTACGGGTGAGGAAAACGTCTCAAAAGATGTTGAGTCACTGTTTTATTTGAATTTTTCTGAGTTTCCTGCACTAAAAAAACAAGACAGCGATAGTAGCCGTTTAATGATTGTATTTAAGAATCGTGTCAAGGTTTTTTACCGCCCTAAAAATTTGAAAGGTTCTACAGCAGATGCTTATAAAAAAGTTCAATTTGCCTTGGAAAATGATGGAACAAAAAAGCAATTAAACATTCAAAATTCATCTGAATATTATGTGAATATTAAAGAATTAAGTTTAGTTGCTGGAAATAGCGAAATCGTGGTGAAAAAAAATGACTTAATTGCTCCAAAAGCTAAAGTTAATTGGGTAATAAATAATAATACGCATAGTTTAAAAGATTCAAAAATTAAACTTACCCTTGTTAATGATTATGGTGCTTTAGTCGTCCACGAGATTCCTCTGAATAAATAATAAGCGAGTATAATATTATGTTTGCTGAATATTTTGGCCGTAGAAGCTTATTGTCTATATTTTTAGTAGGTTACTTGATTGGTGGTTATAATTCTGCCGATGCAAATGATCATGTTAATAACGATGGTGAATATATATTTGATCAAGCATTATTCCGTGGGCAATCTGATCATCAAATTAAGCTATTAGAACGTTTAAGTGAAAAAGAAGATATATTGCCAGGCTTTTACAAAGTGGATGTTTTTGTTAACAAGCAAATTATTGAACGTATGGATTTAAAGTTTGTAGAAGACCAACAAAAAAATATTTCTCCATGTTTTGATTTAGTTGCTATAGAAAAATTAGGAATTTCAGAGCAAATTTTGATAAATATTAAAAAACAGCAAGATCAATGTGTTCTCTTATCAAATTATATTCAATCCAGCTCAATAGATTTTAATTTTGAAAAGCTTCGACTTGATATTAGTATCCCTCAAAATGATATGCATAATATTCCACGGGGTTATGTTAATTCATCCCAATGGGATGCGGGTGAAAGTATTGGCTTTATCAATTATCTGGGTAATTATTATCATACTTCATATCAATTACACGACCATTCGCAGACTCAATCTGCTGCATATGTATCATTAAATGGTGGTGTAAACATTGGAAAATGGCAATATCGTCAACAGTCTAATATTAATTATAGTCCAGAAATAGGGACAAAATGGACCAATATTCGTAGTTATATTTCTCGCCCTATAGAACCTATTCAAGGTGTATTGACTTTAGGGCAGACCTATAGTTCTGGAAAGTTTTTCTCAGGGTTAAGTTTTAATGGATTGAGCCTTAGTTCCGATGAAAGGATGTTACCTGATTCATTACGAGGCTATGCACCAACGATTCAAGGTATAGCTAAAACCAATGCAAATGTTTCTATATTGCAAAATGGAAAGGAAATTTATCAGACAACAGTAGCGCCAGGCGCGTTTAAAATTTCTGATTTATATCCTACACATTTTAATGGTGATTTAATCGTTAAAGTTAGAGAAGCTGATGGAACGATTTCTCAGTTTAGTGTTCCATTTTCAGCTGTACCTGAGTCTCTACGTTTAGGTGCTTCACGTTATAACTTAGATGTAGGGAAAACTCGTGATATTGGAGAGGACACTTTTTTCTCTAATCTTACTTATCAACGAGGAATAAGTAATAGCGTCACTTTAAATTCAGGATTACGGCTAGCAGATGGTTATCAAGCTGGCCTCTTAGGCGGAACATATGCATCACATATCGGTGCTTTTGGTGCTAACTTAACTTACTCTAGAGCAAGTTTACCTGATGAAAATATAATAACAGGTTGGATGACTAACCTGACCTATAGTAAGACTTTTCAGCCTACCAACACGACAGTATCTTTAGCAGGCTATCGTTATTCAACTGAAGGATATAGAGATCTAGGCGATGTTATTGGGCTGAGGAATTCTTATAAACATGGTTATCGTTGGGAGTCATCGACTTACCAACAACGCTCCCGTTTTGAAATTACGCTGAACCAAAGCCTTGGTGATTACGGGATATTATTTTTATCAGGGTCAGCACAAAACTACCGTGATGGTCGTGATAATGATGTACAGGCACAAATTGGATACGGCAAAGCATTTCAAAATGGTTTGACGCTCAATCTGGCTGTAATGCGACAACGTTATGCTTATGACAATATCATCAACAATAGATTTGATGAAATAGATTCAAAACTACTTGATAATCGTCAAGATACCTCAGTGAATCTTTCCTTGAGCTTTCCTTTAGGACGATACAAAAAAGCAAATTTACCGAATTTAGATTTAGCTTACTCACATGCTGAAAACGCTAAAGAGTTTTATCAAAGTACATTATCTGGTTCTTTAACTCAGGATCAATCACTGAATTATGCAGTAGGTCTCAGCCATGATCGAAATATGCAAGTGACGACTTGGAATACAAATCTCAATAAACGTCTAGACAATAGTAATTTAGGTCTAAATGCTTCAATGAGTGATAACTACTGGCAAGTTTCAACTAATCTGCAAGGCGCATTAGCGGTGCATTATGGAGGGATCACATTTGGTCCATACCTTGGTGAAACTTTTGCTTTAGTTGAAGCCAAAGGCGCTGAAGGTGCACGACTCTTCAATGGTCAAGGTACACGAATTAATCATCAAGGCTATGCACTTATTCCTGCAATTACACCTTATCGCTATAACAATATTTCATTAGAACCAAAAGGCATTTCTGATCGTGTTGAGATTGAAACAAATGATCAACGTATTGTTCCCTATGCTGGTGCAGCGGTAAAAGTAAAGTTTAAAACCAGAATGGGTTATCCATTACTCATCCAAGCAAAATTGGATGCTGATGAATTTGTTCCTTTAGGTGCTGATGTAATTGATTCGCAAAATAATGTGATTGGAATGGTGGGGCAAAGTGGTCAAATGTATGTTCGTACTCCAGCAAAGCAAGGGGTTCTAACTGTCAAATGGGGCGAAGAATCAGATCAGAAATGTGATGTTCATTATCAGTTGAATGATGAACTTCTTAAACAAACGATTATTCGTCTGGAAGAAACGTGTAAATCTGGAGAGTTGAAATGATCCGCATACAATTCAAAATATTAATTTTATTGGGATTCTTTTTATCTATCTTTGCCCATGCTAACTGTACAAAAGTGGGAAACTTTCTAGCAACTGATGGTACTACTGCACCTATTGTGTTTGGAAAAGTAAACTTAACAAGTTTATATTTACAACCTGTTGGGAGTTTAATGGGGAGTGCTGTTGTCCCTCCAACAAGTTATACCTATGGTGGAGCGAATGCCTCGACAGTATTTTGGGAGTGTGACCTTACAGATTTACCGAATATCCAATTTTTGGTTGCTACAAATGGCGATGATCGAGTAGGGGGCTATTGGGATTTGGGTGGACTCTATGATGGACTTCCCAGTGTATATGCAACTTACTATAAGTATGTTGGTCTTAAACAAACAATGGATGGGGTAGTTTTAACTCGCTATTGGAAATCCTTGCCGGTCAAAAATTATCAAACTGTCGGAAGTAAAATACGAATTAGACTACAAGATATCCCATCGCTTTATGCAGAACTCTATAGAGTTAGCCGTTTAGCACCTCAATCTGGTTCAGGTAGCGCTTATTGTGGAACTGGTATAGACAATCAAATCACGGTGGGTTCATATACCTGTATACAGCCTAATGCATATATTCAATTAAAAGGACCGGGTTTAACCAGTGATAATGTTGGAGAAGATTCGAATACAAATTATAGATTTTGGGGGGTAAATAATGGGATAGGCTATGGAATGCGCTCTGGAAACTCACTTGCGAATCAGCCAACTTGTGTTGCTCGAAATGCGACTCCTATTGTTTTTTTCAATACGATTAATACTCTAGCGCTTGGTGCAAATCAATCTGTACAAGAGAACTTTAATGTATCTATTGAATGTTCCAATCAAGTTACTTCAGGTACAGCAAGTAATCAGACTGCTATTGGTATACAGACTTCAAATGGTGCATTTGCAGCAGCACAACAATTAGGTTTAGTAAATGCCCAAAATGGTGTGACTGCTTTACTCTCAGATAATTATACTGATGCACAGTCAGCAAAAGGTGTAGGAATTTTCTTAAAAAACACAAATACTGGGACAGATATGAATTTTGTTGGTCAGCCAGGTTTAGCAGGTGGGGGTACTGCTGCTGGTTGGTATCCTGTACTAAGTGGAGCGCAAACAGGGGCATCAACAGAGTCAGGCTATACGCATTATCTACATAATTTTACCGCAATCTTAAAAAAACTACCTGGAACTGAACCAATTAAAGCTGGGAAAGTTAATTCCACAGCATATGTATTAGTTAAGGTACAGTAATGAAAATAACAAAATTTACACTATTATGTATTTGTTTGTTTTATTCATTTCTATGTCAAGCTGGGGTATTGGCTGCTAAAACACGGGTAGTTTTTAAGGACGGTGAGCATGAACAAAGTCTAATGTTAGCAAATACTAATGACTATCCTATTATTCTACAAACATGGGTTGATCAAGGAGAAGGGGATCCTGATATTAATAATATGCCGTTTCTAATATTACCACCTTTTGTAAAACTCGCATCAAATGACATTCACGGGCTTAGAATTTTATATAATGGCAAGGCTCTACCAAACGATAGAGAAACTGTTTTTTGGTTAAATCTATATGAAATACCAATGATTAAGCGCCATAGCGATCAAGCTGCGTATATGAATTTAGCAATGAATACTCAGCTTAAATTATTTTATCGTCCTAAACAGATCGCAAAAATGTTGCCTGAAATGATTGTAGAAAAAATACATTTCAAAATCGTTGAACAAGATAAAAAAAATTATATCGAGTGTGAAAATCCCACGCCTTATCATGCTTCATTGATCAACTTAAAAATTGAAAGTTCTTCTCAAAAAATATATATACAATCAGAAATGGACATGATGTGCTACCCGTATTCAACTAAACGTTATGAAATAGCTGGTGAACTTAATAAAAATGATAATTTATATAAACTTAGCTTTAATTTTCTTGATGATGATGGTAATGCAATTCACTTTCAGAAAAATCTGAACCCATTTAGCTAATGATATAGAACCTTGGTATAGTTCTATATGTTCTAATAAAATCTGATGCTTAGCGATTAATCTTTTTTAGATGTACAGGGGAAATTAAAGATGAAGCGTATTTATAGTTTGAAGTCTGTGACGAGCGGTTTAATTGATTTGTTAGAGCTTTTTGTTTTAAAAAAAAATTTAAATGTCGCTAAAATTTCAAACAATTTGCATGAATACAAACGAATTCCATTTACTGAATGGTTAGCAATGTTGAAAGCAATTGAAGAAAAATATAATAGACCATCTCTAGGATTAGAAATTGCTAGATATGTAAAACCTTCACATTTAGGTATTTTAGGATACATCGGCTTATCATGTGAAAGCTTATATGATGCACTGCCTTTTTTTATTAAATATCAAAGGCTCTGTTATGACTTTATGCAAATGGAAGTTTCTATTGAAGATGAAAGCCTTGTTGTTTCATGGGAGTTTGATGCAAACTTTAAAGCGGGTAAGTTAGCGGATGAGACAATGATTGCTATATTTTTTAATATTGTAAACATCATTGTAGCGCCCAATGTTGTGAAGTTGAACAAAGTGGAGTTTGTATTCGATCGACCCAAAAATCCACGTACTTATGAAAAATATTTTGATTGTAATATTGAGTTTTCAAAAAATAGAACAAGGATGTTTTTTGCGAAAAGTAATTTAGAGTTGCCAATAAATAAGGCTGATCCTGTTTTAAAAAATATTTTAAATAGGCAAGCAGACATTTTGTTGACGGAGCTACCAGAGGTGAATTCATTTGATGAGTTGGTGCAACAAAATATTATCAAAGCTATTCATCAAGGTAATATCAATATTGAATATGTTTCCAAAAAAGTAGGTCTTCCTACGAGAATTTTTCAATACAAATTACAAAAACAAGGTTATACATTTAAGCAACGTCTTAACCAAGTTAGAAAAGGACTGGCATTACAATACCTTGAGGACAGGTCATTGAACATTAATGAGATATCAGCTTTGCTCGCTTATAATGAACAAAGTTCTTTCAACCGAGCATTTAAAACTTGGTTTGGTATGAGTCCAATACAATGGAGAAAAGATTTTAATAAAGATGCTATTTGAAATTGGTAAAGTTAAAGAATTATATTCATTTTGTTAAATTCACTAAGTTTTATTAGAAATGGCCCAGAAATTACTTCTGTTAAATTTACATGTACTCGCTCAAACCTGATCTGACAGTTACCCTTTTTTAGTGTGTCTGTCAGGTTAAATTTGAGCTAGATTCTTTTCAGCCCAAATTCGCTTCCCTTCAAGTAATGTTTCTAGTGGTGTGTGACCACTGCACATTTTTCTCCTGATATGTTCGTTCAGTATTATAGAATTTTGCCAAACGTCTAGAGCAGCTTGTAATTCCGCTAATGTACTATATAGCTTCTTCCTAAATGTAATTTGATAAAACTCTTGCAAGATCGTCTTTATGGAAACGCTCGCATATTCCATTCGTTTGTGGGAATGCTGGTTTTGTTTTTGTGTGATCAATATCATTGATGGCTAAACATAGCTCATAATTATGTTGTTCAACCTTCACCGCAATATCCAATACCCTATCTGCCAGGATACGCAGCATTGGTAGATCCTGTGACTGATAAAATGGTATACAGGATCATTTAAAAAGATCTGCTGCTGTAATCGGTATTTTCGTTGTATAGAGCTGGCAATGAATGACTTTGCTGTAGGTGTCGATGAAAGTTTGTAGATAGATTCGACCAACACCTTTGAGATTGCCAACGTAAAAGATATCTTTTGCTCCAAGATATCCTGGATGGTGTGTTTCTATTATGTTTGCCTTTGCGTTGGTAAATACGACCACGTTTGGGATCAAAGCAGATTAAAAGATTTCATCAATTTATCAAGGCTTGGCAGTAGAAGATGAATGGCTTGTATGATAGGTTTTAGATACGGGTTTGTTGATCTGTGAATGATATTGCTGAACAAGGCCATACGGACTGGTTTTACAACAAAGTTCAATAAGAAAGGTTGATTCGGCTTTGAATGACCAGGGTGTAGGGTACCTAGATTAGGTGTTATTACTGGTTTATCTATTTTTGCCACGCAACTTTAATGAAGCAAAACTGTTTTTAAGTGCTGAGAAATAAAATGATGAAGGTATCAAAACAAAGCTCTGTAAGCATAAGCTCTGAAACAAAAAGCCAGTTT
Source organism: Acinetobacter sp. 1125_18A (assembly GCF_052824985.1). Taxonomy (NCBI): domain Bacteria; kingdom Pseudomonadati; phylum Pseudomonadota; class Gammaproteobacteria; order Moraxellales; family Moraxellaceae; genus Acinetobacter; species Acinetobacter sp. 1125_18A. Next base: position 24,727 of record NZ_VTDG01000004.1, read on the forward strand.
GAATCTATTTTATCAGCACATTTACCTGAATCGAAATTAGTTGACCAGTTTCAAAGACACAAAAGAAAACTAAGAATTTCGTTGACTGATCGATGTAATTTTAAATGCAGTTATTGTATGCCTGATCATCCGAGCTGGTTAGCTAAACAGGATATTTTAGGTTTTGAAGAACTTTATAGATTTTGCGAAGTGATGATTAAACTTGGCATCACTCAAATTCGCTTAACGGGTGGCGAGCCGTTGATGCGAAAAGGGCTCGTTAATTTTATTTATACGCTCAATACGTTAAGACCATCAGGTTTACAACGTGTCTCAATGACGACGAATGCTTATTATTTAGAAAAATACGCAGTTGAGCTAAAACAAGCTGGCCTTGATGATCTGAATATAAGTTTAGACAGTATTGATCCAGATACTTTTTTAAAAATGACTCAAAAACCCTTAACACCCGTATTAAAAGGAATTGAGGCGGCAAAAGCTGCAAATATCCCAATTAAACGCAACTGTGTTTTAGTGTATGGACAGAATCATCAGGAAATATTGTCATTAACTGAGTGGGCTTATCAAAATGACTTTGAACTACGATTTATTGAATACATGCCATTGGATCAACCTGAGCATTGGAAGCGTGAGAAAGTCGTGGTTGAGGATGACATTATCAATATACTTTCGCCACATTTTCGCATCGATAAATTAGAGCGAAATAATGACCCAGCCACAATATATACACTCAATCAACGTTTTAAACTGGGTATTATTTCCACCATCAGCAAGCCTTTTTGTCAAAGTTGTGATCGTTTGCGTTTAACCGCGACGGGTGAGTTATTTACATGTTTGTTTGCCAATACAGGTATTTCTGTTCGACATTTATTGGATAAAGCTCAGGGAAAACAATTGATAGCAACAATTTTGGATACGGTTTGGCAAAAAAAGGCAGGATATATTGCTTACCAAGCTGCACCCATTCGTAAGATTAGTATGCATTCTATTGGCGGTTGATTTTATACATAGAGATAGAATTGTATATGCTTTTTTTATTTGAAATGAGTCGCTTATTGTGAAGTTGTGTATTATTTAAATTGACAGGATTTTTTATGAAAAATGTAGGCATGAAGCCTGAGAGTTATCGTATTGCTACTGCAAGTTCAGAGTTATTCGCGCCTCCGCATTGTTTACAATTATTAGCAGAGGGTAATACTGAAAAAGGCGATGCACTAAAAACAGCACGAATCGCAGGGATTCTTGCAGCCAAACGTACTGATGAGCTTATTCCGCTTTGTCATCCTTTACCTATTTATCGAGCTGATGTCGATTTTGAAATACTAGCAGATCGCGTCAAGATTACGGCAACCGTAGAAACGATTGCGCCAACTGGTGTTGAAATGGAGGCTTTAACTGCCGCAAGTCTGGCTGCGCTCACGATTTATGACATGTTGAAACCGCATTGTGAACCAGATGAACTGATGATTGGTCATTGCAAACTTGAATTGAAAAAGGGCGGGAAATCGCACTATAAACGTCATCTTCGACAAGCTGTATCAGCTGCAGTCATTGTTTTATCAGATAGTGTCGCTTCTGGCAAAAAACCTGATACTGCGGGACGTTTTGTGGTTGAAACCTTAACTGAGGCTGGATTTGATCCAATTCACTATCAAATCATCGCTGATGAGCCTTTGCAACTAAAACAATTGATTGCAGAATTGGTGCAATCTTATGGATGCATCATTACGGTGGGTGGGACAGGCATAGGTAAGCGCGATATTACTGTTGATACGATAGAACCATTATTGGAAAGAGAGCTGAATGGTCTGATGGAAGCGGCACGTGCTTTTGGGCAAAGACGGACACCTTATGCTGCAATGTCTCGTGGTGTAGCTGGTTTTATTGACCGATCATTAGTTATTACGTTACCAGGAAGCCGTGGTGGTGCTTCTGAATCTATGGCAGCGATTTTACCTGCCTTGGTGCATATCTTTGATGTATGTCGAGACTTACCACACCCAGGAGGTTATGAATGAGTTGTTCTGGTCAAGGATTAATAGGTTTAGATCAAGCATTGGCAGCTTATTCTACGGTTGAATCACGAGCGGTTCAGACTCTGCCACTGGTAGAAGCACATCAACATTATCTGGCACAAGATGTCCTGTCTGAGATTGCATTACCTCTATTTACTCAGAGTGCAGTAGATGGCTATGCCTTAAAAAGCGAAGATATTCTTGCCGGTATTACCGTGTTTGAATTGGTTGGAGAAATACGCGCAGGTATTGAAGAATATGTTCAGATTGAGTCTGGACAATGTGTTCGAATTTTTACAGGCGGTAAATTGCCAGATTCGGCTGATACAGTTGCCAGACAAGAAATAGTATCTAAACTAGATAGCCGAATCAGCTTAAATCAAGCGCTTAACAAAGGGACAGATATTCGTTATCAAGGCGAAGAATTATCTATTGGGACAATATTGGCAAAGCAGGGCCAATATCTAAAAAGTGGCTTAGTTGCATCACTAAGTATGGCAGGGGTAAAAGAGGTCAGTGTTTTTAACCATCCTCGTATTGCTGTATTGATTACAGGGGATGAAGTCAGCAAAAGCCTTGATAATAGCGCTCAGGTTTTTGATGCGAATTCGCCAATGGTTTTGACATGGTTGAAGGAAAGAGGTTTTTACTCGATCCATTTAGAACATGTGATAGATGACGAAACTGTCTTGAAAAAGGCTTTAGCAAATGCCTTAGATCATTACGATTTAGTTATCACGACTGGTGGGGTTTCAGTTGGAGATTATGATTTGATTCGTCCTGTTTCTCTTGCATTAGGGGCAAATGAAATTTTTTGGCAAGTTGCTCAGAAACCAGGCAAACCGATTTATTTTGCTGAATATAAAAAACCAAACCAGTCTTCCTATTTATTAGGGTTGCCGGGGAATCCAGCAGCAGTATTTGTTTGTTTAGAAATCCATGTGTTCACTTTGCTTAAAGCAATGCAAGGTTTAAAAGAAGCAAAACCAGAATGGGAGAAGGCAAGCTTAAGCGAAGCTGTAAAGGGTGATAGTCGAGAACAACTGTTGCGTATGAAACTGAATGTTGATGAGCAAGGGCAACTTAGTGTTTCAAAACTCAAAAAACAGCAATCGCATATGCTAAGTAATTTAAGTGAAGCGAATGTCATTGGTCGAATTCCAGTGTTTAACAATGCTGAAAATTGCCCCAAATTCATTGAGTTCATTCGTCTTTAGTATTTTGAGTCTAATACGCTTGGGTAACAATAAAAATGTCTCAATATCCAAATACTGACTTAGTCATTTTAGCTGGTGGTCAAGCTAGACGGATGCAAGGTAAAAACAAGCTTTTGCAGCAGTTTGATCATGAAATGCAATTGCTTAAAATCTATCGTCAATTTTGTGATGAGGTTGCGAAAATTTGGGTAAATAGTCATCAGGACTGTATTGTTTATCAGGAGATCATCGCTGAAATAGCCTGTTTTTCAGATGATCAGGCGGGATTTTTAGGGCCATTAATGGGAATGAAAAGCGCATGGGCACATGTAACTACAGATTATATTCTGTTTATTCCTTGCGATATTACTTTTATCCCTAAAGATGTCTTATCAAAAATGCATCAAACTTTATTGGATGCAGAAAATTCTCAAGCTGTATTTATCTCTATAAACGAACAAAACCTTTACCCATTTTGTTTGTTAAAAAGAGACAGCTTAGCTACGCTCGAAAAGCATTTGGCTAATGAACAATTAAGTATTCGAAAATGCTTTGATGATTTGAATCCAAAGGTCGTTAAATATGAAAACCCTATAAGTTTTCATAGCATTAATTCAGAACAGGAGTTAAGACTATACCGTGAAGAATTACACATATTCAGTGGTTCAAATTCAATTTAGTTCACCCTAAATACTCATTGTGGCGCTATGCTTAAGTAAAGGTGTTAAATGGCAGAGATTCAAATTAAGATTGAAACTTATGGTGCAATTGAAAGACTGTTACCTAAAGATTTAAATTTTTCTTGTGTTGAAAATAGTATGGTCTCAGAAATTTTGCAGCAAATTTCTGATCAATATGCTGATTGCGCTAGTCTTTTAGAGAAGTGTGCATGTGCGATTGGTGAAGAAATTATTCCCCGTCGACATCGATTAACAAACCATTGTACATTGGTTTTATTATCCCCTGTAGCAGGAGGCTAACATGACAAATGGATCTCGGATTAAGGAAACGGATCTGAGTTTAGATGATTTTAAAACCATTGATCATTTTCCTGAATGTGGTGGTATTGGAATTTTTATTGGAACGGTTCGAAATCACCATGAAGGTCGCAGTGTTAAGGCATTAAAATATACTGCTTATAAGCCCATTGCTGAAAAAATGATTCGTGTAATTGAGCAAGAAATACAAAACAAATATGCAGTATCATATATTCAGGTTATTCATAGAATTGGCGCTCTAGATATCGGAGGCAAAGCAATCATCGCAGTGGCTTATGCGCCGCATCGAAGAGAAGCTTTTATGGCGTGTGAAGAGGCTGTAGAACGTGTAAAACATGAAGTTCCAGTATGGAAAGAAGAGTTTTACTCAGATGGTTCCAGTGAATATGTTGCTGGCTGTTGTATCCGGAAAGATGAAGATGTTTCGCATAAACATCTTCATTTGAATTCACATTCTCATTAAGTCGTTGTAAATTAAGCAGCTTAAGTTATAAGAATGATGAATGATTATTATGAAAAGTTACCATGTAAAGTAAATGAATTTTTTCTTGAGCTGATTTTTTAATCAGATAAGCCATTAAAGAGGGCACTCAAATGAACGATTTAGAAAAAAATAAACCTGAAACAGAAGGTCAAGAACGCCATATTCAGGAGAATACCAATTTCGCGCGTATCGAACCCTATACGCACCCAGCTGGTGGTTGGGGCGCTTTGTTGAGTGTTGCTAGAAATTTAAAAAGGCAAGAAGTCTTTGCCAAAGGCTCAATTACATTAATGAATATTAACCAGCCGACAGGTTTTGACTGTCCTGGTTGTGCATGGCCTGAAAAAAAAGATACGCACGCATTTAACTTTTGTGAAAATGGTGCAAAAGCTGTTGCATTCGAAGCAACCAGTAAACGAGTTACTCCCGAATTTTTTGCGCATCACACAGTGAGTTGGTTAGCTGAGCAAAATGATTTTTACCTCGAAGATTTGGGGCGACTCACAGATCCAATACGTTATGACGCGGCTACAGATAAGTATGTCCCAATTTCTTGGGATGATGCATTTAAGCTTATCGCTCAACATCTTCAAGCTTTGGATCATCCAGATCAGGCAGCATTTTATACATCTGGTCGGGCAAGTAATGAAGCGGCTTTCTTGTACCAGTTATTTGTCAGAAGTTATGGAACAAATAACTTCCCTGATTGTTCAAATATGTGTCATGAAACCACCAGTATTGGTTTGAAGGATTCAATTGGGCTTGGCAAGGGTACCGTTACTTTAGATGATTTTGATCAAGCGGATACTGTATTTAGCTTTGGGCATAATCCTGGTACCAACCACCCTCGAATGTTAGGAACTTTACGTGAAGTATCGCGTAGAGGTGGAAATATTATTGCGATTAATCCAATCAAAGAACGTGGATTAGAGCGTTTTCAGGATCCTCAAGCAGCAATTGAGATGATGACGAATGGCAGTACGCCCATTAGTCGCTTTTATTTTCAGCCGAAAATTAGCGGAGATTATGCGCTTCTGTTAGGTATGATGAAGCATCTTCATGAATGGGATAAACAGGCAATACTTGCAGGTAAAACGGGGGTATTTGATCGGCAGTATATTGCTGAGAATACTGTTGGCTTTGATGAAATGTTAAAAGAAGTTGACCGAACAGAATGGCGTGATATTTATCAGTATTCAGGTCTCTCTTCGGAAAACTTAGAATCAATTGCTAAAATGTTTTGCGAGTCTGAGCGTTCGATTTTTTGTTGGGGGATGGGCATAACACAACATAGACACGGCACTGCGAATGTTCATATGTTGGCTAATTTACTTTTGGCAAAAGGACAGATTGGTCGTCCGGGAGCAGGCCTATGTCCAGTTCGTGGGCACAGTAATGTGCAGGGTGATCGGACCATGGGGATCAATGAATTACCAAGTGAAAAAATGCTGGATGATATTGATCGTGTTTTCAACATTAAATCGCCACGTAAACATGGCTATGGCGTGGTGGAAACGATTAAAGCGATGTATGAGGGCGATGTTAAAGTCTTTATTGCTTTAGGCGGGAATTTTGCAGTTGCGACACCTGACACCCCATATACTCAAGAAGCGCTTAAACGCTGCTCACTGGTGGTAAATATTGCAACAAAACTCAATCGTAGCCATCTCGTGTGTGGTAAAGACGCCTTGGTTCTTCCATGCCTAGGTCGTACCGAACTGGATAAGCAACTGAAAGGGAATCAGGCGATCTCAGTTGAAGATTCAATGAGTAATGTGCATTTGTCCGCTGGGCGCAATGAACCTGCATCAAAGAACTTGCTTTCTGAACCTGATATTGTTGCACGAATGGCTGAAGCGACATTACCTGACTCTAAAATTAAATGGCGTTGGTATGTTGAGGACTATGATCGTATACGTGATTCTATTGAAGAGGTTTTTGAGGAGTTCAAAGATTTCAATGGGCGAGCCTATCAACCAGGTGGTTTCCATCTTATTCATCCTGCCAATGCTAAAGTTTGGAATACACCCGTGGGTAAAGCACAATTCCTGATTACGCCATTAACCCAAGTCTATAACGATCAAGAAAATCAATTTTCTGCCCAGTATACGAAGAGCAAAGTCTACACTTTAATGACGATACGTTCGCATGATCAGTACAATACGACCTTATACGGTCTTGATGACCGCTATAGAGGTGTGTTTGGCCAGCGCCGTGTATTATTTATAAATCAACAAGATATTGATGAAGCAGGTTTTGTTGCTGATCAATGGGTTGATATTGAAAGTGTATTCTCTGATGGGGTAAAAAGAGTCGTGAAAAGTTTCCGAATCGTTCCCTATAACATTCCACCAGGAAGTCTGGCCGCTTATTATCCTGAAACCAATCCACTGGTTGCGCTTTCAAGTCATGATCAATATGCCAAGATTCCAGCTTCAAAAAGTGTTCCTGTTATTTTACATGCTGGCGATGCACCTGAGCACTTCAATTTATTTACTGAGGTCGATCCTGAGAATGCAGAAAAAAAGGTTGAGATTTAATTATTTACTGGTTTATTGCAGGATACGTGAAATTGGATAGTAACCTATGATTGCTATCCAGAATTGTAAGGAAAGCTCAAGTTGGAACCACTATTTTCAGGTTATGCGTCAGTTCAAATTACACGATTTGATCAAGATAAAACAGATGTTCAGTTTGATCAGGTTGTTCAAGAATATCCTATAGCATTGGTTTATAACGGTATATCTCATGCTGTGATGATGGCTACACCAACTGATATCGCTGAATTCGCAAAAGGATTTAGCCTTTCTGAAGGAATAATTGCAAGTTTAAAAGAGCTTTACTCGCTTGATATTATTCACAACAATTTTGGTATACAGGTTGAGATGAAAATTTCATCAAAAGCTTTTATGGCATTAAAACAACATCGCAGAATGCTGATTGGTAGAACAGGATGTGGTTTATGTGGTATAGAAAGTCTTCAACAACTTCAATTTTCATTGCCAAAAATTAGTTCTACAATTCAATCAGAATGGTTAAGAGAAATTCCTAACGTAATCAAACAATTAAAAAACCAGCAAAAGATTACCGCTGTGACTGGTGGAGCTCATGCTGCTGCTTGGGTTGTGGAGGGGAACATCCATGCTATTTTTGAAGATGTTGGAAGACATAATGCGCTAGATAAATTACTGGGTCATATCTCAGCAGAGAACTTTGATCTGTCAAAAGGATCTGTGGTGATGACCAGTCGAGCAAGTTATGAACTGATTAGAAAGTGTGTTGTATTAAATATCGCATTACTTGCAACAATTTCTGCGCCTACCAGTCTGGCAATAGAGATGGCACAAGCTTCAGGTCTCACATTGGCAAGCTTTTGTCGGGGTGACGGTTTCGTTCTTTATAGTCAGTAATGCTTAGCGATCAATTTTTTGTTATTCAAAGGAAGATGTCGATGAAAAAAATTTTATTCAGTTTAAGTTTGCTTGCCATGGGCCATGCTTATGCAGAAGATACAATCACAGTCTACGCTGCAGCCAGTTTAACCAATGTTCTAGCAGAACTAGATCAAAAATATGAAAAGAAAAATAATATAAAAATTAAAACATCTTATGCAGGTTCATCGACACTGGCAAAACAGATTGAAGCAGGAGCACCAGCCAATTTATTTATCTCTGCCGATGAGCAGTGGATGAATTATTTACAAGATAAAAAATTGATTAATCCTAAAAATAGAAAAAATCTACTTGGTAATCGTTTAGTATTGATTAGCCCGAAAAATCAAAACATACCATTCAAAATGACCCCATCATTTGACCCAACTACCGCATTTAAAGGCAAGCTTTGTACAGGCGATACCAAAAGTGTTCCTGTTGGAAAGTATGCGAAGCAAGCTTTAACATCATTGCAGTGGTGGGAAAAAATTCAGCCGCGTTTAGTTCAAGCAGAAGATGTTCGCGTTGCACTGAATTTTGTGGCACGTGGGGAATGTAATGTGGGGATTGTTTATTTAACTGATGCTGCAATTAGTCCAGATGTTAAGGTTATTGCTGAGTTTCCGTTAAACACGCATACACCGATTGTTTACCCAATGGGGATGGTAAAACCGACCCCTGAAACTGTTAAGTTTTATCAATATTTACAAAGCAATGAAGCTAAAACCATATTTAAAAAATATGGCTTTAGCGTTCTTAATTAGAAATCGGCTATGTTTGATGTACTGTCACCAGCAGAAATTGAAGTCTTAAAACTCTCTTGTAAAGTTGCTGGTTTTTGTCTGATTTTTAGCTTGATTCCAGCCATTATCGTTGGCTGGATTTTGGCACGTAAAGATTTTTTCGGAAAATCATTATTTGAAACATTGATTTTTTTACCTTTGGTGTTACCGCCAGTTGTGCCAGGTTTTTTACTTTTACAAGTTTTTGGTAATCGAGGCTTCTTAGGGAAATATTTAACGGAGTTCGGCCTAGATTTTGCATTTAATTGGAAAGGTGCAGTCTTGGCTTCGGCAGTGATGGGATTTCCATTATTGGTCCAATCGATTCGTCTGGCGATTGAACTTGTTGATCAAAAGCTAGAAATGGCTGCAAAAACTTTGGGCGCATCTGCATTTTCAACATTTCTGCATGTGACTTTACCTTTAGCGAGTAGTGGTATTTTAATTGGTGCAATCTTATGTTTCTGTCGTAGTTTAGGAGAGTTTGGCGCAACAATTACATTTGTGGGGAATGTTGAGGGTGAAACCAGAACTCTGCCGCTTGCGATGTATAGTTTGATGCAACAGCCTGATATGAATCATGCATTACAACGTCTGATTATGATTTCATTGACTGTGGCATTTTTGGCATTATGGTTTGCGCAGTGGTTTCACCGCTATCAAAAGAAAAAACAGAGTTAACGTAATGCATTTCGATTTTAAAATAACCCTGAAATTTAATAAATTTAATTTAAATCAGCAATTTAAGTCTGATGAAAGTGTTGTGGGATTATTTGGACATTCTGGTTCAGGTAAAACCAGCATTTTAAATGCGATAGCTGGCTTACGTACGCCACAACAAGGCTGGATCAAAGTGAACCAAGATACTTGGTTTGATCATGAAACAAAAATAAATATCCCCACTCAAAAACGCCGTGTGGGGTTAGTCTTTCAAGATGCCCAATTATTCCCACATAAAAATGTTATGGGAAATTTAAAGTTTGGATATAACCGAATTGATGTTGAGCGACGTCAATTTGAGTTGGACTATATCGTTGAATTATTAAAGCTGAGCCATCTACTTGATCGGATGCCAATACACCTTTCTGGTGGTGAAAAACAGCGTGTAGCATTGGGTCGTGCGATTTTATATTCGCCGAATATTTTGCTATTAGATGAACCTTTATCAGCCTTAGATGCAGAGCATAAAGCTGAAATTATTCCATTCTTTCAACAAATAAAGAATGAGATTAAAATTCCTATGTTATATGTGACTCATGATATCGAGGAAGTCAAACTGTTAACAGATAGCATTTGGCACTTATCATGATTGTCGATTGGGTTTAATTTGAAAAATTCATTTTATATTTTTTTAGAATAAATTGGGGATATTTTAGAAATTTAGAACCATAAAATAAATATGGCAACTCAATTCTAGATTTGTATAACAACCTATGTTAGAAAAATAATAGGGTTACTAGAAAATGACTGCAAGAGAAATTAAAAGCTCTTTTAAAGCACATCAAGGTAGCAGCGTTTAATCAAAAACTAATAGAGCAAATATTAAAGTAAGTACTAAGGTAGACAAAATTTGTAATTCAAACTTATGATTTTTAATTTTATCTAGTGATATGATTTAAAACAATAAAATGAAATGAGATTGCTCCAATACATCATTTGTATTCGATTTTTAACAAATAGATGAATTAAAAAATAGCTGTTTTGGTAATGATAAGACGTGGTTAAAAATATGCATTATTTGCATACAAGATTTAATTTTTGCATTGTCGTTTTATAAAAAAAAAAGCAACACTTGCGACAGCGGATTGTTGAGCCATTTTTTTTAACGAAAAAGTAAAGCCATCGCTATGTAACCAAAATGGATAATCATCAAAGTCTGTATGTAAGATCAAAATTTTGATGTAAATAATATTAAAGAAGGAATTTGTTTTATGAATCAAAAAAAATTACTCAAATATATTTTGATTGCAATGATATCAGGAGTATTGGTGGGTTGGGTATGCCATAGTAATTTAAATACCATACAAGCAACTGAAATTTCTTCATACTTCAAGATTGTCACTGATGTCTTTTTAAGATTAATTAAAATGATTATTGCGCCTTTAGTATTTGCAACAATTGTTTCTGGCTTGGTATCAATGGGAAAGTCATCTTCTTTAGGATCAATTACCTTAAAAGCTATGAGTTGGTTTATTGGGGCATCTTTACTTTCACTTTTACTCGGTATGAGTCTAGCAAATTTTTTCCAACCTGGTGCTGGAATGAACCTGACTATTCCGAAGCAAGCTATCGATGTTGGTGTTAGTGCATCAGGTTTAAGTCTACAAACTTTTATTACTCATATTTTTCCACGCAGTTTTGCTGAAGCAATGGCGAATAATGAGATTTTGCAAATTCTAGTTTTTTCAATTTTCTTTGGTTCCGCATTAGCCTATGTTCAGCACGAAAATGAAGCTACTGTAATTGGCCGGATTATTGATGAGCTTTGTCGAGTCATGTTCCGCATTACAGATTATGTTATGGCTTTTGCACCTGTTGCGGTTTTTGCGGCAATTGCTTCTGCCATTACAGTTCAAGGACCTAGGTTAATTCTTGATTATAGTATTTTTATTGGAGAATTCTATATCGGATTACTTATTCTTTGGATGATCCTCATTTCATTCGGCTACATCTTCTTGAAAAAAGATGTATTTAGATTGATGCGAGTGGTTCGCGAGCCTACCATATTGGCATTTGCTACAGCCAGTAGTGAGTCAGCATACCCAAAAACGATGGAGGCTTTAGACAAATTTGGGATTCCTAAACGAATTACCAGCTTTGTGCTTCCATTAGGTTATTCATTTAATCTTGATGGGTCTATGATGTATATGGCATTTGCTGTTTTGTTTATTGCACAAGCTTATAATATTGATTTGAGCTGGACTCAGCAGGCTTTAATTCTAGTTACGTTAATGATAACCAGTAAGGGAATTGCTGGTGTTTCTCGTGCATCTATTGTCGTTATCGCTTCAACTCTAGCCATGTTCAAATTGCCTGAAGCTGGTATTTTATTAATTTTAGCAATCGATCAATTTCTAGATATGGGACGTACTGCAACTAATGTCATTGGCAATAGCATTGCAACTGCTGTAATTGCTCGTACAGAAGGCGATAAATATGAGCATGCTGAACAAGAGAATGAAGTGATTGAATCAAATGCTACCCCAGTAAATCGATTAGCAGATAATTGCTAATCTGTTTTATGTAGCATATAAATAACCTACTAAAAAAGAGTATCAACAGTGATTTTAAATAGCAAGCTTGATGTTGTATTTATCACTTAATTTAATGATCACTATGTTGATGCGGGTTTTTAAGATCATAATTAAAATACCATATGCTAATTTTTTATTTTTTTGGTGCAGTTATTGATCTCCATATCTGATTAATACTATTTGAAATAATAATTTTGTGTCTGATAATGTAGACATCTTGAGATGTATTATAGTTTTTGTTATCTATTATTTTTAATTTGTTTTCGGAGATCTCTTTTTCAATTAATAATTTTGGTAGCCATGCTATACCCAAACCTTGTATAACTAATTCTTTTAAATCACTGGCATTATCTGTTTCATATAGAGTTCGATAATTTAGATTTTTTTCAATCACCTCATCAACGCAGTTTCTTAAATATGCTTGTTTACTATATGCCAATAGGGGGAAAGGCTGATCAATTGAATATTTAGGAATACCATTATCAAGTGCAGTAACAGGGAGTATTTCCATTTTCACAATTTTATGAAAGACAAAAAGAGAAAGATCAAGTTGCTGTAATGTTTTTTGATCGCAATAGCAAATTAATAAATCACAAGAGCCATCTTTGAGTAAACCCAGCCCTTGTTTGAAGTTGGATGCAATAATTTCTAATTTTAAATCTTCTAAATTTATTAATGAATCATTGATAAATCGTGGGAAAAATTGGGTTGTTAAGGAGTGTGATACAGCAAACCTTATATTTAATTCATTATTTTTAATATTTTTTTCAAGATAGTTGATTGTTGCATTAAGTTGGTTTTGGATATTTTTTGAGGAAGCTAATAAAATTTGTCCCGCTTCGGTAAAATCAATATTTTTACTATATCTTTTTAGAATTTGGAATCCAAATGCATTTTCAATGTTCTGAATTCTCCGTGTAAATGCAGATTGTGTGACATGTCGTACCTCTGCTGCTTGAGAAATTGATTTTTCTTGCTCTAGAGCAAGTAAGTCTTCAATCCATCGAATTTCTAATGTCATAACTAATACTTAATGCAGACTTTTATAAATTATAATATATTATGTGGAAAATTAATGTATTAATATTTTTAAAAAATAGAAAAAATAATTTTAATATCAGTTTTCTATTGCTAGGGATTTTTTTTGATAATTATTAACCAATTTTTAGAGTATACGCTATTATAAATATTGCTTAATTTAAAATGAATGGTTTTTAAAGTATATTTTTTAGAATCTTAGCTATAAATAATTAGGTTCTAGTCAAAAAATAAGCATTTTTGCTGAGCTTGTTAATTTTCTTTACGATCTAATAAAATCTGATAATTTTGATAAAGAAAGATTAGCAGAAATAATATTAACTATTGGAAAATTAAATATAGGAAATTATAGATATTTAAGCCATTTAGTGACAATCTTAAGTGAAGAGTTTTCTATATTCATGTTTGATTAAATCATGAGATGATAACTTTGTAGAACCAGTCTTGGCAGTAGCTCAAAATAAATGAGTTATGTCATATTTTTGTGGACTTTTCATTGCTAAAGTATAAATTTAGTTATAAATGGGTATTAAGTTTTTATGATACAAAACATAGAGTTAAGGTGGTTGTATGATCTTATTGTTTTAGAAAAGTATCGAAACTTTACAGTTGCCGCAGATATAAGAAATATTTCGCAATCCTCTTTAAGTAGACGTATTCAGACTTTAGAGAACTCTTTGGGATTTGAAGTTTTTGACAGGGATACATCTCCTCTAAAATTGACAGAAAAGGGCAAGCTATTTCTTTTACATGTAAGAAGTTTATTAGATGATTTTGAATACAACATCGATAAAATTAAAGGTACTAATGATATAAGAAGTAGAGTAACTATAGCTTCAGCACATTCATTAGCAGGATATATTTTTCCTAAAATTTTGGGGAATTTAAAAAATTATCAAGAAAAAATCTTTTATGTTGAGTCAATCAATGTAAATGAGACAGTTGATCATCTAAGAAATGGGAAATGTGATTTTATCGCTTCTTTTTATGATGATGAGCTTATGAACACTCAATTTTTATGCCATAAACTTTTCTCAGCAAAATTATATTTAGTTACGGCCCCAAATCATTTAGGGTGTCCTAAGTTTTCCCTTGAAGATGGTTCGCTTCCTTTAATGAATTATACCGATGATAGTTATATGGGAAAGAAAGTAAATAAATTTCTTCAAGAACATCAATCTCATTCTTTTAGTACTACGTTTGTATCATCAATGAGTATCTTACTTAAAGATATGATTAAAGGGGGATATGGTGTGGGCTGGTTGCCAGATTACAGTATCCAAGATGAACTTAAAAATAATGAACTCATGGTTATTCCTCTAAAAAACTCTGTGTTATCTGTTGATATATATTTATATAGAAGTAGTTCTAGATTGAATGCCGCATCAGAAGGATTATGGAGTTTTGTTAAAGCTATAGATTGGGAAATTACATAGATGGAAATAAATCCGTAGCACTTTAGTTTTTTAAATAATTGTACTTTTAAGTTTGTAGCTCTGATCTAATAATAATGTTTATATCAGTCTATTGTACACACCAATAACTCAAAAAAGTGAAGATATTCATACAGCCAAAATTATTAAAATAAAAATAAAATCATATAGATTTATAATCATTTAATATGTTTATACAAAAATATCATTATTGTTTAGCCTATTTTTTAGTTAATCATAATAATTAAACTAAAAGGTATTTTAAATATCAATATCATTCCCCAAAGAGTGCATTAAAATGATGCAAAACTTATGCATTTTTTAATATAGCTATGCAAATTATGCATCATTATATAATGCCTATATTTAATTAATTTAATTAAATCAATAAGTTAATATAAAAATTTAAAAAATACAAATAGAATGCTTATGCATTTTTTGGATTTTACATCTATTTTTTGCAAACTGATAGATTTTTTTCTTGCAATGCTAAGTTCATATAGTAATTGCTCGGAAATGGATATGAATAAACCAATTGGAATTTTAGGTGGAATGGGGCCACAGGCGACAGTTGATGCCATGAATAAAATTATTAAAAATACTAGAGCAAGCTGTGATCAAGACCATATTCCGGTCATAACTGTATGTATTCCAGACATACCTGATAGAACAAAATCCATTTTGAATAAAAATGATAAACCATTAGAAAAGATGGTTGAATATTTACGAATTTTAGAAAATGCCAATGTCGGATGTATAATCATTCCATGTAATACTGCCCACTTTTGGTTTGATCGGTTGCAAGAATCTACTCATACAAAAATGATTAGTATTGTTGAATCAGCTATTCAATATATTAAAAATAGTAATATTCAGGAAGTCTGTATTTTAGCGACTACGGCTACAATTAGTACTCAACTTTATCAAAAGGAATTTGTTAATAATAAAATTAACTTCACTATTCCTTCTTCTTTTTTTCAGAATCTAATAATGGAAAGCATTTATAAGTATAAAGCTGGAGAATATGCAAAAGCTAAAGAAATAATGAACAGCATTATTAAAAATTATACATTAAAAGATGATAAAAAGTTCCTTCTTGCATGTACAGAAATTCCTCTAATTTTAGAAGATTGGATTAAAATACATCCGGATTTATTCATAGATGCAACTGACTTATTAATCAAAAATGCAATTAATTGGTACCAGTATAAGCATTGCTAAAATATTTGAAATAATTGCATAGAGGAATTTTTAACTAAAATAAAATCTGTATTGGATTTTGAATTTTTAGTTTTTAAATTGAAAGAAAAGATATCGATGAAATTTTTTGATGATCAAGAGGGGTATTTATTATTTTTATTGAAATGATTTTTTTAAATGTGAGAATTTAATAATCTATTTTTTATTTGAATTTTATCTTTGATTAATATTCAAATACTTTTAATTAAAAAGGAAATCTATATATGAAAGATGATGTTTTAAAATACTCCAAAATTTTAAGATTATTTTCTGTTACATTCATAACGCTGTTAGGCCTGACGGCTTGTAATGATAGTTCAGACAGTAAATCTACAAATACTCAACAACAGGCATCAAGTAAGGGACCTACTTTACAAGGAAAATTTATCCCAATTTATGAACCTGCTCTAAATGCAGACAATAGAATTGAGGAAGGTCTTTGGCGTAGTCGGAAGTTATTAGAAGGCTATACTGAAGAAATGAATGATTTTGTTAATATTCCCTCTGATATCAAAGTTATTGCAAAAGAGTGTAATGAAGCGAATGCATTTTATGAAAGTGATAAGAAAACAATTGAACTATGTTACGAATTGGGTGCAGAAGAAAGGAAAATGTTCACTGAAGCTGGCGATTCGGGTGTCATATTAGAAAACGAGTTATATCAAAGTGCTGTGGGAACTTTATTCCATGAAACTGGGCACGCCCTTATTGCAGAGCTCGATTTAAAAATTACGGGTAGAGAAGAAGATGTAGCAGATCAGTTGGCAGCATATATTTTAACTTATGACGATCAAGATAAAGAGTACCTTCTTACAGTTTCAGATACCTATGGTCTTGCTGCAAGAAGAGCGACTTCATTGGATGATTTACTTTTTTATGATTCACATTCTTTAGATGCACAACGTGCTGTAAATTTTCTTTGTTACGTTTATGGTTCTGATCCGAAGAGCTTCCAGAGTCTTATAGATGATGAGTTGCTTCATAAGGAACGTGCTGAAGACTGTGAACATGAATATCAACAAATAGTTGATGCTTGGGATTCTTTACTTGCTCCTTATTTTAAAAAGAAAAAGAATGCTTAGTTATCTTCGAGTTAGTCGTGGTACCAGATTTTTCTTTTTAGGAAGACATATTAACAGGAACGTTATTGAATTTATGATCGTTTAAAAAGGATTGTAATATTTTTAGCTTTAAGAAGCTTGTTGTGCAATCTTATATTTAACTGATTTTCAAGATTGGGTTGTTTCATGTTGCTATATTATTAATATATTTTAAATATATTAATTTTAATCTAGATATAACTCTTAAATTATATGATGTTTAAAATTAGGTGGATGATATGGGAATAAAACGTATTTTAAAAATTTTATTTAAGATTAATATATTATTTTTCTTATTTACTAATATGGTTTTTGCGGCTATGCCACCAAGTGGGCAACTGAATAATAACTTTTCTGAAGCTGCTGGAGGAAATAGAAGTTATTTCGTTACTTTACCTAAAAATTATACCCCATTGAAAAAATATAAGTTGGTATTGGTTTTTGCGGGAACAGATACTACAGGTAAAGAAATGAAGGATTGGTTTGGGCAGGGATGGAGTTCTTCGGCTCATGGATTAGAAAAAAATATGTCTGATACTATTTTTATTTATCCTGATCAAAAATGGCGCTGGGGAGTTGATAAAGGTTGGGCCTTAGGGCCAAACGGTGGGGATTTTTCTGGAAATCATGATATCAAATTTACTGAGGAATTACTTTCTTTAGTTAAGCGTAATTATTCAATTGATTCAACAAGAATATTTGTTACTGGGCATTCTTGGGGAGGCGATATGGCTGCTGTAGTTGGATGTTTGCTAGGAGATCAGTTTAAAGCAATTGCACCAGTTGCAGCCAATAATCCATATTGGTTTTATGATGATAATAATAATGCTGTTAAATGCAAAGGTAATCCTGCAGTTTGGACTGTATTTGGTTTGGCAGATGATTTTTTTGGCAGTAAGAGTCCAAATGGATTGTTTGGAAAAGAGCAGAATACATTTTGGTTAGATAATCATAAATGTAAAACCTCTTTGACTAAAAAACTATCAAACGAAACAATTGAATACACCCAATGTCAGGTCGCACCTGTAAGGTTGACTCTTTATCAACTTGGTCAGTATTCTGGAGGTGGGAGTTTAAAAGGACATTACCCACCAGATTATTTCTTAAAAGATGTTTCAAGATGGTTTGCTAGTTTTTAAAAATAAGAGTAATTTCTTTAATTTAGGAAACATAATTTTTTTAATGCGCTTTTATATGGAAAATTTAATTAGGCTTCCTTAATGAAGCCTAATTGATTTTATAAATTGTTTATGGATGAACAGAGCTTAATATTTTAAGTAAAGGAATTGGCACGTAATTTGCCCCTTAACAAGTATTGAGCGTTAGCTAGGTGAAAAGAATATGTTATCACTAAGCCAAGAGATGGATCTAAATCACTATTCCCGTCAGGCAGAATTTGCACACAGTTTAATGTCCTCAATATGTGGGGAGCATCACTTAGATACATGCGGTCGAAATGTCTTGGATTTTCATTATGAAGGGATTCGATTACCCCACAAGCGTATGGCGATCGGTAAGATCAGCTATGGTGCAAATGTACTCATTAACACGTCTAATTTAAGGGCATATAGTATTAGCTTGCCGATTCAAGGTAAGCAGACTTTAGCAATCAATGGCACCAATTACATTTCCAGTGCGGATAAAGGCCTAATTTTATCTAATGCAGATTTACAGGATTTAGCGATTGATAAAGATTGTAAAAAATATCAAGTGGTTATTCCTGAAAAAAGTATGCAGAAGGTGTTAGGCGAATTACTACGTCAGTCTGTTGAAGAGCCCGTGGTTTTCAATCCTGAAATGAGTTTGAAAATTGATCAGGGTATCGGGATGTGGTGGCAAAATATTGATCATTTTTTGTTGCTTCGATCTCAATACAAAAGTATGCAGGGCTTACAACTTTGGTCAGAGGATTATGAAAATTTTCTGATTAAAGCTTTATTACTCTCGCAAGAAAATAATTATTCAAGCTTGTTAAGATCCTTATCTGATCAACAAGCGCCAGAATACTTACGTAAGGTATGCGACTATATTCAGAAGTATGCCCATGAAGAGATTCGTGCAGAAGATTTGCTAAGATTAGCTGGCGTATCAAAGTCTAAATTATATGCTGAATTTCAACAGTATTATGGAACAAGTCCTTTGACTTTTTTACGTAGATATCGTTTACAACAAGTTTATAAGACCTTAAGTACCTCTAGGGATAAAAATATTTCCATTTCAAAATTAGCATTTGATTGGGGATTTAATCACTTGGGTCGTTTTTCGCATGAATATCGTGAAGAGTTTGGAGAGAATCCAAGTGAAACTAAGAATCGAGTAAAAATATAATCTATTAATTCATTCGTGCTTTTAACCCGATTCTTTCCAAAATGGGAAAGCGTTAATAAACTACTTTAGACTCTTGCTTAATGTGCGAGTCGTTGATTATTTTAAAATGGAATTACACAGTATTATTTACAAGCGCATGCTTTGATCATTCTTTTTAGACTTGTCATCTCAAGAGGCAGTTTTTCTCTATTTATTAGGTATATTGGGGCATGATCTAACAAATTAATAACAACCTATACTCGCCATCCTTTTCAACGGGCGCTCGATGAACGCAAGGTAAAACCTGTTGTGTTGGATGATCTACCGCTAAGCGCCAAAGATGTCCTGAGCCTAAATTTACAGGTTCTGAGTTGGGTTTCGGCTGGTAATGCAGATCAAAAAAATACTCTTGCAGAAAGGTTTCAAATTCTGCTTCAGGACCGTCATGTAATGCTTTAAGCTTTTCCCTGATTTCTGGGATCAAAATCTTTTGTTCCACTTGATCATTGGAGATGATGTCACTGGCAGCGCCATGATAGGTACATAAAAAAGTATCTGTTTCAATGGGCGAACGATCAACATGATACGAATATACATCTGTAGAAATGAAATCCAGATCTTGATCCCGTTCATAATGTTTAAGTAAATTCAGTGAAGGCGAAGCACCGAAATCAGTTAATAGTTGTATATCGCTTAAGATGATATCCCTTGCCAGAATGCCTTTTTCTGAAAGTTGTAGCGCTAAAAGATCTTCAGTGGAAACTTCGGTAATATTTTCTTTTAACTCAAGTTTAGACACAATTTCTTTAAAATCACCCAGCAAATCTCTGTTCCAACAAATGGCATTTATCTCGCCTTGAAATGTCGTATTTACAAGTTCAGAAAAAGTCGTTACTACACGAACTTGATTGTTGTCAGAAAATGCAAGGTGCATATTAGAATTTAATAAATCAGAAACCATGTCTAATATATTCACTCAGCTTGATAGAATCAGCTTTATAGAAGTTGGGACGAATCGCACAGAAGCGTGCATTACAGGTAGCGTTGAACATAGCTTACTGAACAACAGGGTATTGTTGCAATGTATTGCTGAGAGAGATGGACTTTAACAATGAGTTCTATTGAGAACTTTTGCAAAATTGCAGATTTACTTATTTAACTATGGCTTATTGATGTGGTGAGCAAAATCTTGTTTAAGATAATGTTGTTCAGAATAGTAGATGACAAGACATTTATAAAAAGTGGCAATCAGCTTCTATCATAAGTCCTTATTAAAACCATAATTCAACATTAAAGCCCTCTCATCCTCGCCTCAGCCCAAAGGCAATTTCAATATCAAAACGATTCGCTCAATATGCTCATTTTTTGATTTATGAAAAAGATCTAATGATTTCTAAAATAAATTTTATGCATTGAATTTTCATCTTTCACAGTATTCCGCACTGATTGGATAATCCTCGCAGATTTTGGACAGACGTTAAATACCTTTCACAGACATGATAACGCTAACGGTTAGGTCTGGAGTGGATGAAATGTCAGGTCAATATATTGAAGTAAAAACCCAAACAGGGAAGTCATTTGCTGGGTATTTGGCAATTGCAGAAGGCGGAAAAGGGCCTGGAATTGTACTGTGTCAGGAAATTTTTGGTGTGAATGCAGCAATGCGTATCAAGGCTGATTTTTTGGCTGAGGAAGGCTATACCGTATTGGTTCCAGATTTATTCTGGCGTACTGCACCCCGCATTGAACTGGGTTATACCGAGCAAGATTTTCAAAAAGCCTTCGAGCTTTATCAACACTATGATGAAGATCAAGGTGTCGAAGATATTCAAGATAGCTTGAATTTTCTCAAAACTTTAGAGAGTTGCGATGCCAGTGCAGGCTTAGGTGTCGTGGGATATTGTCTGGGTGGAAAACTGGCGTATCTGGCAGGTTGTCGTATTCCTGAAGTGGCCTGTGCTGTGGGTTATTACGGGGTAGGAATCGAGAAGACACTCGATGAACTTGAAAATGCCAAAGGGCGAGTAGTTTTACATATTGCTGAATTAGACAAGTTTACACCGCCAGAGGCACGCCAAAAGATTCTGGATGCTGCCGCCCAATATAGCAATGTTCAGGCTTATGTCTATGAGGGTGTAGATCATGCCTTTGCCCGACCAAACAGCGAACATTATCACAAACCCTCCGCACGTTTTGCTCATGAACGCAGTATTACCGCACTGCATCAAAGTATCGGACCAGTTTATGATTTGGTTGCACTTTGGGAAGCGCATATCCGTTATGAATTTGATACACGCGATGTACCTGCCACTATGGCAACCATGGTGGCGCAACCCTATGTCAATCATATTCCAACATTGACAGGTGGTGTGGGATATAGCCAACTTGCCCGCTTCTATCAATATCACTTCGTTCATCAAAATCCAAAAGATATGAAGATCACGTCGATCTCACGCACTGTCGGTTCAACACAGGTGGTGGATGAATTCATTATGAGTTTTACCCATGACAGTGAAATTGACTGGTTACTGCCGGGAGTCGCGCCAACAGGGAAGTATGTTGAGATTCCTATGCTGGGTGTGATTCAGTTCCGTGGCCCAAAACTCTGCCATGAACATATCTACTGGGATCAGGCATCCGTTCTGGTTCAAATTGGATTACTCAATCCTAAAGGGCTACCCGTTGCTGGTGTAGAAACTGCTCAAAAACTACTGGATGAAGATTTGCCATCCAATACCCTCATGCCGTCTTGGTCAAGCAGCGAAGGCAAATCGTTTTAACTATCAGGAGTGGAATATGGATATTCAATTGAATCAGAAAATCGCTGTGGTCAGTGGCGGCGCAACCCTGATTGGTCAGGCCGTAGTTCAAGCATTGGTCGATGCAGGTGCAAAAGTCATTATTCTGGATATTGACCAACAAGGACAGCAAGTGGCGGATGCCATGCACGGGCAGGCGCAATTTATTCAAACTGATTTAAGCAGTGATGTGGCGATTGTAAACGCAGTGAAAACAATTCACGACAGCTTTGGCAAAGTTGATTATTTGGTCAATCTGGCCTGTACCTATCTGGATGATGGCTTTAAATCCTCACGTGAAGACTGGTTACAAGCATTGAATATTAATCTGCTTTCAGCCGTCGAACTGACCCGTGCGTTTTATGAGGATTTAAAAACCAAGCATGGTGCGATTGTCAATTTCACCTCGATCTCCGCCAAATTTGCACAAACAGGACGCTGGCTTTATCCCGTTTCAAAAGCAGCGATGCGACAACTCACCCAGTCTATGGCGATGGATTTTGCAGCAGATGGGGTACGAGTTAATTCGGTATCACCTGGTTGGACATGGTCACGGGTGATTGCCGACGTCAGTGGCAATAACCGAAGCAAAGCTGATGCCGTAGCAGCTGACTATCACTTGCTGGGACGTCTAGGTCATCCCGAAGAGGTAGCCAATGTGGTGCTGTTTTTACTCTCGCCAGCCGCAAGTTTTGTGACAGGCGCAGATTATGCCGTCGATGGTGGTTACTCCGTCATGGGGCCTGAAGGGAATCAACCAGCTATTCCACGTTTAGCCGATGAAGCGTGATAGCAAATCAAACATTTAAAACACTCAATGAATTAAAAAATATGGGAGAACCATGATGCGTCGTATAGCTATAGTAGGAGCGGGTCAATCTGGATTGCAGCTCGGTTTAGGATTATTAGACACAGGTTATGAGGTGACGATTGTCACCAACCGTACTGGTGATGAAATTCGTCAGGGCAAGGTCATGTCGAGTCAGTGTATGTTTCACACGGCCTTGCAAACAGAGCGTGATGTTGGACTTAATTTTTGGGAAGAGCAATGTCCAGCGGTTGAAGGGATTGGATTTACACTGGTCAACCCAGAAACAAAACAGCCTGCCTTTGCATGGAGTGCGCGATTGGAGCGTTATGCACAATCGGTAGATCAGCGCGTCAAGATGCCGTACTGGATGGAAATGTTTGAGCGTCGTGGTGGTCAGTTGATTATTCAAGATGTTGGAATAGATGAACTGGAACAGCTCACTGCTGAATATGAGCTGGTCTTACTGGCCGCAGGTAAGGGGGAAGTGGTTAAACAGTTCGAGCGTGATGAAGCGCGTAGTTGTTTTGATAAGCCACAACGCGCGCTTGCTTTGACCTATGTAACAGGTATGAAGCAAATGTCGCCGTATTCTCGTGTGACTTTTAACGTAATTCCAGAAGTGGGTGAATATTTCTGTTTTCCTGCGCTTACAGTTACAGGTGCTTGTGAAATTATGGTGTTTGAAGGCATTCCCGGTGGGCCGATGGATTGCTGGCAAGATGCGAAAACACCAGAACAGCATTTGCAAATGAGTAAAGATATTTTAAACAAATATGTGCCTTGGGAAGCAGCACGTTGTGAAAATATTGAATTAACCGACGCTGGTGGCTATCTGTCTGGACGTTTTCCACCGGGAGTGCGTAAACCGATATTAACCCTGCCATCTGGTCGTAAAGTTTTTGGTATGGCCGATGCATTAGTGGTGAACGACCCAATCACGGGGCAAGGTTCAAACAATGCCGCCAAGTGTAGCAAAATTTATTTCGATGCCATTTTAGCGCATGACAATCAAACATTTACAGATGAATGGATGCAACAGACATTTGAACGTTATTGGGCATATGCCGAAAAAGTCGTGGCTTGGACCAACAGTTTATTGTTGCCACCACAACCGCACATGATTGAGCTTTTGGCGGCGGCTGAGCAGAACCATGCCATTGCTTCGAGTATTGCCAATAATTTTGATAATCCACGTAATTTTGCTCCATGGTGGTTTGATCCAGAACAGGCGCAACGTTTTATCGAATCGAAAAGCTGTCAAAAAGTGGCTTAATAGGGAAGCAAAGTCAAAGGTGAATGGTATGAATATCAACACATCGCAGGAACTGGATTTAAAACCAATTGATACGGAAAATCCAAGAGAAATTCGCAACCTGTTAGGGCAGTTTGCTACAGGGGTTACGGTGATTACAACCCGTGGACGAGATGGAAGAAAAATTGGGATGACAGCCAACTCGTTTTCTTCACTATCACTCGATCCGCCGCTGATTTTATGGAGTTTGTCAAAGACTGCACCAAGCTTATTGGATTTTACTGAGACCGAATATTTTGCGATTCATATGCTGGCACAAGAACATCACTCACTTTCAGGGCATTTTGCCCGTGGTTCAGAGGATAAGTTTGCCAACATTGCACATCGTGAGTGTGAGCGCGGTTTACCGTTACTAGAAGATGTATTGGCAACATTGGTATGTAAAAACGTAAATCAATATGAAGGGGGGGATCATCTGATTTTTATTGGTCAGATTGAACATTATCAACATCGTATTGGTGAGCCTTTGGTGTTTCATGCGGGCAAGTATCGTATTGCTGCAGCGCATCCAGAACTGAGTATTTAACAGCAACAATCACGATCAATTTTGATCGTGATTTTTTTCGGGGATCGAAAATGAAAAATAATGTGATCAAAAGAGGTTTTCTTGCTGGAACAGTGGTCTTAACAGCGGTTGCAGCACAGGCATATGACTTGCCGACAGTGAATCTGGGCATGACCAGTTTTCTGGATGGTGGACTGCCTGCTGGGCCGGGGTGGTATTCTCAAACGTATCTGCAAAATTATGATTCGAACAAGTTAAAAGACAATCAAGCTCATCGGTTAGCTTTACCCAAGACCGACTTAAATTATCAAGTCATTGTTGAACAAGTTAGTTATCTGTCCGATTTGCGTGTAGGTGAACACGCATCGTTAGGATTGAATGTGCTGATTCCATTTGTCAGTAAAATGGATATGGATGATGGTTTAAATAATGCCGCGATTAAAGCCCAAGGGGGTTTTGGTGATCTGATGATTGGGCCATTTATCCAGTTTGACCCAGTCATGAGCAAAGATGGGCCCAAATTCGTACAACGTTTTGAATTTCAGGTCAATTTACCGACAGGGAAATATGATCAGAATAAAAATATTAATCCGGGCAATAATGCCGTCTCATTTGATCCATACTGGGCAGCAACTTATTGGTTTAATCCAAAGTGGACGGTTTCTACACGTCTGCACTATTTGTACAATTTTAAAAATGATGATCCAAATTATAGCTTCGGTCTTGCAGATGATATTCAGGCAGGGCAAGCGATCCATGCCAATTTTGCAACCGACTATGCGCTTACACCACAATTACGCTTAGGGATCAATGGTTACTGGCTCAAGCAAATTACTGACACGGAAGTAGAGGGTGAAAAATTAACAGGCACACGTGAACAAGTGTGGGCGATTGGACCGGGGGCGATGTATAGCTTTTCTAAACATGATCATATCGTGACAAATGCCTATTTTGAACAGGATGCAAAAAATCGTCCTGAAGGAACTCGTTTGCAATTACGCTATATTCATCACTTCTGATTTGAAACGCTATGGCAACATACTGACAGATATACTTGACCTATTTAAATACGTCTAAATAGGTTTTTTAATTATTTATAATGAATAAAATCTCTAACTAAATCTTATCGGTTGTTTAAGAATATGGCTTAAACCTAAGATCTTGCTGTTCAAGGGTGCTACGGCGTGTACAAGAGGGTAATTCACCATAACGACGTTTATATTCCTGAGAAAAACGTCCAAGATGACTAAAGCCCCATTTAAACGCGACATCTGTGACTGAGACATGCTCATTTTGTAGGAGTTCCATATGCGCTTGTTCAAAACGCAACTCTTTTAAATATGACATTGGAGTAGTGTTTAAAAAGCTTTTAAATCCTGCAAATAATGTACGTACGCTTACGCCTGCCTGTTCAGCCAATTGTTCAATGGTTAAATTTGCGTGTAGATTTTCACGCATATAGGCTTCGGTACGTTTGACAAAATAAGGTGAAATGGCTTTTTCTCTGTACTGATCGATTTGATGCAATAAGCTGTTGGCTTGGCCGTAAATCAGGGCATTAAATAGACTGGATTCAAACTGCTTAAATGCCATTGGGTGATGCAAAGGATGCTGTTCACAAGCAAGCGCATCCATCAATGTACGCATCAATTGGAAAAAATAAGCACCACCTTGGGTAGAAAGATCAAGCTTGGGTTCAAAAATAGGAGGGTGCTGCTGTGCGTCTGGAAGATGCTGGCGGCAGTGCTGTAAAAGGTCATCTTTATCAATTTTGAGAATCAGCTGTGGGGAGTTGGCATGCCAGCGCATTTTTAGCGATTGTTCGGGTGAAATTAGAGAGGCAACTTGCGGATAAGAAATAAATTTTTGTTGATTCATTTCAATTTCTGCATATCCCTGTGTTGGGATTTGAATCAGATAAAATTTTTCTAAATGGTCAGGTTCAATATAGACATCGGCACTGTATTCAAGACGACTGATGGATAATCGTCCTGCTTTAAGATGGTGCATGGATGAGTGAAAATCGTTTTGTTGTTGTACGATTTTTAATAGATGCGGTTTGAAGATTTGCCCAACACTTTTGCAGGTTTCGCCCAAGTCTTGATGCTGAAAGACTAAGTTTTGCGATGAAAAAATGGGGCATTGTTGTAAATGACGTCCATTGAATTCCATAGTAGGATCGACCTGACTCATAAATATTCCTTTTGGCTGGCTTGTTTATTACAGCTAATCTTTATGTCACATGATGACCTGATTAAAATGCACTAAACAATACTTAAAACTTTAAGTGGCTGGCAGTGATATAAAGAGTTAAGCAAAAAATAGACCAAGTAAAATACCTCGATACAACATATTTTTAGTCTAGTTTGGCGTGATCAAATCAATAAAAACGTTATGGTATTTTTAAAAAAATAAAGGATAGCGTTGATCATGCTTTGTACTCTTTATATGATCCTATTCCTTAAGATCTATCTCTATGTATAGCAAATCTGACTAAAATGATCAATTTATTTTTAGTTGTTTTTAATGGTATAACATATTGAATAATATAATTATATTAAAATCTCTCATATTATTTTAAATATCAGGATATCACAAAACTGAAATATTCAGACGACGTAGAAAAAATATCCAAATTCCATCAATAAATCATTCTATGATTTCGCTATTTAATAAGTTTTGTTGCCCAATTAAGATTTGAATCATCTTGAGCTTAACCCTGCTGTGAGTTGGTGTCATATCTTAAGATATGACACGCATTTTGTTGTTAAAACTAAGTTCTTACCGTATTGCTCTGTAAGAATTTCTCACTGTAAATCGAACAATCTTCGATAGATTGCTCATCTAGCCAAGATTTAACGGCTTCGATCATCGGTGGCGGGCCACATAAGTACATATCAAAGCGCTGTTGTTGAAGTTGTTGTTTATCCAGATGTTGATGGATATAGCCTGATTTTCCTTGCCATAGTTCTGAGGCGCTTGAAATGATCGGATGATAACTAAAGTCTTTGATCTTTTCTGCATAGGCGATCAAACGCTTTTGTTCACATAGATCGGCTTCTGTATTGACACCATAATAGAGTTGCACTGAGGGTTGATTTGGTTGATCGGCAATATTATCGAGCATACCTAAAAAAGCCGATAAACCTGTACCACCTGCAATAAAGATCAGAGGGCGTTCAGCTTCACGTAGATAAAAACTACCTAAAGGCGCTTCCATCATCAGGCTTTGTCCAATCTGACAACGTTCTCTGAGATAATTACTCATTACACCATCTGGCAGCAGACGAATTAAAAACTGAAGTTGATTGTTGGCATTGGGACGATTGGCAAATGAATAAGAACGCCAATCGTCAGTCTCTGGAATTTGTAAACGTGCATATTGACCTGGTAAAAAATTCAGTTCCTTGTCAAAACTACTGGCATCCAGATGCAAGATCGCGGTGGTTTCTGAAACCAATTCAACAGCAGTAACCACCGTGGTGATTTTTAAAGCCTCACCCGCATTACAGATTTCGGAACTATGATCGAAATAAAAAGCGGCATTAGACTTAACCCGTGTCTGGCAAGCCAGCATTTTACGTTCAGCCAAATCACGTTCGCTTAATGCATCCTCATCGACATATTCTTGTTCATAAATACCCGTTTCACATTTTCCCTGACAGGTTCCACAAACACCTTCACGGCAGTCAAGCGGAAGGTGGATTCCTTGACGAACCGCTGCATCTAACAGCAATTCGTCTTCCTGTACCGCGATAAAAAATGTTCTACCATCGGCAAAGTTGAGTGCAACAGAATGACTCATTGTATTTCTCCTTAGACGTGATAGAAATCGAGAACCGAATCTATCTTGTCATTAAGCAATACGCTATGTTGACGACGAATACGGAAGCTATCTTCAGTTGGACGGAGCAAATAAGTGGCATGACCATAAAAGCATCCTTCAAGGCCCTGACGATTATAAAGCGTGCGCCAACTTACCTTTGCCTCAACCAAACCATCTTCTTGAGTCTTTACTTGTACATTGTGAATATTATGTTGAGTGCGCGGTAAAGGCGTTGCAGAAGCTGCTTTTCCAGTACGGATACGGAACACACGATCTTCAAGTCCTGAACGATCGGGGTAATAAATATAGGACAAGCCTTGATTGGGATCTTGAACGTAGTGATGGTCATCAATCCATTGCGGGATATGATATTCACTATCTTCATCATAGAGTTCGAGGTAAGCATCCCAATCATAGCGATCACACAGTTCCGCCTTTTTATAAAGGAATTGAGACACTGCAAAATGAAGTTCTAGAGACATGGTTACACCTCATCCGTAACAGATTGATTTAAAAAAGTAACTTCTTGCATCTTAAGTGCTTTTTTATTGAGTCCATTGAGGAGCAGGCGTTGCCAGTGACCATGCTGGTTGACATATAGCCCTTCATGAGTAAATTCACGCCCTGTGATCACGGGTTCAATACCAAGATCTTGTGAATTTTGTGATGGGCCATAATTCCATTGATGATAACCGCGTGAGATATCACTCCAGCGTTCTAAACGGCCCTGAAAGCCTTTTTGTTGTTCGCGGAATTCCACCAGATCATCTGGTGTACCCAATCCTGATACATTGAAAAAGTCTTCAAACTGACGAATACGGTTACGACGTGCCTCCGCTGATTCACCTTTGACACCAATACATTGGCTGATGACTTCGGTTTTATTCCATGCCACAGGCCGGACAATACGCAGTTGTGAACTGATCTGATCCATAAAGAACAGGCTTGGATAAAGGTTGAGGTTACGTAAACGGTGCATGGCCCATTTAGCACGCTTTTCCCCAAACCTTTCCAGCAGATAAGGCATCACCACATCATAACCAGGACGTACCGCTGGATTTGGCATATCACTAAACAGAACACTATGTCCATTTTTAAAGCTAAACCAACCATCATCCGTTTCGGCATCACCCGCACCTAATTTACTATAATCAAGTGTGTCAAGTTCACTGCCATTGGCTGCGTTAACTTGCTGGCGATGTTGAACGGTGGAAACATAGTTATAATGCACGGTACTAACGTGATAGCCATCCAGACCATTTTCATTTTGTAGTTTCCAGTTGCCTGCAAAAGTATAAGCAGATTTACCTTGTAATACTTCAAGCTCACCCGTTGGTGATTGATCAACCATCAAGTCAAGAAACACTTTAGTATCACCTAAAAAGTCTTCCAGTGAATCTGTAGCCTGAGTATCCAGACTGACAAAAACAAATCCACGATAGCTGGCAATACGGCCTTGTTTTAAACCACGGCTAGATTTATCAAAATCTTCACAATATTCATTTGGCGCTTTGACCTTAACCAAACGCCCATCCGACTTATAACACCAAGCATGAAACGGGCAGGTGAATACAGACTGATTGCCTTTGGCCACACGGGTCAAGGTTGCACCACGATGCTCACAGGCATTGACCATGGCATGTAGTTCGCCTTTACCATCACGGCTGATAATGATCGGTTGTCGGCCAATCTGTACTGTAATGAAATCATTGTTATTGGCAATTTCACTTTCATGGCAAGCGTAAATCCAGACCTTTTCAAAAATGAGTTCCATTTCGAGATCAAATAGTTCTGGTTCGGTAAACATATCGCGAGCAATTCGATAAACACCATCATTTGGTCGAAAATCGATACAGCTGTGTACAAAATTTTGCCATTCGGCGAGGTTACGTGCAGTCATGGGCTCTTCCTCTATCCAATCAGTCCTTTGTTTGATTGAACCGCGATTTAAAGAAAGGCTCTATCCAGATTTTCCATGTGTTTATCCACTTTATGCAGATTAAATGCTTGGATACATTTTTGTGGAGGAGATTGCGATAGGATTGTTGAATCTGTTTTATACATAACAAGATGCATACTTTTGAAATAAATAGGGTCTGTTAACAATTCGTCTATGTTTGCGACTATGTGTGTTTTTTAGGCGATACTAGGCACGAAATACGAAATTTAGTCATTCTAAATGAGTAGTTCGTAACGACGTAGCGGCAAAAAACACGCTAGTCCCGAAGGGGTTGTGGCTAAAATTATCTCAGCCTTCGTTATGAAACTCGAAAATAGTCTCGCTATTCTCTTCATTTCATGCCTTGTCTGCTCAATTTTTGCCTACAACGCAAGCCATTTATGAAATGTCAACAGACCCTCATATTTTTGAATTGGACTTCGCCGTAATTTGGTTTTTTAAGTAAAATTTTAATGATGGGGATGAAAATGGACAAAGTGTTTGCCAAAACGGGGGGAGGCTAAGCTTTAAGTCGCAATTCAATCATTTATATTCTAAATTGATATCTTATTGAACTTAAAGCGTTGCATTGAAAAATGAAGTTATTAAGACTGACCGCTATTTAAGGTAAAAAGGTTTCCTGTAAGTAACTCCACTGCATTTTTCCTTGAATTTCTTCAATCAGCGCACAAGAACGTCGAACTAGAATTCCTGATTCCTTGGTGTGTTTTTCAGTATAGGTGAGAACAATGCTTTGTTCACTTTGCATCAAAATTTGTTCATCATAAATTTCGATCTTTAGATCTGGCATCTTGCCCTGATTATTGCTAAACAGCCCTTTGACATCGGCCAAGGAAAAACGCTTTCCAGCTGCACCGACCATCTCAAAATGATCGGAAAAATATTCAATAAGTAGGGGAAGATCTTGTTCTGTATGTTTCCCGTTAAAAATACGTTCAATCAGTACGTGCATGCTATGTATACTTTCAATTGCATCTTGTTTTGACAGTGGCATATCCATTTCCTATGAGAGGTGTATTTTTTATATTATGTAAAAATAAATGTAAAATTCAATATTATTTTAAAATTAAATTTTTAACGTATGTTTCAAGATCGCTCCCAAAAATAATTTCCAATTTAAAAAACATAGCATCTTATTGATATCTATTATTTTAAATAAAATGAATTTGTTCGAGTTGAGCATTGTGACGCAAAAGGTATAACTATATACTTAAAATAACATGGAAAATTCCATGTAAAAATAACTATAGTAGACTAAGCTTTTCTTTATGAAGGTGGATAGGAAATGGATATTTCCTCGAATACGCGACGTCTTCTTAAAGATACCAATCATAAAAATGCATGGACAAGGAAGAAAAATGGATACTCATTCACCAGAGTCAACAGGCTCTCATTCAAATACATATGCATGGTATGTTGTTTCGCTGTGCATGTTGGCTTATATCTTTTCATTTATAGATCGGCAAATACTGGCACTGATGATTGAACCAATTAAGGCTGATCTAGGTTTGTCAGATACCCAATTTAGTCTATTACATGGTCTCGCCTTTTCGTTGTTTTACGCCTTTATGGGGTTGCCACTGGCCTATTTGGCAGATCGATTTTCTCGACCAAAAATTATTGCAGTCGGGGTGGTGTTTTGGAGCATTGCAACTGCATTCTGTGGCTTAAGTAAAAACTTTATTCAACTGTTTTTAAGCCGTATGGGTGTTGGGGTGGGCGAAGCTGCTTTATCTCCTGCCGCGTATTCAATGTTTAGTGATATGTTTAGCAAGGACAAATTAGGCCGTGCTGTTGCAGTATATTCAATTGGTTCATTTGTCGGTGGAGGGATTGCTTTTCTGGTCGGCGGTTATGTGATTGGCTTGCTTAAAAATATGGACACCATTCAGGTTCCTTTATTTGGTGCATTAAGAGCATGGCAGGCAGCATTTATTATCGTAGGCTTACCTGGAGTGTTTATTGGCTTACTGGTGTTACTTACGGTGAGAGAACCGCAACGCAAAGGTCAGCGTTTAAATGCACAAGGTCAAGTTGAAAAGACCAATATGAAAGATGCGTTTAAGTTTATCAAAAAACATAGTCGTACTTTTACTTGCCATTATTTAGGTTTTACTTTCTATGCAATGGCGCTGTATTGCTTGATTAGTTGGTCACCAGCATTTTACATGCGTAAGTTTGGCCTTACACCGACAGAAGCAGGCTATATGCTAGGCACGGTGTTATTGGTGGCAAATATTCTTGGCGTATTCTGTGCAGGCTGGCTCAATGACTGGTTTATTCAAAAAGGACGTAAGGACGCGCCAATGATTACCGGTGTGATCGGAATCGTAGGATTAATTTTACCAATTATGGTCTTTACCCAAGTCAATGAGCTGTGGCTTTCTGTGGTATTTCTGGTCCCTGCCATGTTTTTTGCCTCTTTCCCAATGCCAATTTCAACCACAGCAATGCAAATGCTGGCACCGAATCAGTTGCGTGCACAAATCTCAGCTGTATTTTTGCTGATCAGTAATTTGGTTGCGGTTGGGATCGGTACCACGTTGGTGGCATTGATTACAGATGAAATCTTTGAAAATCCACTGATGGTGGGGATGTCTTTGTCTATCGTGGGTACGATTTCATGTGTGTTGGCATTTATCTTATTGAAAAAGGGCTGTAAGGCATTTAGCGCCAGTATGCAGCAGGAACATGCCTCTTAATCCAATGGTGTTCTCAATCAGTCACAGCGCCCATTCTTTGTAATGGGCTTTGTGACTTGTTTGGTCAATCCATAATCAGGGAGTGAAAGAATGGAACAGTTTTTCAAATTGGATTATCTAAATGAGCTGCTGTTGTTTAAATCGGATGATTATCAAACCATTAAAGATCAGGTCAGTTATTATTTAAGCCCTCATCGTTTTGAGGTGGAAGTGCGTGAACCGTTAAATACCCGTTTAAATGGTTTTCGCTTTGGAAATTGTGCCTTGTACGATCTTAAATATAGCGCACCTGTGATGATTACCATTGATGAGGTTTCTGATTTTTATTTATTTCGATTGACACTGGAAGGTCAATGTAAAGTCGGTATAGAAGACCAACAGGTGCTACAGTCAGTCGGGATTATGTCAATTACGCATCCACATACTCAACAGCAAATCCAGACCAATCAGCATTGCCGGAATATTATTTTAAAACTTGCTCAACATGATGTAGAAACCCAATTGTTTAAAATGTTGGGGCATACCAGTCATGAACCAGTTGTCTTTGATATGAGCCTGTCCTGTACCGAGGAAGGCATAGACTCGATTATTGAAACCCTCAATTATTTGTGCCATGCCTATTATCATATTCAAAATTGGAGCTTTATCTCAGCGAGTTTTACCCAGTATTTAATTGAACTGATTTTATTGAAGATCCCAAATAACTATAGTGACCAGCTTAATTTGCAAAGACAGCATATTTTGCCCGGCTATCTAAAAAAAGCACAAAAATATATTCAGAATCATTTAGAAAAACCGATTTCATTAGCGGCTTTAAGCCAGTGTTGTGAGGTGTCGATCCGCACATTGCAAAAAGGCTTTAGCCAGTATTTACAACAAACCCCAGTCGAGTATATCCGTGATCAGCGACTTGAACGGGTACATCTGGCTTTACAGCATGCTCAAACCAATGAAACAGTGACGGATATTGTGTTGCGTCACGGTTTCCAAAGTTTAGGGCATTTTTCTACGCTGTATAAAAAACGCTATGGGTGTTTACCTTCTAAAACTTTAAAAATGAGCCCTGTTCAAATGAGTACAATGCTTTCGTAAACTGAACACGTGTTGCGTGTTTGGATAAGCCAGCAGGTTATTGTGCTTCTATGATGAATTGAAATAAATCAGGAAGAGCAATGATGAAAATTACAGTTTTAGGTGGCGGTCATGGATGTTATGCAGCTGCGGCAGAAATGGCTGAAAAAGGGCATGAGGTGCTGTTATGGCGCCGTGATTCAGATGCTTTGCAACAACTTGCTGCCACTGGGCAATTAAAGATTAAAGATTATCAAGGCGATCGTACTGTGACGGTGGGTTTTGAAAAGAGTCAGATTAATTTGTCTGATAATTTGCAACGCGCCATTGAACATGCTGAGTTGATTATTATTCCATTACCTGCGACCACACATGATGATTTAGCCCATCAAGCAGCGCCATTTTTTAAAGCTGGGCAAGTGGTGTACTTACCACCAGCGACATTTGGTAGTTTTATCTTTGCCAAGGCGATGCAACAAGCAGGCAACACTGCGCAAGTGGCATTTGCAGAAACGGGGACTTTGCCTTATTTGGTGCGTAAACATGGGGTGAATCAAATTGTGATTAGTGGTTATGCGACCCGGTTACCCACAGGCGTGTTTCCAAGCGTATTGTCACAACAAGCATTTCAAGTACTTAAGCAGGCTTATCCTAGCGTTGAACCTGTTGAGGACAGCTTAAGTGGTGCATTGATGAATGCTGGACCAATTATTCATCCACCTTTAATTTTGATGAATGCGGGTCCGCTTGAACATTTTGACGCATGGGATATTCATAACGAAGGTACTCAACCCTCAATTCGTCGTGTCACCAATCAACTCGATGCGGAACGAATGCAAGTACGTGAAGCATTGGGATATGCCGCACCACATTTTCCTTTGGCGGATCATTATAATCATGAAGGTGAGGGTGATGAATGGATGTATGGGCGTGGGGCACATGGAAAATTAACTGACAGTGGTGACTGGCGTGAGGATATCGACTTAGATTCACATCGCTATATGTTAGAAGACACTCGTTTAGGATTATCTTTTTTAGTTTCTGTGGGACGTTGGGCAGGTGTTGCAACCCCTGTTGCTGAAGGATTGTTGAATATCGCGTCAGCGGTCACTGGTAAGGATTTATATCAACAAGGACGTACTTTTGAGCGTTTAGGTCTTGCGGATAAAAACCCAGCAGAACTGCAAGCGATTTTGCAACAAGGAGTCTAAAATGCAGATGATCGAAAAAATTGCAGTGCTCGGTGCTGGGCGTATGGGCAAAGCCATTGCGATTGCTTTTGCCTATGCCGGACTAAACGTTGATTTGATTGATGCCAAACAGCGCAGTGAAGCTGAATTTGAACAATATCAAACTCAAATTCGTGCTGATTTACAGCAAGAGTTACAGTTGCTTGAGAAAATTCAGTTTATTCAAGCATACCAGCAAGATTTTATTTTGGATAAGATTGCGATTTTATCTAAACAGGCTGCTACAGGCATGTTGCCAAGCTGTGCGTTGATCCTTGAGGCTGTACCAGAAGTAAAACAAGCCAAACAAGAAATTTTTGCTTGGCTGGATCAATATCTTTCACAGCAGTGTATTGTGGCTTCGACCACATCCACATTTTTAGTGACGGATATTGCGCAAATGATTTCGCATCCTGAGCGAGTGGTCAATGCACATTGGCTAAATCCTGCTTATCTCATGCCTTTGGTGGAGTTAAGCCGTTCTGACCAGACCTCAAATGAGGTGCTGACTAAGCTTAAGCATTTCCTACAGGTGATTGGTAAGGTACCTGTGGTTTGTAATGCCAAGGCGGGCTATATCGTGCCAAGGATTCAGGCCTTGGCAATGAATGAAGCGGCACGTATGGTTGAAGATGGAGTCGCTTCGGCAGAAGATATTGATATTGCTATTCGTACCGGTTTTGGTTTGCGTTTTTCTGTTTTAGGCTTATTGGAGTTTATTGATTGGGGCGGTGGCGATATTTTGTATTATGCCTCGCAATATTTGCAAAAAGAGCTGGGTGAGCGTTTTCGTACACCTGAAATTATTGCGGAAAATATGCGGCAGCAGCGTAATGGCCTTCGTGAAAAGCAGGGCTTTTATAATTATGCGGATGTGGATATTCATCAATATAAACAAGATGTCTTACGAACCTTTTCAGATCGAATTGAAAAAAGTAAGTTAAAACCATCGTTTAATATTTTACAGTCCGCAACGTGATGAACCGAACAATTCGCCCATTGCACTCAGCGAATGGGCGTTTATTTACAGCTTTTAGCTTGATGGCATCAAGTTGAATAGCTTTTTCAACTGTGCATTTAACTGATGCAATTCTTCATCTTCAAAGGCATTTAAAATCCCAGATAAAGTCACTTGGCTGATTTGATTAATCTGCTCCACCAGTTCTTTGCCTTTGTCTGTGAGCTTGACCATAGAGATACGTTCATCAGACTCTGAAGAAAAAACCTGCACAATATCATCTTCAACTAGGCGATAAATGGCTTTGGTTGCTGTGGTCAATTTAAGGGTAGAGAGGTTGGCAATTTCGGTAATACTGGCTTGTTGCAAAGCATTGGTACTTAAAATGATTTTACGACGTGTATTGTCGATACCTAGTTTTTTTATTGATTTTTCAATAAGTTGTGTGTATTTACCATTCACTTGAGAAATCCAAAAGAAAGGATAGCTTTGTAAGCTGCTAGGTTCATTATTAGGTAGAAATTGTTCTAAATGAGTAAGCATAGCAAAGTGATAACTTTATAAAGATGAATATTCATCATTATACAAAAATTAAAGAAAAAATCTTTGCTCTTTCTGATAAAAACATCTTGACAATTACATTACTTTTTCCGATATTGGTATTAAGTATAAAAATACATGGAAAAGTGAATGAATATTGTTGTACAAGAGGTACAAATAGGACGTGGTGCGTTAAAAGTCATGGTGAAAGATTCCATTGATATTCAAGGTCTAAAGACCATGATCGGGAGCAAAGCCTTGATGGATAAGCCTTCTGCAACAAAAAATGCAGAAGTGGTAGATCGTATTTTGGCAGCGGATTGCCAAATTACTGCAAAAACCAATCTGCATGAGCTGGCTTTTGGAATTACCGGGATCAATCCTGTTTTTGGCACTGCAATCAATCCTCAATATCCTGATCTTATTCCAGGTGGTTCATCGAGTGGGTCTGCTGCTGCCGTAGCCGCGGGACTGGCTGATTTCACTTTAGGTACCGATACTGGTGGTTCAATTCGTATGCCAGCGGCATGTTGTGGGGTGTATGGTTTTAAACCGACATTCAATCGCGTCAGTCGTCAAGGGATACATCCGGCCATGAGTTCGTTGGATTGCGTGGGACCATTTGCCGCTTCGGTTGCAATGATTGAAACCGCGATGCAGATAATTGATCCAAGTTTCCATGCTTTGGAAAAATTAGTGCATACGCCGAAACTGGCTTGGCTTGAGGTAAATGCGAACCCAACGGTATTGAACTGTATTCAGCATTTTCTTGCTCAGGCGAATCTGTCAGCTACACCAGTGAAATCTGAATGGTTTGAACCTGCTTATGATGCAGGGATGCAAATCATTAATTATGAAAATTGGCAGGCGTATGGCGAATTAACCAAAACTGGTTTATTGGGTGACGACATCCATGCTCGCTTGCTCAAATCTGCGCAAACCACGGCGCAACAAGTAAAAGAGGCGGAAATGGTCAAAGCACAATTTATAAATGAAATTGATGGCTTATTGGAAAAATATGATGCCG
Source organism: Acinetobacter sp. 1125_18A (assembly GCF_052824985.1). Lineage (NCBI taxonomy): Bacteria > Pseudomonadati > Pseudomonadota > Gammaproteobacteria > Moraxellales > Moraxellaceae > Acinetobacter > Acinetobacter sp. 1125_18A. Next base: position 62,743 of record NZ_VTDG01000004.1, read on the forward strand.
TGTTACTGCCAACCCTTCCGCAAATCCCACCCAAATTAATCGATGCAGAACATATGGTTGCACTGTTGAACTTAACTTCATTGGTGCGTCCATTCAATTTATCTGGTCATCCTGCAATTTCAATACCGCTCAAAACCAGTGAAGGGCAACCAGTGGGTTTACAAATCGTGGCAAAACGAAATTCGGATGAGCTGGTGTGTGCAATTGCGAAATATATCGTGGATGCAGCGCAATAAATGACAAGGAGTTGGGTAATGAATAATTTATCGACAAAGGAATTTGTAATGGACACAACAATAACGGAATTAGAAGCACTCTGTCAGGAGATTCGAGAACGTGCTTGTACAGGCGAGTTTGATAACCAAGCGTATGTGAGTCAAGACATCATTGATAAGTTAAAGCAGATTGGTGTCTATCGTGCATTGGTACCGAAACGTTTTGGCGGCAATGAATGGTCACCTCAACAATTTTGTGAGTTGATTGAACGTTTGTCTAAAGCAGATGGTTCAGTGGGCTGGGTTGCGAGTTTTGGGATGAGCCCTGCTTATTTGGGTAGCCTGCCTGAAGCAACGCTTGAAGAATTATATAAACGGAGCCCAGATATTGTATTTGCAGCAGGTATTTTTCCACCGCAACCCGCAGATTTAAGAGCTGATGGCGTGGTGGTGAAAGGTCGATGGAAATTTTCCAGCGGTTGTATGGGGGCCGATATTATTGGAGTGGGGATTAGTCCACAGGTCAATAACACCACACAAGGTCTCCCACGTTTAGCAATTATCCCAGCAAAACAAGCACAAATCGAAATGACTTGGGATACAGTCGGCTTAAAGGGAACAGGCAGTCATGATCTACTAGTCGATAATGTCTTTGTTAACAATGACTGGACCTTTATTCGTGGTGAACCGTCTAAACTTTCGGAACCATTTTTTAAATATCCATCACTGTCATTGGCAACACAGGTGTTAACTGTGGTCGGAATCGGTGTTGCAGCAGCAGCGTTGGAAGAATTCCAAAAGTTAGCGCCTGGCAAATCATCTATCACAGGTGGTGCTGAAATTGCCAGTCGCCCAGTCACTCAATATGAATTTGCCCAAGTCGAAGCTGAGTTTAAAGCAGCGCGTGTTTGGTTCTACGACACTATGCAAATCGTTTGGAATGAGATTATTGCAGGTGCTACGCCAACGCCAGAACAGATCAGTGAGATGCGTTTGTCTTGTACCCATGTTGCTCGAGTTTGCGCACGTGTGACGCGCAAAATTCAAATGCTGGCGGGCATGACTGCAATTTATACCCATAACCCATTTAGCCGTTTTGTGAATGATACCAATGTGGTGACTCAGCATGCCTTTATGGGCGATGCCACTTTACAAAATGCCGCTTTGGTGAGCTTTGGTATGCAGCCAGCACCCGGTTATTTATAAGCCGAATTTAAATAATCACGAGATGTCCAAGGATGAATATGACATGAATAGCCAGATGGATTTGACCGTTATCTTACAACGCTTAGAGCAGCTCGAAGCACAAAACACGATTCGTAATTGTATTCATCGTTATATGGAAATTTGTGATGGATTAAATGCCAAAACTGACCTCAATGAATTAATGGATTTATTTGATCAGGACAGTATTTGGGAAGGAATTGGTGAGAAATATGCGCAATCTTTTGGTCGCTATGCTTCATGGCAAGCCATTTTTGACATGTTTAAAAGTTATACCCAAACCGAATCACATTTTGTGATGAATGCACATTTTGTCAGTTCAGAACAAATTTATATTGCAGGCGATCAGGCCAATGCAAGCTGGTTGATGTTGCAAACCTCGACCTTTCTCAATGGAGATAGCCATTTAAATGCCGCAAAACTCAGTGTGAAATTTAAACAGCAAACCGATGGTCTATGGAAGATCAAACATTTTCAGACTGAAAATATTTTTAGTCGCCCTGTGTCTCACTGGAACAGTACAGCGATATTGCCAGTACCGTCTCAGCAATAAGTTATGGATAAATTGAAAAGGATAATGGATATGAACAGTATTATTCCAATGCAGAATATTAATATTGATTACAGCGAGTTAGTTCAAAGTGATCGTGCGCATACCTCTTTATATAAAGATGCGCGTGTCTTTGATGATGAAATGGAAAAGATTTATTACAGCACTTGGGTTTGGGTGGCACATGCCAGCGAAATTCCAGATGGTGGTAGCTATAAAACCATTAATATTGGTAAGCAACCTGTGGTCGTTGTACGTGACCGTAAGAAAAAAGTCCATGTATTGCTCAATCGTTGTCGCCATCGTGCAGCAACGGTATGTGAACATAAAAAAGGCAAAACCAACAGTTTTGTTTGCCCATATCACGGATGGAGCTATGCACTGGATGGTTCATTACGTGGTGTACCTTCACCTGAAAGTTATGGTGAATGTCTGGATAAATCAGAGTTTCCATTGATTAGCCTACGTGTTGAAGAATACAACGGTATGATTTTCGCCACCTTTAAAGACGATATTGAACCTTTAGCGGATTTCTTGGGCGCTGCGAAAAAATGGATTGATTTGTTTATGAAACAAGGCGCAGGTTATCCAATTAAAGTATTGGGTGAACATCGTTTCCGTTTCCCAGGCAACTGGAAAATCCAGCTGGAAAATACCACCGATGCCTATCATTTTCCGTTGGTACATAAGTCATTCTTAAGTTCAGTCGATGAGAAGACTGAAGAGTTATTTAATTTTGAAAATCAACCTGGCTATGTTGAAGATTTAGGTAATGGGCACAGTGTCATGGTGATGATTCCTGAGCTGGTGGATTTAGATGAAGAGTTGATGGAACGCCCAATTCAGGAACGTTTTGAAGAGCTTGCTCAAGCGTTACGTGATGAAGGACATGAAGAACTTGAAGTACGCCGTATTGTACGTGCTGTGGGTGGTTCTGGTTTTAACTTAAACCTGTTCCCAAACATTGCCTGTTCAATGGCCTTTTTCCGTGTCATGCAACCGATTTCAGTCAATGAAACTGAAATTCATCATTCCGTGATCACGATGGATGGTGGTCCACAGATTGCCAATCAATATCGCTTACGTCTACATGAACATTTCCAAGGTCCATTTGGTTTTGGTACACCTGATGACTCAGAAGCGTGGGAACGTGTGCAACATGGTGCCAATGCTGGTCATGATTTATGGATCATGTTGAACCGTGGTTTACCCGGCGAAGTAAAAACTGAAGATGGCTTAAAGAGTGATGTCAGTGCAGAAACTGGAATGCGCGCTGCTTATCAGCAGTGGAAAAAGATGATGACGGCTTAAGGAGAGTAGCATGAACATGAATTTGCAATTATTAAATGAAGTGACTGCTTTTGTTTGGGCTGAAGCTGACATGTTAGACCACAGTGAATACCGTGAATGGCTCAATCTCTGGAATGAAAAAGGCGTGTATATCATTCCGATTGATCCGACACTCAAGGATTATGAAAATAATTTGAACTATGCCTATGACAACAATCATATGCGTACATTACGGGTCGAACGTTTGGAAAATGGTGAGGCGATTTCGACTGCACCCAAAGCCAATACCGTCCGTAGCGTGTCACGTATCCGTGTCGTAAAAGATGAGGATGGTGAAATCATTTTACGCTGTGCACAAAACCTCCGTGAATTCCGTAAGGAAAGCTTAAAACATTACACCGCAGATGTGATTTTTCATTTGGTTCGTGATCCAGAACAAGGCTTTAAGATCAATCGTAAAATTATCAACTTAGTCAACTCGACCGATACTTTGGCGGGTATCAGTTACATCCTCTAGGAGCGCAAAAAATGAAACAGGTTGTTTTAGTCACGGGCGCGGCGTCTGGTTTAGGGAATGTGATCGCCGAATATTTTGCAGCACAGGGGTATCAAGTGATTGTCTCTGCCAGCAGCTTAGAAAAGGCTGAAAATGCCAAAGCTCGTAGTCCTAATGCGGAGAATATGTTTGCGTTAAAACTGGATATTTCAGTTGAGCAAGATTTTCATGCCGCAGTGCAGTGGATTCAACAAAAATTCAGCAAATTGGATGTGTTGATTAATAATGCGACGGTCACCAAGGCAACCCCTGTTTTAGAGATTACTGCAGCTGACTTCGACTGGATCACCCAAGTGAATCAGCGAGGAACCTTTCAAGCGTGTCAGATTATTGGCAAGTATATGGCAGATCAAGGCTATGGTCGTATCGTCAATATGGCTTCATTGGCAGGGCAAAATGGAGGTACTGCAACAGGAGCACACTATGCTGCAACTAAAGGTGCAATTGTGACTTTGACCAAAATCTTTGCTAAAGAGTTTGCTGCTAAAGGTGTGACTGTAAATGCCATAGCGCCTGGGCCAATGGAATCACCGATTGTACACAGTGTGGTATCTGACGAGAAAATGGCGCAATTTATTCAAAATATCCCAGTCAAAGCATTAGGTAGTATGGAATTTATTGCTGAAACCTGTGCCTTGTTGGCAAGCCCAAGCGCTGCATTTGTCACTGGGGCGACGTGGGATATTAACGGTGGATTATTTATGCGTTAAGCCTTGGGCGAGATGCATAAAAGGGAGATAAATCATGGCTACACTCTATAACGTGGTTGTCAGAAACCGTCATGTAGAAGGTGGGAATGTTGCAGTCATGGAGTTTGAATCTGCAAATTCTGCCACATTACCAAAAATTGAAGCAGGTGCGCATATTGATGTGCACTTACCCAATGGTATGGTGCGTCAGTACTCACTATGCCAAAACCCAAAGGATGTTGGCATATTCAGACTGGGGATTTTACGTGATCCAGAATCGCGTGGTGGTTCAGTCTCGGCTTTTGATGATTTAAAAGATGGTATGCAAATACAGGTCAGTGAACCGAAAAATCTGTTTCCATTAGTCAAAGCCAAACATGCTGTACTGGTGGGTGGGGGGATTGGAATTACCCCTTTGATCACCATGGCCTATCAATTGGTACAAGAAAACGCATCTTTTGAACTGCATTATTGCGGGGCAAGCCCAGAGCAATGTGCCTTTGTTGATGAAATTAGAAATAGTGTATTGGCGCCATTTACCACCTTTCATTTTAAATCAGAAGGGGCCAGCCATCGTGAGTTTTTTCAATCTGCCATTCAGGACATAGACAAAGCAAGCCATATTTATACCTGTGGTCCCAATGGATTTATGGATTGGGTGATTAATTTGGCTTTGACACAAAATTTTCCTGAGCAACAGATTCATAAGGAATATTTTCAGGTTGAGGTTGAAACCAACGGTGATGCATTTGAAGTTGTGGCTGAGCGTAGTGGCAAGATCATCATGGTCAATGCCGAAGAAACCATTCTGCAAGCACTGGCACGAGAAGGGATTGAGATTGAAATGTCTTGCGAACAGGGCGTCTGCGGAACCTGTATGTGCGATGTGATCGAAGGTGAGCCTGATCATCGTGATGTGTATTTTACTGATGAAGAAAAAGCCAGTAATGAACAAATACTGGTGTGCTGTTCCCGTGCAAAGTCAGCACGATTGGTACTGGATATTTAATTGCTTTTAACAGGATCAAGCAATTTCAGATACCGAGCTAAATAGGATAAAAGATTCAGGAGAGAATAATGAATTCATTAAAATCAATGGATGAAATCAAAATAGATCCAATGCAATTTAGACGGGCATTGGGTAATTTTGCTACAGGTGTGACCATTGTTACGGCACAAAATGAGCAAGGTGAGAAGGTTGGAGTCACTGCAAATAGTTTTAATTCAGTGTCTTTAGACCCACCACTCATTTTATGGAGTATCGATAAAAAATCATCGAGTTTTTCTGTATTTGAGCAAGCTACGCATTTTGCGGTAAATATTTTATCGGGTTCTCAAATTGAGTTATCCAATAAATTTTCCCGTCGCAATATCGATAAGTATGAAGGTACAAGTTATCAGGTTGGTGCAGGTCAATCACCAGTTCTAGACCATTGTTCAGCAGTGTTTGAATGTGAACGACATGAAATTATTGAAGGTGGTGATCACTGGATTATTATTGGCAAAGTCGTTAAGTTTCATGATCAAGGGCGTAGTCCGTTGGTGTATCACCAAGGTGCGTATTCAGGTGTGATTCCTCATCCATTATTACAGCTTAAAGATACTGTAGAAGCAGAAGACTTAGGCGAATTACACCAAGGGCATTTATATAGTAATGTCTGTTATTTAATGAGTCGGGCGTTTAAATTTTATCAGACCGATTATATTCCGAAGCAGTTAATCACTGGATTTCGCACCAGTGAAGCAAGATTATTATTGGTGTTAGGCAGTGGTACCGCATCCAATAAAGCAGATTTACCACGTGATATTGCCATGCCGATGCGTGAGATCGAACAAGCTGCGCTTATCTTAAAAAAAGATGGTTTATTGATTGAAACGGAAGGTTTTTTTAAGTTAACGGAAAAGGGCAAGAAAACCGCACATTATCTGTTTGATATTGCCGATAGCCATCAAAATGAAGTTTTTGAAAAATATCCTGAAAATGAAAAGGAAATTTTAATTAAAATTTTAAAGGATATTGCGGGGATTGTATAAACATCAACTAACCGACAAATATCTAGATGAATTTGTCGGTTATTTGGATTTATTGAGATAGAATTTTTAACGGTGTTGGAAGAAACAAAGCAAAGCTACTCAAATTATTGAATCGATCTGTCCAAGGGGAATGGATATGAATCAAGCTAAAGAAAATGAAATTGTGCAGTGGAAGCAATCTATTCAAAAGGTTTGTGGTGATTTTGAAACGACCTTTGATAAACAAAATAACTTATTTATTGGTGAAGTAAAGTTCTTCCTATTGGGTGAGACAGAGGTTGCTTTTATAAAAAGTAATGCCAGTCATATTTGCAGAAAAAGTGGTATGCCTGATCGAGTGAAAGATCGTTTCTGTTTTTTGGTAATTCAGTACACAGGCAAGATGCGGATTGTTTATAAACAGCAAAATATTGATTTAAATGAAGGAGAGATTACCTTACTTGATCCTGATGAAACGATTGATATGTATCCACAAGGTTTATTTAGTCATGTTTCAGTGCATTTATCGCGTGAGAAATTATTCAAGCAAGGCATTACAGTTGATCATTTTGGCAAATTAAACACTTCCAATATGAGTGGGCATTTGCTGAAAGGTATGTTGCAAAATCTATCACCTGAAAATATTGAACTTTGGTATGCAAAAGAGGATGGCAATGCTTTTGAAGATGCCTTGATTGCTTTAATCAAACCGACAATTAACTATAAAAATATTGAAATTTCCAGTCATCTCAAAATAAAAGCAGAGCGATTTATTTTTGAGCATCTCAATCAGCAAAGTTTAAATGCACAAATGATCGCAAATCACTTAGGGATTTCACTTCGGCATTTACACCGATTATTTGAACATCAACAGCAATCTGTACACAAGTTTATTCAAATGCATCGTATCGAAAAAATTCAGTATGAATTAAAAGATGGCAAAAATAAAAGTCTGTCGATTACTGAAATTGCTTTGAAGTGGGGATTTGGTGACAGTGCTCATTTCTCAAAATTGTTCCGTAAGATGATCGGGCTTTCACCGAAACAATATCGCTTAAAAGTGTAGTCGATGAATTTTTAGATCTGCTGTCAATGTCACAATTTTGCATAAAGTGAGTCACGTTTAAACAAGAACATCCGCTGTAATCATGATGAAATCTTATTCAAGGAATTGGATGAGTAGGCAAGCATGATGCAAGCAGAATATGACTATATTATTATTGGGGCAGGGTCGGCAGGCTGTGTGGTCGCAGCACGATTGTTACAAGCAAACGCAGGACGAGTGCTGGTTTTAGAGGCGGGGACGAAGGACAATAGTATGTTCCATACGATCCCTGCAACAGTGATCAAAGTATTTCAACAAAAATCATGGCCGTATATGACGGTTCCACAAAAACATTGTAATCATCGTGAAATGATTCTTGCACAAGGAAAAGTCCTTGGCGGAGGGAGCTCTGTCAATGGCATGGTGTACTGTCGTGGACAACGTCAGGATTATGATCTATGGGCATCTGAATGGGGCTGCAACAATTGGTCTTATCAAAAGGTGCTTCCATTTTTTAAAAAATCTGAAAAAAATGAAAGTCTTGCGGATGAGTATCACGGACAAGAGGGTATTTTGCCTGTCAGTGAAAATCGTTATCGTCATCCTTTAACACTTGCCTGTATTCAAGCAGGTCAGCAAATGGGGATGAAATATGTCAATGATCTCAATGGATGGGATCAAGCGGGTGTCGGATTTTATCAAACCACAACCCTGCATGGTGAAAGAGCCAGTACTGCAAAGACCTATTTAAAAGCGGTTGAACATCTTGCAGATATTACTGTGGTGACTGATGCACTGGTTCATAAAATCGAAACACATGCTGGTCGGGCGACAGGTGTAACCTATAGCATTGCTGGAAAATCGGCTGTTACTGTACACGCAAGCAAAGAAATTATAGTCAGTGCTGGTGCAATTGGTAGTCCAAAAGTTTTATTACTCTCAGGTATTGGCCCAAAACAGCATTTAAATGAACTGGGCATTGAATGTATTCAAGACTTACCTGTGGGTGAGAATTTTCATGATCATTTACATATGTCAGTGAATGCAACTGTCACAACCAAGAATAGTTTGCTTGGGGAAGATCAAGGTCTAAAAGCACTACGGCACTTTTTACAATGGCACTTTACTCGTTCTGGTTTATTAACGTCTAATATTTTAGAAGGTGGTGGCTTTATTGATACCAATAACCATGGCCGACCTGATGTACAGTTCCATTTCTTGCCAGTACTGGATAATTTTGATAATACGCCAGGTGAAAAAGCAGTGGCACAAGAACATGGTCTCACCATTAAAGTTGGACATGTACAACCCAAAGCACGAGGCAGTTTACGTTTAAGCAGTAAAGACCCAAATGCTTTGCCGATCATTGATCCAAACTATTTAGGTCATCAAGAAGATATTGATGCCAATATCCGCGCGGTTCAGGCAGGGCTGCGTTTACTACAACAGCCTGCATTAAAATCTATAGTCAAAGACATTATTGAACCAGCAAATATTGATCCCGATGACATTGCTGCGATTGATCTGTGGATGCGTCAAAATATTAAAACGGTCTACCATCCCGCGGGCAGCTGTAAAATGGGCAATTCTTCACAAGACTCCGTTACTGACCAAACCCTTAAAGTGTATGGTTTTCAAAATTTACGCGTGATTGACTGTTCCATTTGCCCACAAGTACCAAGTGGAAATACCAACGCCATTGCCATCATGATTGGTGAGCGCGGTGCTGACTTTATTCTAAATGCATAACTAAATCTCATAGAGATTGCTGAACCTAAATTGCCAAGATTTCTATATAGAACACAGGATAATAAGATGAACCAAGTACAAATTTTAGCGAGTGTCCAAACTTTTTTGCAACGTCAACACGGTCATTTTATTCATGGCCAACATATTGAAGTCGATGATACACGGACTCGAATTGAGCTGATTAACCCTGCAACGGAACAGCCTGTTTCAAGTATTGCAATTGGGACTAAACCCGATGTTGAGGCCGCTGTAAACAGTGCACAAGATGCTTTTCTAAATGCTTGGGCCAATACATCACCTTATGAGCGTGGGCAAAAGCTGAATAAGCTTGCTGATCTGGTTGAACAGCATGCGGAGGAATTAGCACAACTAGAAACTTTGACTACAGGCAAGTTGATTAATCTTTCTCGACACTTAGAAGTTGCTCAGACTGTCGTGTTTTTAAGATATTTTGCTGGTTGGGCCACCAAGATTCATGGTCAAACCATGCAACCTTCTATTCCCTCAGCCAATGGTGAAAAATATACAGCTTATACGGTGCGTCAACCTGTTGGGGTTGTGGCAGGGATCGTGCCGTGGAATTTTTCCTTGATGATCGGATGTTGGAAGATTGGTTCGGCATTGACAACGGGTTGTACAATCGTGCTTAAACCTAGTGAGTTTACAACACTTTCATTATTACGTTTAGCCGAGCTTGCAATAGAAGCAGGCATCCCCGCAGGTGTGATTAATATTGTCACAGGCACAGGAGAAACTGGCCAATATTTAATTGACTCTAAAAAGATTAAAAAAGTCTCGTTTACAGGTTCTGTACCCACAGGAATTGCGATTGGCAAACAAGCGATGCATAACGATTTAACCCGTGTCAGCTTAGAACTAGGCGGAAAAAATGCAGCTGCAATTTTAGCGGATACTCAAATCGATGAAATTTTACCAACACTGTTACAAGCCAGTTTTGTCCATCAAGGTCAAGTTTGTGCAGCACCAGAACGTTTTTTTGTGCATCGCTCTAAATATGAAGAGTTTATTCAAAAAGCAGCCGCAGCTCTTCAGCAATTTAAAATAGGTTCACCGCTGGATGAATCCTCTATGTTTGGTCCACTTTCAAATAAACCACATTTTGAGAAGGTTAAACATTATCTGGATCTTGCTCATCAAAATAATCAAATCATTTGTGGTGGTAAAGTCATTGCAGGAACAGGCTATTTTGTAGAGCCAACTTTATTAACAGTGCGGGGTATTGATGATCCATTATTTATTGAGGAAACATTTGGACCTGTGGTGGATGTGATTGCTTTTGAAAGTGATGAAGAGTTAATTTCAATGATGAATCATTCTCGTTTTGGTTTAACTGCAAGTATATGGACCAATGATTTGGCGAAAGCTTTGCGACTCATTCCGCAAATTGAAGCAGGCTCAGTCTGGGTGAATATGCACACATTCCTTGATCCTGCCGTTCCTTTTGGTGGTGTCAAAGCATCTGGTCTGGGTCGTGAATTTTCAGACGCATTTATTGAGGATTACACTGAATTAAAGTCAGTGATGATCCGCTATTAAAAATGCACAATATTATTTAAACTGGCAAATCCAGTTAGAGAAAGGTAGCAGCATCAATTGCTACCTGTAGGAGGATTTTGCCTCAACAATAAGGATATTGAAGATGAATAAGAAAATACTGGGTCTGATTTTTATTACGCATACAAGTTTTGCCAGTGATCTGCCAACTGTGAATTTAGGTCTATCGAGTTTTGTAGACGGTGTAGTTCCAGCAGGTAGTGGTTGGTATGCACAAACCTATTTTCAGAATTATCGCGCGGATAGTATTCGCGATACACATGGCAACAAAATCGCACTCCCTCAGTCAGAGATTGATTATCAATCGATTGTTCAGCAAATCAGTTATATGTCAGATATCAAATTGGGCAGTGGTAATCTTGGCTTAAATATGGTGATTCCTGTGCTGGCACATGTAGATGTGGATGATGGCCTCAATAATCAAGCCATTAAAGCAAATAGGGGACTGGGCGACATTATTATCGGCCCTTTTATCCAATTTGATCCAGTGATGGGGCAAGAGGGACCTAAGTTTTCCCATCGTTTTGAATTTCAAATCAATTTACCTACAGGTGAATATGATCGTAATAAGGATATAAACCCTGGTGCCAATGCAGTGTCATTTGATCCATACTGGGCTGCAACCTATTGGCTGAATCCCAAATGGACACTTTCGACACGCTTACACTATCTTTATAACTTTAAGAATAATGATCCAAATTATAGTTTTGGGAATGCTGAAGACATACAGGCTGGGCAAGCGTTACATGCCAACTTTGAAAGTAGTTATGCAGTCACACCACAGCTTCGGTTAGGAATAAATGGATATTGGCTCAATCAAATCACCGATACACAGGTGGATGGTGAAAATGTCAAAGGACGACGTGAACAGGTCTGGGCGATCGGTCCAGGGGCGATGTATAGTTTTTCTCCCCATGACCATCTTGTTGCAAATGCTTATTTTGAACAAGATGCAGAAAATCGACCACAAGGGACCAGTATGATTTTCCGGTATGTACATCATTTTCATAAATGATGGATTGAACAAGCTTTAAAATTTAAACAGCCCAATATATGCATATATTGGGCTGTTTCGAGTAAAAATTAATAGGTTAAAGTCATACTTTGCTGTGTTGCTTGATCAATTTGCTTTTGGCTTACCGCATCATCCTTACATTGATAATTTTCAAATAATGGGAGCTGATCGGCAAAGTGTGCATCGGTCTTTCCGTTGCGATGAATAAATCCACTTTGACCAGGTGCAAGAATTGAACACATGCTGACTTGATTGGGATTAAGTACCACTCTAAAGGTTGCACTCCCTGTATTTCCATAAGTACTCAGCTGTTGTTGATGTGCTTGATCAGCCCATGGAATACCTACTGAGTTTTTGTTGGAGAATCCCATTGTGGCAACAGGAATTTTCCAATCATTGGGTTGGTCTGAATGATATTGTTTTGAAAGCTGAATTAAGGTGTTTTCCAAGGCAGTTAACACCACATCATCTGCTGATTGTCCTTTTAAGAAATCAACGGTTTGAACAACGCTGGCTTGTTTGCCTTGCAGCGCATTCCAGATTAGTTTGGATGCATTGGCAGGTTGTGTACTCCGTGGGTCATTATTTACTGGGTAAAGCGTATCTGTGTAACGTGCATAAATATTTTCAGATAGATTTGGTTTAAGCACCAATTCAATCATTTGATTGAGCCATGTGCGCATAATGACAGGTGCTGCGCCTTGATAGAATTTAGCGTCACTGTCAGGACGAAGTTTGAAGTCCCAATCCTCCAATATCGGTGCAACTTTCTTTGCCAGAGGTGAGGCGTTCGGGCTTTGCGCAGCTTTGACCATATAGGGAATAAAATAACGCGCATTCAGATCCGACCAAGCGCCCATTTTATTGATATCCCAAATGTCTTGTTGGCTTAATTTTGCTTTACTTTCTAGGGGGGCAATCAGTTCATTGACACGGTCAACATGAGAGAAGTTGGAGGAATCGGAACGTAAATCCGCATAAGCTTTATTGTTCCAACTGCTAATATAGCCCTTTTCAGGGTTATAGGCTTTGGGATTATGTGAGAAATCATAGAAACCCTGCCATTCCATTGAGCCATCACCTTGAGCAGGCAGTTGAATATGCTGGTTTTCAGGACGGATCGGTAAACGACCCAATGCAGCGACACCAATATTATTTTGGGTATCTGCATAAAACCACGTAATTGAAGCCGCGACACGTTTGGCTTGATCTAGGAATTCTTGCCAGTTGCTCGCTTTTGCTGCATTGGCCCAGCCCAATAAAGTTTCAATCTCTACACCTTCCCAGCTACGTTTTTGTGCATAGGCGGTATGATTTTTTTCATCCCATGTGCTGACAAAGCCTTGTTTACTTTGATACACATCTAAAACGTGGTCTGGTTGATTACGGACTTTAATTTTGATCTGTTGATGTTCAAAGGGAATATAACTGCCTTGATAACGATACTGTTTTGGATTGCTCGGATTTAAGCTGAGTTGATAGACGTCATTGGTATCAAGCGAACCGACAGTTGAACCCCAAGCAATTTTTCCATTGGTTCCAAATAGAATTGCAGGTAGACCGACAGGGGTAATCCCGGTGAGATTATAGCCCGCACCATGTAACCCAACCGCATAAGTAATGGCAGGCGTGTACCAGCCTTGTTGAGGGCCATTATATAAAACCGTTTGGCCTTCTACCGTTTTATCTCCTTTGACCACCCAGGCATTACTGGCTGTAGGGACGCCATCAACCACACTTTTACCCAATGCTATACGTGCTTGAGCTAAATAGTTTTTGGCTGCTTGGTCTGAGATAGGCGCTATACCTTTTAACATGTGTTGCTGACGTGCTGAAACTTGTGGTTTTGCTTTAGATTGAATAATTGTAGGAGCACTCGGATCATCTAACCAACGTAATTGCTGATAAACTTTTAATCCTGTTTCTGGACCTTTTTCTTTTTGTAGTTGAGTCAGTAAATCTAAATTTGAGACTTCTGAACTGGCTGAAAAAAAGCGATTGAGAATTAAGCCCACCCAGACCATTGCGATATCTTCTTGCTGCCATGTCGATGGTTTAAAGTCATAATCAATAAATTCTTTAGGCAACAGCTCCGGATTGGCTAAGACCTCTTGGACACGTTTATTAAAACCAGCGGCATAGCCATCGAAAATGGCACGATCTTCAGGAGAAAGCCGGGCAATTTGTTGTTTAATCTGTTCAGGATTAAAACGACTATGGGTTGCAATATCATATTGTAGATAATCAGGGCCGAGAACTTCAGCAACAGTGCCTAAACCTGTACGTTTTGACATTTCCATTTGAAATAAACGATCAGTTGCGACTGCATAAGCATAGCCATAAAAAAGACCATAAGTATCCTTGGCATAGACATGCGGTGTGCCAAAATTGTCACGTTGAATCGTGACCTGTTTTTGCACTGGGTTTGATTCTAAACGAGAGGATGAACTACATCCTGCAAGCAATAAACAACTTAAAACACCTAATTTGATTAAGTGGTGTTTATCGCTCAGTTGATTATTTGAGGGGCTTTTTTTCAATTGAAATATCCTTTTCATTATTGTTGAGAAATAGAGTGTTGGGAAATAAATGCTTTTAGATGTTTTCTAAAAACAGTAGATTTATCGATATGCAGGTCCTGAATAAATAAAATGATTGTTATTTTTATATGTAATTTTCTATTACTTTGTGGGTATATATTTATACTTTTAAATAAATGGACTTAATTTTATCTCATCATTTTATTTTAAATATGCTTTCTCAAGTATTGATGAAATGCCAAAAAATAAAGGGATATGTTCTATCCCTTTATGCTGCGTCAAAAATTAAGTGTCAAAGCTCAGTCGTAAGAATTTCAGAGAGAAATTTTTCAAGTGCAGCATTGAATGCTTCTGGACATTCAATATTTGAAATATGCGATGCTTGAATTTCCACAAGTTGGGATTGCGGAATGTGCTGTTGCATAAATTGCCCATCTGCAACTGTAGTTACAGGGTCTTGCGTTCCTGCAATGACCAAAACTGGAATCGTGATATCTTTGAGTTGATTGCGGACATCCGCTTTAGCCAAAGCCTCACAACAATTGGCATAACCTATTGCGCTGCCAGCACTTAAGTCGTTACACAGATTATTGACAATTGCAGGATGACTTTGGATAAAGGGATCTGTAAACCAACGTGATGCAGCGGTTGCTGCGATGTTGGTTAAACCTTGTTCTCGGACAAGTTGGGCACGATCTAGCCATGCTTGTTCTTGTCCAATTTTTGCTGCGGTATTACTGATAACAACAGCATTAAATCGTTGTGGATAATGGATGGCTAACCATTGACCTGTTAATCCCCCCATAGAAATGCCACAGAAACTGGCTTTTTCAATATTTAAATGATCCAGTAATCGAATCACATCTTCAGCCAATTGGGGCAAGGTATAAGGACCTTGTGGCGCAGATGAAGAACCATGTCCACGGGTGTCATAGCAAATGACAAAAAAGCGTTCTTTAAAATAATTGAACTGCTTTTGCCACATGCCATAGTTGGTCCCTAAGGAATTTGAAAAGACCAGTGCAGGGGAGTTAGGGTTTCCAAAACTTTGATAATAAATCTGTGCATCCGCTGATTGAAAAGTTGGCATTGCTCGTTCCTTAATTTTGATCAACACGTTGAATAATGAGCGCGATACCTTGACCTACCCCAATACACATTGAACATAAGGCATATTCACCCTTGATCTGTTCAAGTTGATTTAAGGCAGTGGTCACCAGTCTGGCACCTGATGCACCCAAAGGATGACCTAAAGCAATCGCACCACCATTGGGATTGACGCGTGCATCATCATCTGCCAAACCTAAATCACGGGTTACCGCCAAAGCTTGGGCAGCAAAAGCTTCATTTAGCTCAATCACATCCATTTGCGCTAAACTAAGATCGGCTTGTTTAAGCAGTTTCTTAATCGCAGGCGCAGGTGCAAAGCCCATAATTCTTGGTTCAACACCCACAGTGGTTGCTGCAATAATTTTGCCACGTGGTTTTAATTGGTATTTTTCTACGGCTTCGTCTGAAGCAATTAATAATGCCGCTGCACCATCATTAATTCCAGACGCATTGCCCGCCGTGACCGTACCATCAGCTTTGACCACACCTTTAAGTTTTGTCAGTGCTGCTAAAGTGGTTGATGCACGTGGATGTTCATCGGTATCCACAAGCACAGCATCGCCTTTACGCTGTGGAATAGTGACAGGCACAATCTCATTTTGGAAAAAGCCTTGAGCTTGTGCTGCCGCAGTACGTTGTTGGCTATTCAGCGCAAACTGATCTTGATCCACACGGTTAATATTGAATTGTTCTGCCACGTTTTCAGCGGTTTGTGGCATGCTGTCCACACCATACAATTCTTTAAGTTTTGGATTGATAAAGCGCCAGCCCATGGTGGTGTCTTCAATCTTTTGACTGCGTCCGAAAGTACTGTCCGACTTGCCCATCACATAGGGCGCACGGCTCATGCTTTCTACACCACCAGCAATGATTAAATCTGCTTCATTGGCTTTAATGGCACGAGCTGCCATGGCAATCGCATCCAGTGATGATCCACATAAACGGTTCACAGTGGTTGCTGGCACTTGGTATGGCACACCTGCCAATAATGCTGACATACGCCCGACATTACGATTGTCTTCACCGGCCTGATTGGCACAGCCATAGATCACATCATCGACTTGCTGCCAATCTACTGTTGGATTACGTTGTATCAATGCTTGAATTGGAATTGCACCAAGGTCATCTGCGCGTACTGGCGCAAGACCACCAGCATAACGACCAAATGGGGTACGGATGGCATCTATGATGTAAGCGTTTTTCATGTTGTTTATATCCTTAAATAATCTCCCTTGCGCTGCTACAGCCGCAGCTCACCTCTTTGTAAAAGAAGAAGTTCCCCTCTTTCATAAAGAGGGGTTAGGGGAGATTTAATCATTCCGTTAGGAGAGATTTAATCATTCCGCAAGGAAGGGATTTATTATCCCTGTGTCGCATCAATCAATTGAGCACCCGTCAAAGCCTGTAATTCTTCAAAGCTCAGACCTGCAACTTTTTCAAGCACTTTTAAGCCATCTGTAGTCACATCAATCACGCATAAGTCGGTATAAATACGATCAACACAATGCTTACCTGTTACTGGATAGCTCAGCTCTTCTACAATCTTGGGTTCACCTTGCTTAGTCACATGATCTGTGGTGATAAAGACTTTCTTGGCCCCTACAGCCAAATCCATTGCACCACCCACCGCAGGAATCGCATCTGGCGCACCGGTATGCCAATTGGCAAGGTCACCATTGGCCGCCACTTGGAATGCACCCAATACAGCAATATCCAGATGTCCGCCACGCATCATGGCAAAGGAATCACCATGATGGAAAAACGAGCCACCCGTTAGCATGGTCACATATTCTTTGCCAGCATTAATCAACTCAGGATCTTCTTCACCTTTAGCAGGTGGAGGACCAAAAGCCAATAAACCATTTTCAGAATGCAGGAATACATCTTTATCTGTTGGCAGATATTTTGAAATCTTGGTCGGTAAACCAATACCTAAATTGACATAAGCCCCATCGGGAATATCTTGGGCAACACGTTCAGCAATTTGGTCACGGCTTAGTTTTTGGTAGCTCATTGTTATTCTCCATTACCATTGGCTGCATCAACTGCAACCACATGCTGAACAAAAATCCCTGGGGTAATAATATGCTCAGGATCGAGTTGACCCAATTCAACCACCTCTGAAACCTGCGCAATGGTGACATCTGCAGCCATCGCCATGATTGGACCAAAGTTACGTGCTGATTTGTTATAAACCAAGTTGCCCCAACGGTCGCCTTGATGTGCTTTAATCAGTGCAAAGTCTGCTTTAATCGGATATTCAAGCACGTAGTCTTTGCCATCGATATGACGAGTTTCTTTGCCGTCTGCCAATAAGGTGCCAAAACCTGTTGGGGTAAACACTGCACCTAAACCCATTCCAGCAGCTTGAATACGACACGCGAGATTACCTTGTGGAACCAATTCAAGTTCGATCTTGCCCGCATGGTAGAGTTCATCAAATACCCAAGAGTCCGACTGACGCGGGAAAGAACAAATGATTTTACGGACTGCACCTGATTTAAGCAGTTTAGCCAGACCATAATCGCCATTGCCTGCATTGTTATTGACAATCACCAGATCTTTAACGCCAAGTTCAATCAGCCCATCGATCAGCTCTGCGGGTTGTCCTGCTGTTCCAAAGCCACCAATCATAATGGTTGCACCATCTTTGATGTGGGACAGAACCTCAGACAACGAGAGCTTACTTTTATCAATCATAAGACGAACCTTTTATCCATGTTTTTAAATTTCTATACATGCCGCATTAGCAAAGATAGACATGTATAGAAACTTAAAAAACTGTGAGAAAGAACTTATCTCACAGTTATTTAGTCAATGAATTTACACCCGCTGCTTAATGGTCATCTTCTCGAATTGAAGACGGATGACGGTTTAAGGCAGTCACTTCGATATTCATATAAGGATATAAAGGCAATCCCTGTAAAATATTGTGGAGTTCTTCATTGCTCTCTACATCAAAAATACTGGTGTTTGAGTATTGGCCTGTAATACGCCAGATATGACGCCATTTCCCTTGACGTTGTAAATCTTGTGAATAAGCCTTTTCAATTGCTTTAATTTCATTGGCTTTTTCGACGGGCATATCGAGGGGGATGTGTACATCCATTCGTACTTGGAAAAGCATGTCAGCTCCTTGAATTATTGACGACGTAGGTTGTCGATTTTGTCTTCATCTAGTTCAATGCCGAGGCCCGGACCAGTTGGAATTTTGAGCTCAAAATTGCCATATTGAAGCGGTGTTTTTAAAATTTCTTCAGTTAGTAGCAGTGGGCCAAATAATTCAGTTCCCGCTGCGAGATTGCTAAATGTAGAGAAGGCATGTGCTGAGGCAATTGTTCCAACAGGACCTTCAAGCATAGTGCCACCATAAAGATCAATACCTGCCAGATTGGCGATTTTACCGACTTCGCATGCTTCAATCAGACCACCAGATTGCGCAACTTTTACCGCAAAGACTGAGGCTGCATTGGTTTTTGCCAAGTTATAAGCACTTTGTGGACCAGTTAATGATTCATCTGCCATGATCGCGATATCAAACTTACGGCTAAGACGTTGCATAGCATCAATATTATGAATTGCACAAGGCTGTTCAATCAGGTCAACGCCACCATCTTGAAGCATTTGAATCCCTTTAATTGCATTCAGTTCAGACCAAGCACGGTTAACATCTACACGAATTGAGATGTCTGCACCCAAGGCTTTTTTGATTGCCAATACATGCTCGACATCTTGTTCAACAGGACGTGAACCGATTTTTAACTTAAAGACATTGTGACGTTTTAACGCAATCATTTTTTCTGCTTCGGCAATGTCTTTTTCGGTATTGCCCGACGCCAAAACCCAAAGCACAGGAATACTGTCACGTAAGCGACCGCCTAGAATCTCACTCAGGGGTTGACCTAAACGTTGCGCTTGAATATCTAATAATGCAGTTTGAACAGCACATTTCGCAAAACGATTACCGTTGATATTACGATGGATCACTTGCATTGTTTGGGCAATATTGGCACCAGACAGTGTTTTTAACAATGGCGCAAAATAGGTTTCGATATTGGTCTTTACACTTTCAGGACTTTCTTCGCCATAACCTAAACCGCCAATTGTGGTCGCTTCACCCCAGCCAATTAAACCATCTTCAGTCGTGATTTTAATCAGGACCAAGGTTTGGGTTTGCATTGTCGCAACGGCCATCTTGTGAGGACGTATCGTTGGAATTTCGATTAACAGCGTTTCTATGGACTTGTACATCGTGGTTATTTCTTAAGTATCAATCTATTTATATACCCTAATTTAATGTAATATCTTTAACTAGGCCGATTTTGGTATTTTTAGATACTTAAAAGGTATATAAAAGGGATTTATAGAGATGGAATTAAGATATCTTCGTTATTTCGTTACAGTGGTCGAAGAGCAGAGTATTACCAAAGCTGCAGAAAAATTATGTATTGCTCAACCGCCATTGAGCCGTCAGATTCAAAAGTTAGAAGAAGAACTGGGTATTCTTTTATTTGAGCGTGGCACACGTCCAGTAAGAACAACAGAAGCAGGGCAATTCTTTTACCAACATGCGGTACAAATTTTGACTCATACTGCGCAAGCCACCTCTATGGCGAAGCGTATTAGTTCAATGAATACAATTGTCCGTATTGGTTATGTCAGTTCATTGCTGTATGCGTTACTGCCTCAGGTAATTTATTTATTTCGTCAAAATAACCCTGATATTCAGGTTGAGCTGATTGAATACAGTACCAAGGATCAAATCGAAGCACTCAAACTCGGTAAAATAGATTTAGGCTTTGGTCGTTTAAGAATTAGTGATCCATCGATTAAGCGCATTTTATTGTACAAAGAGAAATTAAAACTAGCCGCGCATAAAAATCATCATTTAACCAGTTATATTGATAAAGGTATTTATTTATCGCAAATTATCAATGAACCTATTTTTTCTTATCCAGCCACACAGAAGCCTAATTTCTCAACCTTGATTCAATCCATTTTTACCGAATTAGGCTTGGTACCGAAAGATATGGTTGAAGTTCGAGAAATCCATATGGCTTTGGGTTTGGTGTCGTCAGGGGAAGGGATATGCATTATTCCTGAAAGCGCTAGTGAAATAGGCATGAAAAATTTGGTCTATATTCCGATTTTGGATATAGAGGCCTATAGTCCTATTTCATTAGCTGTGAGAAATATGGATCAAAGTCCTTATTTACCCAAGATTTTAGAATGTATTCGACAGGTCTTTGAAGAAGAAGGGATTCCACTTCAACTCGATGGGGATTAATCGAGTATAGGTCTGAGCTGAGATCAATATAAAATCCCCTCATCCTCGCCTTCTCCCAACGGGAGAAGGGACTTTCAATACCAATATGATTCACTCAACATGATCATTTTTTTGATTTATGAATGAGATCTATTGAGTTAATGATTTTAAAATGACATTTTCGGTGTTTATCCTTTCATTCTTAATGAATTCGCAATGTATTGTAGTTCCTGTTCGTCATTGATTAAGCCTTGCTGGATAGTGGCAATTTGCTCTTGAAGATTGCTTAGCAGTTCTTGGCATTGTGCAATAACTTCATCGCTATATTGATCAAGCTTTTGCCACAAACTATGTGAGATCTCGCTATATAAACGGTCATGCCCAATGGCCAAGATCTCGGTTGCATCATCAGCATAAATCACTTCATACGCCAGATGCTCAGCAAACTGTAACGGACTGAGAGGGGCATATTGCAGTTGATAATCCGATAAAGTATTTGCAATATGTTGTAATAGAAGCTGTTGAGCCTGTTGGGTCAGTGCACTATACAATTCATCCACCGCTTGCTGCTCGGCATGTTGCTCTAATAAGCTTGGCAGGGTTGCAATCATACTGCGCCATGTTTGCGTAATGATCTGCTGTTTATGTTGCAGCAAAGCGCTCATAGCATTGCTTAGCTGCTGCTGTAATTGATGCAGTTGTGGCACAACCTCAAGTTGTAAAGGCGTTAGAATTTGTTCTTGTAAATGATGTAACAAGGCTTCCGCAGGTTTACGCTGTTTATAAGCCAGAGCAGGTTGGATCAAATGTAAAAGTGCATCAAATAAACGATTAAAACCTGCCATTTGCATAGCCTGATCATTGAAATCCGCATTTTTCAACATCTGAGAGGAGGTTGAAATTGGCGATTGCAATAGCACAGGATCAACTTGCATTGCGATCAGTTGGTCAATAGCACGGGTTTGAACATCGGTTTCTTGCAGATAACGTTGGTCAGAGGTTTTATTGCATAGCATCTGGCAAATGTCGCCATCAACTTCATCTTCTTCAAAATAATCACTTCGTGTCAGCACTGGCAATAACGGTTTATGTCGGCGTAATTCCTGCCCCAAAGCCGCTAATTCTTTGACCTGACCGGGTGAGGAGGAACTACTGAGCCAAAGGACACCATCCGCACTATCCATAAAGCGTTGGGTTAATGCTGCATTTTCTGGCGTAACGGAATGAAGTCCTGGGGTATCCAGTAAAATGAGGTTGTTCGCTAAACAAACCCCTTGTAAGCGTGTGGTGGTTTCTGTGGCACCTTCTTTAAAACGCTCCTGACTATGGATAATTTGACCTGAGTCGAGATAAAAATATTCAACGCTTTGCTGGCGTCTGTGAAAACACTCTGCCAATACATTACAGAATGAACTTTTACCCGCATTGAATTTTCCGAAAATCAGCAAAATAATCTTATCGTCAAAATGATCTGCGATGGATTGTGCCGCATGTAGGGTCTCTAATTGTGTTTCCCAATGGCTGAGATAGCTTTCAAGCTGCGAATTGAGTACTGCGATGTCTTGGGCAATCTGACAAAGTGATGTCAGTCCAATGGGATTGATACGTTGTTTATTAAGATTGATCGCCAGTTGTTGATGCCACGTGTGCATCTTATTTAAATGCAGGATGATGTCCTGTTCATGCTGATCAAAAGCTTTGCTACTCGCAATCAGCGTCTGAATCGAATCATGGACGGTCATTATACCTGCTCCAAAGTGGTTGATGCCTGTTGGGCTTGTATGATGAGCTGCTGTTGCTGCTGCAAATTAAGTAATTGCTGTTGCAACTGCATTCGATCAGAAGACAATTCAAAATAATGGGCAAATTCACCACGTAAACGCTGACGACCTGATTCTTCCACAAAAATAAGATTGAGATCCTTACGCAGTTTGACCGAGACACCCATCACCGCAACCATGACCGTATCTAGACTGCGTACATTACTTTTTTGCGTATCAGGTAAACCCACCACACCATAGCGCACCAGATGGCTATTGATTTCGATACAGGCACGAGAATAAGCCACTTGAATACGGTTACGATCACGTTTGCCTGCGGTTACTTTATACATATTGGCAAAAGAATCTGGTTCTAGCGAATTATCCTGCCCAGAGACCTGTAGGACCGATTGTAAATCTTGACGCACTTTATCTAATATTTGATTGAGATCACGCTCAAAATTTTGGCGTTGTTGCTGTAAGGTTGCTGTAAGTTGCTGAATGTTGCTTTGAATGGTTTCTAGGTGCTGGGATAAGCGCGTTTTTAGATCAACAATGATCTGTTTTTTTTCAAATTGACGTATTGCGGGGACTTGCTCAAGCATCCGATGAAGTGTGTGTTGTAGTTCGGGGATACCACTGCGTTGTACCAGTACGGGTTTGGAATTTTCGATACCTTGACGGTGCCGTGTAGCTGATACAGGTAGTACAGTTGCAGTTGGTGCTTGATTTTGAATGCTGCCAATAATCTGCGCTAAAATGGTTTGATCTGGAATCTGGTCAATTTGGGTAAGCAGCAGTAAGCTTTGTCGTTGGGTTTGCTTTGCATCTTGCTCGAATTGCTGGAATAAGTGTAATTCATAAGGATCAAACTCACCCTCACGTACCGAATGGACCATTAGGCGAATATCTGCTTTATTCCACATCGCATCTTGAGCAAGTTGATCATCGATTGTCGCCACATCAGCATCCAAACCCGGTGCATCTAACCAACGGATATGATGTTGCAGATGTTCGGAGAGGACCACCGTTTCTCGTTTATCCGCAACTGAGAAAATATCTTGACCAATAAGCTCATTTAACAGCCGGCTTTTACCATGATTATATTTGCCAATCACTGTAACCGTCGGAAATTGACCTGCCTGTAGAATGGCACGCAGTCGAGCCAGAGCTTTCGCATCTTCAGGAACAACGGTCAAAATAGTATTGCGTGCTGCATCAAAAGTATGAATATCCATCTAAATATCTTTTCCATAAAATAAATCAGGCTAAACCGTTACAGCTCGCCTGATTTCTAGATTCACAAAATGACTTTTAGCTGAATTAAGCTTGTAGGCGAGGGCGGTCAACCACATGGTTATCAACACCATCTACAAGGCGGCTAAGTCTGAGGTCAAATACCATTTCGGCAAATGGACCTTCAACACCGTTGGCTTGGATCGCTGCTGCATCTGTATGTTCGATTGCGTCAACCACAAGGCCTTCACGTGTTGCGTAGGCGAAGTCATCATAAGTGTACGGGTCGCCAGCAACGTTAATTTGCGTGGTTAGTTTGCGATGACCATCTGCAGATACAAAGAAATGAATATGTGCAGGACGATTACCATGACGGCCTAATTGATTTAACAATTGTTGAGTTGGACCTTCTGGTGGACAGCCATAACCTGCAGGCAGAATCGTTTGTACACGGTATTGACCTTGAGCATCTGTCATAATGGTACGGCGCATGTTAAAAGGCTGTTGTTCGCCAGTTGGATCAAAGTGTGAATAGAAACCTTTGGTATTGGCATGCCAGATTTCAACTTGTGCATTTGGTAGTGGTTGACCATCTGCAGCGTAAATTGTACCGTGCAAAATCAGGGTATGACCATTTGGATCACTGCCATCATCCATACGAGCAAAACCTTGGGCAACAGGTGCACCTGCGACATAAAGTGGGCCTTCAATGGTACGCGGAGTTGGGTTCTCAATACCCAAAGCGGCATCAATTGCATCCATACGCATATCAAGGAAGTGGTCAAAACCTAAACCAGGAGAAAGTAAGCCTGCTTCATGACTGGTACCTAGCTGGTTTAAATATGCAATTGCAGCCCAATATTCGTCAGAAGAAATCTCTAAATCTTCAATGGTCTTAAATAAGTCAGAAACCACCCGATGAATGATTTGCTTAGTACGAGGATTTCCACCGTCTTGCTCAAGTCCGCTGAGTAGGTTAATGAAATTCTGTACTTCTTCCGTCTCGAAAATTCTAATATTATTGGCTGTCATGGCTATCTCCTTAATCTTGCCATAATGCTGGTTTGCGTCATATCTTTTAAGATATGTTGTGCGTTGAGCCAGCATCATTCCTAATCTTGCTTGGTTCATAAATCCTTCTATATACCTTAATTGAATGTAATCCCCTTATCTAGACTGAATTCGGTATCTTTAAATACTTAAAAGGTATATTTAACCCGCTCAAATGATAAAACTGTGATGCTATCATGCTATAGCTTGAAAATAACCATGTTGTTAGATCATTAAAAATAATAAAAAATATTTATTTTTCAACATCTTAATATGATTTATTATACAGAAAAAATTGTTTATCTAGATTTAAAATAGCAGTGGTATGACTGAAAAGGTATAAACATATACCACATTATACATGGAAAATTACATTAATAATTCTGATAATGAGTAATACTGATGTATTTTCTTAATTATATCATTTTGAATTTATTTATATTTTAAGGAAGTGCAAAAGTTTTTGTCTGGAGGATAAGACAAAGAACACCCTAGAACTTACACAACAAGAATTTCAAAGATTCAGGAAAGGATTTCCCATGTTAAAGCTAAATCTGCTTTATAGAACTCAACGAGTTGCACTTTATACGCTGTTTGGATGTCTGAGTATAGATGCTGCTTATGCCGAGTTTTTAGAAGAGAGTAACACCAGTATTTATTTACGCAATTTCTATAATGAACGTGACTACGAAGATACCAAGAATGACCTCGGCAGTTGGTCGCAGGCAGCATCTGGGCGTTTTGAGTCAGGTTATAGCGACACTGCGCTACAAGTCGGTTTGGATTTTGGTTTTCAATATGCCCTACGTTTAAATGATCGTTATGATGAACGTTTAGATACCGTTTTTAAATATGACAAAAGTGAAGCCCAACAAGCACGGGATTATTTAAAATTAGGTGCCACCTTAAAACTTAAATATCAAAATACAGAGCTTAAAGTGGGGGAGCTTTTTCCAAAAACACCAGTTTTATTTATTGATGATTCTCGACAATTGGTGACAACCTATGCTGGGGTAATGTTAGAAAGCCAAGACATTCAAAATTTAAAACTGTCCGTAGGCCGTTTTACTCATGTCAATGCCCGAGATGATGATGAATATAGAAAATTCACTTTGGGCAACTCCACAGATCCCAACAAAAGAAGTGATGGTTTAAATTTTATCGGATTAGACTATAAGCTCACCCCAAACTTCACTGGTTCATACTGGTTTGGTCAGTTGGAAGATATTTACCAACAACACTATTTCAATGCGGTTTATACAGAAAAAGTCAATGAGACCAAGCTAAAAGTAGATGCACGCTATTTTAATTATAAAGAGGATGGCGATGCTTATTTTGGAAATATCGATGTCCAGTCTGTAGGATTACAAGCGAGTGCACAACATGGGCCAAATACCTTTTTAGCGGGTGTGCAAAAGCATATGGGTGAGGACAATATTCCACTTTTAAATGGTTATGTCCCGCAAGGATATTTACAGACTTGGTCTGCAATTGCATTTTATAAAGCGAAAGAGTTTACTTGGCATGCCTTATATAGTTATGACTTTAAAGATCATGGCGTACCAGGCTTGAAACTGACCTTGCGTTATTTGAATGGTAGTGACATTTATCGGGCTGGCTTTAAGGATAATAAAGAAACCGAGAAAAATTTGATTGTAAACTATACTGTTCCAGAAGGATGGTTAAAGGGACTTGGAGTGGAATGGCGCTATATTGATGCTGATATTAAATATGGTGTTGGAAACCTTCCAGGTAGAGATTTTGTGGAAAATCGTTTTATCACAACCTATACCTTTAAATTCTAAATTTTTGCTTAATCCGATAAATCGAGTGATGCCCCCTATTAAAAATATGGGGCATCATCTTTAGCAGTCAGGACATTTAAGCGTCCAAATAAATAAGGATAAGCATAGTTAAATGCTTATCCTTTCTTCGCTAGTCAGATCATCAACAGGTATATGCCTAATAGGCAAAACTAAGCATTAATCTAAACAACCCCGCAATTAGAGCCAATGCTGCAAAACCGAAACACCACAACAAAATAAACCATGTTGCAGGGTTGAGTTGTTTGATGTATTTGTTCATCTAAAACTCCTTGATCAATGGTAGCCTTCATCACCAATACGGACTTTGTCTCGGAAAACCCAGTAAGACAAGAAGGTATAAGCGATAATAATTGGGATCAGAATTGCCGCGCCGACCAAGGTAAATTTAAGACTTGATTCTGGTGCAGCGGCTTGCCAAATTGAAACTGAAGGTGGAATGATATTGGGCCATAAACTAATTACAAATCCAGTAAATGCCAGAAAAACCAATGCCAGCGTATAAACAAAAGGTTTAATCTCATGTCGTTGCTTACAAGCATGTAAAATTAAACCAGAAAAGAGTACAACTAAAATAGGCACAGGGCTGAAATATATAAGGTTTGGTAATGCAAACCAGCGCTGGGCAATTTCAGGATGTGTGATCGGGGTATAGATACTGACGGCAGCAAAAATAATCATTAACGTAATTAACAGCTTTGGCATCAGCGTATACATGATGTCTTGTAAACGCGCTTCCGTTTTTAAAATCAACCAGCCACAACCTAAAGTGGCATACATGACAACAACACCTAAACCAGTGAAAAGTGAAAAAGGGGTAAACCAATCCCATACACCGCCACTATAAATACCCGCAGTGGTTTGAATACCTTGGATATATGCACCAAGGATAACCCCTTGGAAAAAGCTAGATAAGATCGATCCCCAAATAAAGGCTTGATCCCATAAGTATTTGGTTCGAGTTGCTTTAAAGCGGAACTCGAAGGCAACACCACGGAAAATCAATGCGACCACCATAAATATAATGGGAAGGTATAAAGCAGAGAGTACCGTAGAATAGACCAGCGGAAAGGCTGCAAATAATCCCGCGCCGCCAAGCACCATCCATGTTTCGTTACCATCCCAGACAGGGGCGACCGTATTCATCATGACATCACGTTCTTGTCGGTCTGGAATAAATGGAAAGAGAATTCCAATACCTAAATCAAAGCCATCCATCACTACATAAATCAGTACACCTAAACCGATAATGCCGACCCATATTAAAGCGAGATCAATCATGATGTTTCTCCTTATTTTGATCTAGCGGCGCTTGTTGTCCATCGATTGGATCATCCACAGCACTGAGGGGGCGTAATGGGGTTTTAAAATGCCCTAAACCTGTTATTTCAGGATCTAAATGAGTTAAAAACTCAGGTCCAGATTTCATGAGTCTGAACATATAATAAATCCCTGCACCAAATACAACGGTATACACCAGTACAAAAATGATCAGACTGAGTCCCACTTGGTCTGCTGTTACGGTATGCGATAACGCATCTTTGGTACGTAATACGCCATAAACCACCCAAGGCTGTCTTCCTACTTCTGTAGTAACCCAACCTGCGAGTAAAGCGATATAACCCGTTGGGCCCATCACAATGGCGAATTTATGAAACCATGTAGACTCGTATAGCCGATTCTTTTTGCGTAGCCATAAGGCTGTTAAAGACAGCAGCACCATTAACATGCCAAGACCCACCATGACACGGAAGCTCCAGAAAACGATGACTACATTTGGACGATCTTCAGCTGCAAAGTCCTTTAATCCAGTGACTTCGCCATCTAAGGAGTGGGTTAGAATCAAACTGCCTAAATAGGGAATACCGAATTCAGTTGTATTTTTTTCTTGTTGCATGTTTGGTGTCGCAAACAGCAGAAGTGGCATCGCATGGTCACGGTTGGTCTCCCAGTGTCCTTCAATTGCTGCCAATTTCGCTGGTTGGTGTTTTAAGGTATTTAAACCATGGTTGTCGCCAATAACTACCTGTAAACAAGAAGTTACCAGTACCATCCATAAACCCATAGAGAATGATTTTTTAATTAATTCATCACGACGACCTTTAAGCAGATGCCAGCCAGCTGTGCCCACAACCAATAATGAAGACACTAAAAATGCAGCTGTTGCCATATGTGCAAAGCGATAGGGGAACGATGGGTTAAATACAATTGCCCACCAGTCCGTCGGAACAATGATGCCATTTTCTATTGCAAAGCCTTGCGGTGTTTGCATCCAACTGTTGGAGGACAAAATCCAGAACATTGAAATACAGGTTCCAATGGCGACCATAAGTGTGGCAAAAAAATGTGCTTTTGCGGTGACTCGGCCCCAACCAAAAAGCATGATTCCTAAGAAGCCTGCTTCTAAGAAAAATGCGCTTAAAACCTCATAGGTAAGCAATGGCCCCGTCACACTCCCTGAGATACGCGAGAACTCACTCCAGTTGGTACCAAACTGGTAGGCCATGACAATGCCTGAAACAACACCCATAGCAAATGCAACAGCAAAAATCTTAATCCAGTATTTGAATAGGTCTTTGTAAACAGGGTTTTGTGTCCGCAACCACTTCCATTCCAGCAGTGCAAGGAAACAGGCTAAACCAATAGAGGTTGCAGGGAAAATAATGTGAAAAGACACAGTGAAAGCAAACTGAATTCTTGCCAGTTCTAGTGCAGTTAATCCGAGACTCATTGCATGCCCCATCGTTGCTTGAGGCATTGGATCGCTATAGACCCATGACCGTCATGATTAAGTTTGGAAAAAACTATAGATCGTTCCATAAAAACTACCTACTTAGAAATAATTATTATGATGTTGCACGATAATCTAGTTGGGATGTAGGTACAGAAAATGAGGAGAAAAAATATAACAGATTTTTAAAACATGGCTAAACTGTTATATTTTTATCGGCTACTTTTGTAGCTATTTTTTTTCTTTAATGCACTGCAAACTACGGATATATCACTTAATTTCAAGTTGAAAAAAGGTATGTACCGTTAAATTTAGCTTGAGTCATGATGAATATACGGATGTAAATGACAGTGTTTTATACAATATCTGAGTTAACCACGATTAAGCGCGCGAGCTACCAAATCAGCTTGATTATAGCGATTTGGGGTTTTGCATATATGTTGCAAAAACTGTTGAATTTACCCATTGCATCAGGTGTTTTAGGTTTTTTTATATTGCTGATTTTATTGCAAATGCAATGGCTCAATTTGGAAAAGGTGAGTCTAGGTGCAGATATTCTATTGGGTGAGCTGTTGCTGTTTTTTATTCCACCAGTGGTCGGTGTGATTCAGTATCAGCAATTGCTTTTGATCAGTGGTTGGAAAATATTTCTGGTGATTTTACTCAGTACCGCTTTGGTGATGGCAAGCTCTGTGTTGATGGTGAAAATATTCTTGCAACAGGATGATATGGAATGACGGAGTTGTGGGGAATTTTTTACTTGCTTTGGACGGTACTGTGTTACTTCTTGGCAAAGCGTTTATTTGTTTTTACCCAGAAAATATATTTTTCTCCGATTATTGTAGTACCGAGTCTCAGTATTATTTTGATCTTTATATTTCAGCATCGCTTTCAAGACTATTACCTATACACCCAATATTTGGTTGCCATGTTAGGACCAATTACAGTTGCATTTGCGATTCCTGTATTTCGTTATAGAGCGATCGTCAAACAGTATTTTTTCGTTTTAATCGTCAGTTCTAGTGTGTCTATGCTGGTGGGAATCTTAAGTAGCTGGCTATTGGCAAGTATGTTCAATTTCGACGAAATTTTGAAAAATAGTCTTTTGGCACGTTCGATTTCTATTCCATTTGCTTTGGAATTGACTGAAAAAATTGGCGGCTCAATCAGTTTAATTCCCTTGTTTACGGTCATAACAGGCTTAGTGGGGATGTTATTTGGTGATTTTTTACTGTTATGGATGCGCTATAAAAACCGTATTGCACAAGGTGCTGCTCTAGGAAATGCCGCTCATGCGATGGGGATTGCGCGAGCAAGACAACGTCATGAGTTAGAAGGAGTGATTGCTAGTCTATCCATGATTATTTCAGGAATTATCATGGTGTTATTTGCGCCCTTTATGATTTCATTGATTAAACATATTGTTTGATTTTATTTTATTTAGATTGAAAAATAACATTTAAGAATGAAGTCTAGACTGCATTTAAAGACAGTATGCAATGTGAAATATAATTGATTTACATGAATATTTATTTTAAACCTCCGTATAGGATTTTGTGATGGTGCTGGTTTTGCGCTACATATTTAATTGTATTTAGCCCTTGTCATATTCTAGAGAGGGTGATTTTATATTGGGATCATCAACGGGATGATCGAAAGCAACTGCTGGATTTGGAATAGGCTTATGGATGGGTTATCTGAATTTTCTTGGCAAAATATTAAATATAACTTTTACAATACTGGAGAACTGCCAGAGATTGTGCAACGAGACTCACCTATTTTACAGCTTTGGGAAAGTGCAAAAAATTCGGGCTTAAGCCCTTTCTCCAAAATCACTGACTTAGACGAGTTTCCTGTCGCTGACCTTTCCCAGGGTGATATAAAATTAGCCGCATTGGCTGAAGGTGTATTAAATGATGTCTGGCGCTTATTTGGGCAACAGGATGTTATCGTTTTCTTAATTAATCATCAGCTTAAAATTATTGCTGAACGTCACAATCCTGATTTAGATGACCAATATCATTATTTATGCACGGGTCGTATTATTGAGCCCTCTGTGTTTGGTGCGATTGCACCGACATGTAGTGTGATGTCTAAACAGCCTATGATCATGACAGGGCATCAACATTATCTGGATGAATTTTCGAATTATTCTTGTGCATCGGTTCCGATATTCAATGGCTGTGGTGATGTACTCGGTGCTTTAGATATCACTTCACCACAAGGGCTTTTGGCGAGCAATTGGTTGCGTCACTTACTTTACCAAAGTTATATTTTGGAAAATAAGATTATTCAGGCAGCACTACAACCTGATCAACGGGTCCTTTATTTTCAACATTCCAAAGATTTGCTGAACAATGCCTATACGGGCATGATCGTACTGGATCAATCAGGAAAAATCCTCAAAGCCAACCAAATGGCGTTGAAATTGCTAAATTGTTCTATTGAGCAATTGTTGCAGCAACCAATGGATCATTTTTTACTCACTGAGCATTTGAATCCATTAAATTCGAGTGATTGTTTTTTAATTCAAAGTTTTGACCATGCATTTTTTTATGCCCAGTTACGTAGTGTGAATGGGCAGTTGCAGAATAAAACAAGCAAAATCACGACACAGCATTTGCTTGATCAAGCGCTGAAAGCATTAAAAGCTGATATTCCTATATTGATTACCGGAGAAACGGGCACAGGTAAGGATCATTTTGCTCAGCAGTTACATCAGAAGCTGGATGTAGATTTACCTTTTATTTCGATTAATTGTGGTGCAATACCAGATCATTTGCTTGAAGCAGAATTATTTGGTTATGAAGGCGGCGCTTTTACAGGTGCTAAACGGCAAGGCGAAAAAGGTTTAATTGAACTGGCAGATCAGGGCATACTCTTTCTCGATGAGATTGGTGATTTGCCTTTACATTTACAAGTGAAAATTTTAAGAGTGTTACAAGATCAGCAGTTCTATCGGGTCGGAGGACGTAAACCAATCAAGTCAGCATTTAAACTGTTATGTGCAACACATCACGATTTAAAAAGTAAAATACAACAGCAGTCATTCCGCCGTGATTTATATTATCGTATTTGCGGTTTTCAGGTACATTTACAACCCTTACGCTTACGTCAAGATAAACAGGTCATTTTACATCACGTTCTGGATCAATTTGGCATAGCGCAATGGTCGAGCCATGTAGAACAACAATTTGATAGGCACACATGGGAAGGAAATATTCGTGAATTAATTCATGTGGTGAAGCTATCCGCAGCGTTTAAAGACAGTGAAATTTTAAATCATTTATATTTACCTGAAGCTGATTTAGCGATTCAGCAGCAAAGTAAGCAACTGATATTAGATGAAAATAAAAACTTAAATAGCTTGACCAAGCAAATGATTATACAGGTGTTACAAGAAGAACATGGCAATATCGCAAGGACAGCGAAGCGCTTAAATATCTCAAGAACAACGATTTATAAATATATTGGCAATTAATTGTAATTTTCTATTCAGCCCTTTAGTTCATTTTTTATAAATTCAGCTGAAAGAGAGCCTGAAAAATTCAAGATGATCAATCCTTTACTTGTCCATGTGGGTTTTTCTATTAATTAATAGTCTTATAATTAATAGAATGAAAAGGACTAAAGTTATTAACAAATATGTATTCCCTTGGAATATATGAGAATTATATCCTTTATAAATAAACGTTGGTAAAAGTTCTTGTTGTGTATAACCAATTGAAGATTTTTCAAAAAAGTAGCTTAAAATTAAAGAATATAGACCAGTAAAGACAAAAAAAGAGAGTACTTTATTAATTTTATCTTTTATAAAAATAATAGAATTTAAGCTAAAAGATATAATTAATATTGAAAAAACAGCAGAATAAACGTTAATCCAGTATTCATAATTTTCCACGACTTCACCATACTAAAGCTTTTTTTCTAAATTCAGCTGAAAGAGAGCCTGAAAAATTTAAGACACTCTATCCTTTACTTGTCGATGTAGGTTTTTTCTATTAATTAATAGTCTTAGAATTAAAAGAATTAAAAGGACTAAAGTTATTAATAGGTATATATTTCCATGAAAGATATGAGCCCTATAACCTTCAAAAATGAATTTAAAAAGCAATTCTTGTTGAGTGTAACCAATAAATGCTTTTCCAAAAAAGTAGCTTAAAATTAAAGAATATAGACCAGTAAAGACAAAAAAAGAGAGTACTTTATTAATTTTATCTTTTATAAAAATAATAGAATTTAAGCTTAAAGATATAATTAATATTGAAAAAACAGCAGAATAAACGTTAACCCAGTATTCATAATTTTCCACGACTTCACCCTCCTAAAGCTTTTTTTATAAATTCGGCTGAAAGACGACCTTCTCTGCGTGTTTTAGCAATGACTTTACCATTATTATAAATTATTCGTGTCTCATGTCGATAATCTTGTTTAGACATATCCTTTGTCCCCCCTCTATTTGGACTAGCAAAATCCGCATGCCCAATAACAACACTTCTTTTTTTACCAGCTTTGAATAAAGCAACTGATATTAAAGAGCTAAGAGTGTCTAGCTCTCCATCAAATGCACTATTACAACCATGTATTTCTATTTTTGATTCATTTGTAAAAACTTTAAAATTAATGTCTGAAATAATGAATGAATTTCTCCAATTAGCTCCACCAAAAAATTCATATTGATCCAATTTTGTTGATCTATTTCTATATAAATTAGATGATAAATTATTTGACTGAGAATATTCAAATGTCATTGATTTTTTTAAAGAAGCACCAATCACACTATAAAGACCTAGATCAGAACCATGGCTAAAAACGTCTAAAGATTGAATGGAATTTTCAGGTTGAACATTTATTAGATCAATAAACTGCCTCATTCCATTTGAAATAAAATAAGATTTCACAGGTAGATCATTTTTATAATCAGCAATCACATTTTTAGAGGCATAAAAAAAAGCCCCATTATCTCCAAGAGATCGGGCACCACCGTATAGGACGAGGCGGGTAGGTGATTTTAATTTTACAATTTCTACTTTTGCAATTTTGGTTGTTGTAGTCTGATGTTGATCTACCATGAATCAGCCTCAAAAAGTTTAATTTCAATATCTTCTGCTTTTTCTGTAAATTCTAGTTTTTCTGTCATGCCATTTTCATCAGTGACACCTTCAATAGTACGACCATCAGTATAGGTAACAATGTATTTTACATTGCTATAGGGTTGATTATTTGAATTATTTACTAACTGATATTGACCTGAATATAGAGTTAAGCCTTGAGCTAAAAAGCTTGATGAGTTTGTATTCTTACTATAGTTTTCCCCTTGACTTGTTCCAACAACATGATCTTGTTTAGGTAAAATTTTAGCTCCACAAGTCAATAAGTCATCAACATAAGCAACAGCTTTGCCATCCATAATAATATGATCATGGCTTTTAACAATTTCAGACCAACATTTGCACTTAGGGCAAAAGTGACCATCTCCAGCACGTAGAAATAGGTTTCCCATTTGGGATGTTCGTTGTTGTGTTGCTTGGATGATTCCTCCATGATTTGTCATAGAGTTATGAATTGCAAAACCTTTAGCCATGATTAACACCTTTTTTGTACAAAAAGCCTTCAGAGGCCTTATCACCGATAAAGATATTTATAGCTACAGTGTTGTTAGGGCTATCGACAATCTCATCACCATTCTCTAAGAAGCTTCCTACTAACGCACTCGCTTTAACTAATCCACCATTTTTGCTTTTAGCTCCATTTACCGCAAGGTAATAGATCTTTTTGGGCCTATGCCGAAAATAAAGCTGTTCTGCTTTTATTGTTTGCTTTATGTCTTGTTGAGAAATCTGTTTTAACTGTTCAATTGGTAATTCATGTAAAAATTTAGGTTTCGTCATACTTAGTCCAATTATTGTTATTGAATGAAGAACATAGAGATTAAAACATAAAACCAACTATTAAGACAAATTTAATTGAATTGTTAATTATGTTTAATAATTTAAATTTATTTACTCAAATTCATGGCAGCTTTTGTTATAGCTTTCATGTTCTGATCGTACGATTTATTTAAATAGTAAATTTAAGAATTAGTCATATGTGTTTTTTAATAACTTATATTTTAATTTTTGTCTTATTAACATAATTTCGCTTTATCGTTCACGACCAGTTCAACAAACGCCATATTTAATTGTTTAGAGAATATTTCATCTACTCGTCAACATCGCTAACCCCCATCCATATTTTTATGCCCTCAGTGATTGTCCATTGATTGGACAGCGCTTTCTCAATGCTGTTCATTTATTGGACATTGGGAATGTAGCTTTATTTTAAGTCTATGATTATTAATTATAAAAATATTGGCACGCTAACTGCAAATATTCTGTGGCTCATATTTGATTAAAACAAATCTATCAAACGATTTATTAAGTGCAGATGGTCGATTCCTCATGGATAAATAGATTGATTTTTGATTAAAAATTTAAACAAGTGCAATGAGCAGTGAAAAGGATGCTTGAAACTAAAGGGAATAGATGATGTGTTTTAGCAATAAAAATAGCCTGCTTCTTATGTTGAGTGGCATGTTTGTACAGTATAGCCATGCGATTGACGTAAACGTGGGGGATTATACAGCGTTGCCAAAAGGCACCAATGCAGGTGTGTTCTATTATCAACATAGTCAAATGGAGGGTTATTACCAAAATGGTGAAAAAACCAGAGCTGAATCTAAATCGGATATCGGTATCGCGCGCTTTATTCATTACACCGACATCGCTGGGTTACGTGCAACACCTCAAATAATTTTACCGTTTGGAACAGTACGGCATACGCAAATTGGCGATACTGATTTAAACAATGCTTCAGGTTTTGCAGATCCAGTAATTGCTTCTGCATTTTGGTTGATTAATCGACCTGAACAAGGTTCATCGGGTCGTTATCTGGCATTTACCCCATTTATTTATTTGCCAGTTGGGCAATATGATCGAAATGATGCGGTGAATTTAGGCGAAAATCGATTTAAGTATGATCTTCAACTGGCATGGGTACAGCCGCTATATGGCAAGTTTGCTTTTGAACTTTATCAAGATGTGATTTGGTATGGAGACAACGATGAAGCAGGAAAGGGTGATCAAACACTTTCACAAGCGACCAGCTATCAAACTCAATTTAACTTACGTTACGACTTGAATTCTAAACAGAGAATCGCCTTCGGTTATGCCGCAAATTATGGGGGTGAACAACAGCTGGATGGAATCAAACTGGATCAGAACATGGAAAAGCAACAAGCGCGATTGGAGTTTCAGCAAATGCTGAATGCAAAAACTCAATTAAGTGCACAGTTGCTTTCAGACACACGAACAGAAAGCGGATTTAAGAAAGATTACGGTCTAAATTTTCGTGTGTTTTACATTTTTTAATTTAAAGCAGGTGTAACACATTGATTGCGTCATTTTTACAAGGATGCAGTTGGAACAGTAAAGCAATTGTCTAAATAAATTTTGAAGAGGTCATAATGTCTATATTCACAAAAGAGCTTTGGGATAAAAAATTATTTAACGGTTCATGGCAGTCAGCCCAAGACATCTACAGTGTGATTGAGGTTGCAACAGGTCAAGTGCTTGGTGAAATCGGTTATGCCACTGCCGCTGATGTGGTGAGTGCTGCACAACAAGCCAAAGCCGCTCAACAACAGTGGTGGGCTTTAAATTATCAAGAGCGTCAGGCAGTGTTTGAGCGAGCTGCTGCTTTACTGACAGAAAATCAAGCGGAAGTGATTGAGTGGCTGGTTAAGGAAAGTGGCTCATTACAACTGAAAGCAGGCTTTGAAGTGAGTATTGCGATTCAAGTGCTTAAACATTGTATTGCTTCACCTGCAACTGAACAGGGCACATTATTACCTACGCAAAATGGCAAACTAAGTATAGCGAAACGCTTGCCCTTAGGTGTTGTTGGGGTCATTTCTCCATTTAACTTTCCACTGTACTTAGCTTTACGTGCTGTGGCACCTGCTTTGGCCTTTGGTAATGCGGTGGTGTTAAAACCTGATGAGCGTACAGCAGTGTGTAGTGGCTATGTGATTGCACGGATTTTTGAACTTGCAGGATTGCCAAAGGGGCTGCTGCATGTATTGCCAGGTGGGGCCGAAGTTGGTGAAGCACTGACTTTGGATAAAAATATTGCCAGTATCCAATTTACGGGATCAACCCAAGTTGGACGGATTGTTGGGGCGAATGCGGCAAAGACCTTAAAGAAAGTCTCTCTAGAACTGGGTGGGAAAAACTCACTGATTATTTTGGATGATGCGGATATTGAGTTGGCAGCAGAAAATATTGCATGGGGTGCATTTTTACATTCTGGGCAGATTTGTATGACCTCTGGCAAGATTTTGATTCACCAAAAAATTTATCAACAGGTCAAACAGCGTGTAATTGAAAAAGTGCAGAATTTTGTGGTAGGGAATCCTTGTGACAAGAATGTCACCATTGGGCCATTGATCAATGCCAAACAAGCGCAACGTGTAGAACAATTGGTCAGTGCTGCGGTTAATGAAGGCGCAACATTGGAAATCGGCGGGCATGCCGATGGGGTATTTTTTCAACCGACTGTACTGACAGATGTGACTGCAAACAATTCGATTTTTAGTGAAGAGATTTTTGGTCCTGTTGCCGTGTTGATCCCGTTTAGCTCAGATGAACAGGCCATTGAATTAGCTAATGACGGCGATTA
This sequence comes from Acinetobacter sp. 1125_18A, assembly GCF_052824985.1. NCBI lineage: Bacteria > Pseudomonadati > Pseudomonadota > Gammaproteobacteria > Moraxellales > Moraxellaceae > Acinetobacter > Acinetobacter sp. 1125_18A. The sequence goes on from NZ_VTDG01000004.1 coordinate 100,898, forward strand.
TGGGCTTTCAGCAGGCATTATTACCTCGAATGTGGGACGAGGTATGCAACTCGGTGCGCAGCTCAAAGTGGGCTTGCTACATATCAACGATCAGACCGTAAATGATGAAACGGTCAATCCATTTGGTGGTTTTGGTTCATCAGGTAATGGTACGCGTATTGGCGGCCCTGCCAATGCCGATGAATTTACCCAGTGGCAATGGATTACAGTACAGGCTCAAGCGCCACATTATCCTTTTTAAACAATTAAATAAATCATGACAGGACGTTATACCATGAGTGAATTAAAAGATATTATTGCCGCAGTGACCCCATGTAAAGGTGCTGACTTTGAGCTACAAGCTTTAAAAATACGTCAGCCGCAAGGTGATGAAGTATTGGTAAAAGTGGTTGCTACAGGAATGTGCCACACCGATTTGATTGTACGTGATCAATATTATCCGGTACCGCTGCCTGCCGTCCTTGGACATGAAGGGTCAGGAATTATTGAGGCGATAGGCCCTAATGTAACCGAGCTTCAAGTCGGCGATCATGTGGTTTTAAGCTATGGTTATTGTGGGAAATGTACCCAATGTAATACTGGAAATCCTGCCTATTGTTCAGAGTTTTTTGGACGAAATTTTAGTGGGGCAGATTCAGAAGGACAACATGCGCTTTGTACCCATGATCATGGCGTGGTTAATGATCATTTTTTTGCCCAATCCTCCTTTGCAACCTATGCTTTAAGTCGTGAAAATAACACGGTTAAAGTGACCAAAGATGTACCAATCGAACTATTAGGACCATTAGGTTGTGGTATTCAAACAGGTGCTGGTGCATGTATAAATGCTTTAAAAGTGACACCTGCCAGTAGTTTTGTGACTTGGGGTGCTGGTGCTGTTGGTCTGAGTGCTTTGCTTGCGGCAAAAGTGTGTGGTGCTTCGATCATTATCGCTGTTGATATTGTTGAATCTCGTTTGGAACTGGCAAAACAATTGGGTGCAACTCATGTGATCAATAGTAAAACTCAAGATCCTGTAGCGGTGATTAAAGAGATTACTGATGGTGGAGTCAACTTTGCATTGGAGTCTACTGGGCGCCCTGAGATATTAAAACAAGGTGTTGATGCGCTGGGGATTTTAGGCAAAATCGCCGTGGTAGGTGCACCTCAATTAGGCACAACTGCACAATTTGATGTAAATGATCTGTTATTGGGTGGGAAAACCATTTTAGGTGTCGTTGAGGGGAGTGGTTCACCCAAGAAATTTATCCCTGAGTTAGTCCGCTTATATCAACAAGGGAAATTTCCCTTTGACCAACTTGTAAAATTCTATGCATTTGATGAAATCAATCAAGCTGCGATAGATAGTCACAAGGGTATTACACTCAAACCGATTATTAAAATTGCATAATGTTGCATGGCATGCTCATTGAGGAGCATGCCATTTCTTTGATTTTAAGCGTTTTGGGGTTTAAATTTTGGGTTTAGTTTTAGATTTTAGGTTTAGGTTTAGATTTAGTGTTGTAAGCTAGCTGGATGAGTTTAGAGCTTTCTTCGCTTTTCCAGTAATTTTCCAAATAATAAACCTAGCTCAAACAATAACCACATTGGGATCGCAAGCATAATCATAGATATTGCATCAGGTGGTGTTACAAACATAGCGATAAAAAAACAGCCCATTATAATAAAGCGGCGTTTTGCAATTAAACTCTGAGTGCTAACCACACCAATCAAAATCAATAAAAGTGTGATCATTGGAATTTCAAAAGTTACCCCAAACACCAAAAATAACTTTAAACAAAAGCTGAGATAACTATTGATATCGGTCATGGGTGCGACGGTTTCGGGAGAGACGCTAATGAAAAAGTGTAGAATAGAAGGCAGTACAATAAAGTAAGCGAAGGCAATCCCTGCGTAAAATAATAGGATGCTACCGAACAGCAAGGGAAGTGCCAGTGATCTTTCTTTTTCATAAAGTGCGGGTTTAATAAAACTCCAGAGCTGATAAATAATAAAAGGCATTGCCAGCAGAATCGCCACAAAAAAGTTAAGCTTAAAGGGTGCCATAAATGTTGCGGTGACATCTGTTGCGATCATGGATGAATTGGCAGGAAGCTGAGCTCTTAATGGTTCTGAGAGTAGTTGATACGTTCGATTGGCAAAAGGCAATAAACAAAAAAATAGTGCGAATAGAACCCCTACCGTTTTAAACAAATGTTGACGAAGCGCTACCAAATGTTCAATCAGTGGCATTTGCTGTAGTTCTTCAGACGGTAGGTCTTTTGCAATCACAGCGGGTGACGAAGATTGAGGGAGCTGTGTATTCATGCGATCACCTTTAATTTTACCGGAGATGAGGCTTTAGGCTCTGTCTGATGATCATCAGATGCTTGTTGATGCTGTAAATAGTTTTGCAAATAATGGGGCGTAAATACTGCGTAATAGGCTTTATTATTCAATAAAACATGATAAATCAAAATGTTAAACTTTGCTGTTTTTTCAGTAGCGCTGCTTTGTAGCTGTTGTTTAGCGTCGTTTACCTCTGTTTGCTGCCGAAGTTCAGCAAGTTGGGATTGCATTTTTTGTTCAAGCTCGGCCATACGCTGCATTTCTTGTTGGACTTGCTCACGCAGTTCGGATAATCCGAGTTCACGGTCAATATCTTGTTTGGCATTGTTCACAAAATGCATGAGTTTGGCATACCATTTCCCCGCGAAACGAGCGGCCTCTGGTAGTTTTTCTGGCCCAAGTACCAGAAGGGCGATAATGCCAAACACAAAAAGTTCAGACATTCCAACATTAAACATCTATATCATCCCTAAACTTAGCTGTTAATGGTTGAGTCGGATGGTTTCTTGGTCTCCTCATGTTCAAGCGTGTTGGTCTCTTTTAATGCGATGTTTTCTTCCTCACGCATTGATTTTTTAAAGTCTTTGACTGCGCCGCCAACATCTTTACCAATATTTTTAAGCTTAGAGGTCCCGAATAATAAAATAACCACAATTGCAAAAATGATCACATGCCAAATTGATAAACCAGCCATAGTGTTCTCCCTTGTTATTCCTGTCCATGAGAATTGATTTTTACTGTATTGAGATCAACATCCATTGATTCAATTCATTGTTTTAAATAACCTAATCATTTAGGGTCTTACATTTAAAAGCAGTGCATTTAAAATGAATAGGTTTTGAGCGAGTAAGTTATAAGTTAAGTTTTTAAAAGAGAAAATTTCAATAAATTCACAAGAATTTTTTCTCTTTCAGCATCACTTTTACTTTGTTTGTCCAGTCAATTAAATTCCGTTTAATCCTTGGGATATTCTTGTTTAAATCGTCTTTTAATATCGAAATAGCATTGAAAATAATCATTGCTATGTTTCAGTGGTTGTTTTAGTCATCTCCTGTAATGGATAAATTAAGCAGATGAGGTTTGAGTTGCTTTGGGCTATTCGACTTGATTAAACAACAAGCCGCTCAACTGGATTGCTGATCCACTATATCTGTACCATACCCCATAATCTGATTCTGTTCCAATGCTTGAATAAGATCCTCTTCCTTTATTTTCGAGTTAGGCCCAAGCTTAATAGATCGCATTGAGCGTGTTGATTTTAAATACAGGTATAACCAGCATCCGCCGTAATGATTGAACCTGTGATTAGACTTGAGGCATCTGAAGCCAGAAATTGCACAATAGACGCAATTTCATGAGCTTGCCCCATACGTTTAGCTGGTGTCATATTCAGCCATTGATTGACTAAGTGATCTTGGTTTTCAAGGTTTTTTAATAACGGTGTTTCAATATAGGTGGGGGCAACAGCGTTCACCCGAATATGACGTTGAGCCCATTCAACCGCAAGCGATTTCGTTAAATGATGCACGCCTGCTTTTGAGGCATTGTAGTGACATTGCGGTTGTGGCACGTTGACAATCTGTCCTGACATTGAACCAATATTGATAATCGATCCTCGTCCAGCATCCAGCATTTGACGGGCAAAGCCACGACAAGTCTTAAAGATGCCAGTCAAGTTGATGTTGATGACATTATCCCACTCTTCATCTGTCATGTGCTCAGCTGGGGTGTTTGTCACAATGCCCGCATTACATACCAATATATCCAGTGCTGGTAAAGCTTGAGCAAGCGCATTAATCGCTGCACTATCTGTGACATCTAAGCTTTCTGCACGCGCAAGATAGCCCTTGGCTTTTAACGCTTGTACAGTTGTTGTTGCACGATCCAGTAAGATGTCGGTACAAATAACTTCGGCGCCTGTCGCTGCCAGTGCTTCAGCAATTGCTGCGCCTATGCCTTGACCTGCACCTGTGACCAGTGCCAGTTTATTGCTTAAGTCCATTTTCTTGCGATAATCCATATCTTTTCTCTTTGTCTTTTCCATTTTATGTGATGAGTGAGCATCGTAACGGTTCACCACGTAAACTGCGTAATGCTTCTTCAGCGGCTAAGCGCTGTAAGGTATCTACCGATGTATCAGAAAAAAAGGCCGTATGTGGTGACATGATTAAATGAGGTGCTGTACGTAGAGGCGAATCTGCTGGTAACGGCTCTTGTGCAAAGACATCAAGTCCTGCGCCTGAGATTTGTCCACTGAGCAAGGCTGTGGCTAATGCTGTTTCATCAATCAGTCCACCTCTTGAGCAATTGATAATGATTGAACCCTGAGGCATTTTTGCCATCGCCTCAGCATCAATCAAATGACGTGTTGCTGGGGTCAGTGGAACATGTAGCGATAAAACATGAGCAGAAGAAATCACTTGATCCTGTGACATCAGGTGAACGCCTAGTGTTTTTGCTTGCGCTTCGGTGACATATGGGTCAAAGCCAATCATATGACAACCAAAGGCAGCGAGGCGTGAGGCATAAGCTTTCGCAATACGTCCCAGCCCGATTAAACCTACAGTGGTATTACGCAACGAACGAATACCCGTAACCATTTGATCGATCTTCCATTCACCTGCGCGGATACCTTGGTCATACTGATTGAGTTTACGTGCCATCATCAAGGTCATGGCAGCTGCATGATCAGCGACTTCTTCAATACCATAATCAGGTACATTACATACCTGTATCCCAAGTTGTTTTGCGGCGACGAGATCAACATTATCGACACCAACGCCATAACGTACAATGGTTGCACCAGTTGCCATGGCCTGCATCACACGATGGGTCATGGGTGCAAAGTTGTTGAGTACTACATTTGCTCCTGCAACGGCTTGTACTGTTTCTGCTTCACTACGGCATTGAAATTCTGCAAAACTTGCCCCAGCAACTTGCGCGGCTGCTTGCTCATGTCGTGTATTGCCAAAGGCTTGATCAGTGACCACTAATTTCATCAGAGCACACCTCGTTTTACTAAATTACGCATCAGTGCACGGGTTCCATAAGTCCATGGTTGTGCTTGATCAGCATAAACAACAGTATTGCGTAATGTGCCTAAAAGCGGAGTAGAGATTTCGACCACGTCACCTGGTTTATGGGTAAAGCCAGAACCTTGACCTTCTCGATCTTGTGTTGGCGCAAACATTGTGCCTAAAAATAACATAAAGCCATCTGGGTACTGATGCGAGTCATTGTAGGTTTGTGCGACCAGATGCGCGGGTTTACGACTGATTTCCGCCATATTGGAGTGTCCTGACATGCTGAAACCATCTTCTGCACCAGTTACAGACATGTGAAGAGCGGCATTTTCAATATCGCTAAGGGTGAAATCTGAGTCAAATAAACGGATAAATGGGCCAATTGAACATGATGCGTTATTGTCTTTTGCTTTGCCGAGTAATAGTGCTGATCGGCCTTCAACATCGCGTAGATTGACATCATTGCCCAGCGTCGCACCACGGATATTGCCTTGGCTATCCACTGCCAACACTATTTCTGGTTCAGGGTTGTTCCATGCTGAAATCCGATTAATTCCCACTTGTGCACCATAACCTACAGCAGACATGGGTTGTGACTTGGTGAAGACTTCGGCATCTGGCCCAATCCCGACTTCGAGATATTGTGACCATAAACCTTCAGCAATCAATGTCGCTTTAACTTCAGCTGCTTGCTGAGAACCCGCTTGAATATTCGATAAACTGCCACCGATCAGTGTACCTATACGTTGACGTAATGCTTCGGCACGAGCAGGATCACCCGAGGTTCGTTCATCGATGACACGTTCAACCATACTTTTGGCAAAAGTAACCCCACAAGCTTTTAAGGATTGAAAGTCACAGGGGGCAAGTAAGCAAGGACGATCTGCGTGGTAACCCATTTCTGCAGGATCAAGCACCAAATCTTCAACTTTACCAAGCACTTCACCTGTGAGTTTGTCAAAACGACCAGCAGGATCATCGTCAAGAAAATCAGCCATTGAGATGACTGACTCGGTGACATCAAACAGTATGTTGTCACGTAAGATGACAACCGATGGCCCTTTGTGAGGAAGCCAAACACGACCAACCAATTTGGCGCTGTTGAGTGATGTGGGTAACATGGAGAATCCTTCCTTTGTTTATCATTTCTTCTATCTAGTAATACTACTTTTTAATTTTAGCTTTGGTCAAGTAGTGTATTGAGTATATGCAGAGATTATTCGCTTACATTAATGGATTTTTAATATATTTATTTGTTTTTTAAACATAAATTATTTTATTTTTATTGTTGATTTTGATGTTTTCCCAAAGGGTTTTCAGATAATTTATAAATTATTCTTGCATAAAAATAGTATTACTATATATTTTAACAATGAATAACAAGATTACTCGCATAGGAAGGCGTGAAGTAAATGATGAAAAATAATGCTTTAGCTGAATCAATCGCTGTACTCGACAGTACTTTATATATCGACGGAAAATTTTCTAAAGGTAAAGGACCTCGCTTACCTGTGCTAAACCCTGCAACGGGTGAGGTGATTGGTCATATTGCTGCAGCAACAACGGATGAGATTGATGCGGCTGTTTCTGCTGCACGTCATGCATTTGCTTCATGGTCTAAGCTTGTGCCAAAAACGCGTGCGATCGCTTTGCATCGTTTAGGTGACCTTATTGCTGCGGATGCCTTAAATATGGCAATGATCATGACAGCGGAACAAGGCAAACCTGTTAATGAAGCAAAAGGTGAAATTCTAAAACTCGCTGAAGCATGTCATTTTTATGCTGAAGAAGCCACGCGAGTACATGGTGAAATTATTCCCAATGATCAACAAGGATTCCAAAGTTTAGTGGTACGTGAACCGATTGGTGTGGTTGCTGCAATTACACCATGGAACTATCCCGCTGAGTTGGTGGGGTGGAAATTATGTGCCAGCCTTGCTGCTGGATGTAGCATTGTTATTAAACCTGCTGAATTGACGCCATTTACTGCTTTGGCAATTGCACAAAAATGTCATGCAGCGGGTATTCCTGCAGGAGTAGTCAATGTATTGACGGGTAAAGGCTCACAAGTGGGGCAGGCACTGGTCGAGCATCCGCAAGTGGATAAAATTGCATTTACGGGCTCAAGTGCAGTGGGTTTGCATATTCAACAAAGCTGCCCACAAGTGAAACGACTGTCTTTAGAGTTGGGTGGCAATTGCCCGATGATTGTCACTGCGAGTGCCGATCTTGATGCAGCGGTCAAAGGTGCAGCACGTCGTAGCTTCCGTAATTGTGGGCAAATCTGTATTGCGATTAATCGCATCTATGTACATCGCGCAATATATGAGGAGTTTGTTACTCAACTTGCAGCGGCGGCTGATGCATTGAGTGTCGATAATGGCTTGGAAAATCCAGCCGCTGATCTTGGGGCAATGGCATCTGCTGAGCCTCTAGATAAAACGCGTACCCATCTCCAAGATGCTTTGGTTAAAGGCGCACGGTTGGTGGCTGGTGGTAAAGCACCAGAGGGGATTCAATATGCCAAAGGATATTTTTTTCGTCCAACTGTGATCGCGGATTGTAAGCATAGTATGCAAGTCATGAGCGAAGAAACGTTCGGCCCTTTGGTTGGGGTTGCACCTTTTGATGATTTGGATGAGGCAATCAACTATGCCAATGATACGCCTTATGGTTTAGCAGCTTATTGTTATGCTCAAAATTTGACAGAAATTCATCGGGTTTCAGTAGGTCTTGATTATGGCAATGTTGCGATCAATAACGTTGATGCTGGAATAATGAATGCTGCTTATGGTGGTCGTAAGCAGAGTGGTGTTGGCTACGAACATGGTCGTGAAGGATTGCTTGAATATTTTAATTTCAAACATATTCGTTTACACCACGGCGTGGAGAATTGATTTATGCAAGTACTTCTAGGGATAGATATAGGAACTTCAGGATGTAAGGCTTTATTGATCGATATTGAAGGAAAAGTTGTTTCAGCCGATATCGCAACTTATCCATTGTCTAGACCTCGACCAGGTTGGACAGAGCAAGATCCTGAATTGTGGGTGGAGGGTGCACGTCAGGCTGTCGCAGGGGCATTGGCCAAAGCGCCTCCAGTGCAAATATTGTGTATTGGCTTGTCTGGGCAGATGCATGGCTTGGTTCCACTTGATGCTTTACAGCAAGTTTTACGCCCAGCCATTTTATGGAATGATCAACGTAATCAAGCTGAATGTGATGATATTGTCGTGGCTGCTGGTGGGTTGGATGGATTACTTGCGGCAACCAATAACAGAATGTTGGTGGGCTATACAGGTGGCAAAATTCTTTGGATGCAACGCCACGAGCCTGAACTATTTGCGCGTATGCGTAGCATGTTGAACCCGAAAGATTATTTGCGTTTACGTCTGACTGGGGTGATTGCCACTGAGGTTTCTGATGCTTCTGGCACAGGCTTGTTTGATGTGCGTTCGCGACAATGGGCGATGGGCTTGATTGAAAAGATAGGAATTAATCCTGAAATACTCCCACCGGTATTTGAATCACAAGTGATTTCAGGATACGTCTCAGCAGCAGGTGCAGCACTCTTCGGTCTTCCAGAGGGATTGCCTGTTGCGGGTGGGGGTGGGGATTCGGTAATTCAGACTTTTGGTTCAGGTGTGATTGAGCCGGGTGAACTGCAAACCACACTTGGTACAGGTGGGATTCTCGCTGCTGCCTTAGATACAGCACAAGAAAACCCAAAAGGTCGTTTGCAGGTTTTCTGTAATGTGGCTGCTGATAAATGGCATTGTATGGGTGTCTCTCTCAATGCTGGCAGTGCAATGAATTGGTTCCGTGAGAATTTTTGTCATATTGCTGACGGGCAACATCTTTCATTTGAGCAAATTGTCGCCAAAGCAACAGCGAGTACGGCGGGTGCAAAGGGCTTATTGTTTTTACCTTATCTGTATGGCGAGCGTTGCCCTCATGCCGACCCTAAAGCGCGTGGCGCGCTTATCGGTCTTACTGCACGACATGATTGTGGTGATGTTGCTCGGTCTGTGATGGAAGGGGTGGTGCATGCCTTGGCGGATATGTATTCCTTAATGCAGCCATTAGGGATTGAAAAGCATGTGATTAAAGCTTCTGGGGGTGGTGCAAAGTCTACCCTTTGGCGACAAATTCAGGCTGATGTATTTGGTTGTGAGGTGGTGACGACCGATGGTGCTGCTGAAGGTGCCGCCTTTGGTGCTGCATTGGTTGCTGGCTTGGCAATGGGGGTTTGGCCCGATGCACAGAGTGCGATCAAAAACTTTCGGGCAATTTCTAGAGAACAGCCAAATTTGGCAGTCGCTGAGGTGTATGCACAAGCGCATGAAATGTATCGCAGTCTCTATCCCGTATTGGGGCAAACGCTTACCGCATTAAGTTCTCCAATTTTTGACCAATAATTCTCAGGAGTTTTTTATGACTGCTTATTCTGCATTTATCTTTGATTTAGATGGTACGCTAATTGATAGTGTGCCTGATATTGCGGAGGCTTTAAATATTGGCTTTGCTCAAAATGGTTGGCCCAAGCTTGAGGCGCATTTTGTTGAAAAATTTCTTGGCAATGGTCCACGTCGGCTGATTATCGATATTTTAGATGAATTGGATGTTGCCTATGACGAAGTAACATTACAGCAAGCTTTACAATGTTATCAACAGGCGTATCTGGCCAATCCTGCGGGGCATACCCGAATTTTTCCACACGTACGTGAAGATCTTGAGGCGTTAAAATCGGCTGGGATAAAATTGGGTATTTGTACCAACAAAACCCATGCAATCACTGCTAAAGTGTTGCAGCAATTGGGCTTATCTGAGTTATTTGATGTGGCCTTAGGTGCGGATGCGGTACCTGCCTGTAAACCAGATCCAAAACATTTGTTGGCTGTGGCGGACGCGATGAATTTGGTTTCTGGTGGTTGGGCTTATGTTGGCGATACACCCATTGATCAACAAGCCGCAGTGGGTGCTGATGTGCCTTTTTTTGTTGTACCTTGGGGCGGTGGCCCAGAGGTGAAAATTTCTGCCAAGCAACGCTTAAGTCGTTTGGCGGATTTATTACAAGTTTGATTTGATGTGCTGTCAGGTGGCGGCTAGGAGTGTAGTGGTATGACCGTCAGTTTGTTACAGCGGATTCTTCAAGAAAGTGAAAACATGCATCGTGCTGAACGACGTGTGGCTGATTTTGTGGTGACATCACCATCTGAAGTGATTCAGATGAGTATGGCGAGTCTGTCTGAAGTCTGTTCTGTCAGTGATCCAACCATTATGCGCTTTTGCCGCCGTTTTGGTTTTGAGGGTTATCAGGATTTAAAACTTCAGTTGGCGCAGAGCTTAGTGCCATCTGCACCATTTGCTTATGAGCAAATTATTCCCAATGACAGTATTGAAAATATTGTGCGGAAAACCTGTCGTAATTCACTGAATGCAATTCAGCGCTTGGCTGAAGATTTAGTGCCAGAGCAAATCACGGCGGGAGCAGGTTGCCTTCAAGCGGCAAATTGGGTTGGCATTTATGCCACAGGAATGTCTGAAATCAATGCTGTGGATGCAGAACATAAATTTCAACGACTGGGTATCCGCTGTCAGGCCTTGCTTGGTACAAAGCACCAACGTATTCATGCCGATAGTGCCAGACCTGAAGAAGTTATTTTGATTTATTCGCAGTCTGGACATACGCGAAAAATGGTCGAGATTGCCAGCATTGCCCGTAAACGTGGTGCGAAAGTGGTTTCGATTACGGCACATGATAGCCCATTGGCACAGATTTCAGATGTGCTGATTGCTGTGCAGCCTTATGAGCATACCGAGCTTATGACGCCGTTGGCTTCACGCCTGAACCATCATCTGGTGACCAATATGTTAGTCACTGCCATTGCAATCGCAAGTGGTAGTCAATTTCCTGATCAATTGCCGGCGCTTGATTTATGGCACACGGACAAGATTTGATCAATTAAAAAGTAGCAGTGAAGCTGCGTAAGTAACAGGAGTACTGAATGAGTAATCAACAGGATGAAGCAAAAAAAGTAGCAGGACGCCGAGTAATTCAGGATTTTATCCATGATGGTATGAAATTGGGCTTAGGTTCTGGAACGACGTCGCATTTTTTTGTTCGAGAGTTGGGTGCACACATACGAGAACATGGATTAACTCTGACGTGTACCACCACTTCTCGTTCAACCATTGAGGTGGCACAACAGGTGGGGATTGAAATCACGGATCCCAATGAGATCGGTAAAATTGATCTGACCATTGATGGTCCAGATGAAGTTGATCAGCAGTTTAATATGATCAAAGGTGGCGGTGCTTGTTTGCTTTGGGAGAAGATAATCGCACATGCTTCTAAACAAATGATCTGTATTTGTGATGAAACAAAGATTGTCGATTGTTTGGGCGGTTTTCCGCTTCCAGTCGAAGTGGTGCAATTTGCATGGAAGCAAACCTTAGCAATGGTTGAACGCGTACTTGCAGAACATGGTATTGACAATATACGGATTGAACGTCGAATGCGTGATGGGCAACCCGTTATAACAGACAGTGGTCATTTTATTCTAGACTGCCATTGTGGGCCAATAATCAAAGATCCATCACCATTAGAGATTGAGCTCAATCGAATTCCGGGTGTGGTCGAAAATGGGCTGTTTACCCGTGAAGCGGTGGGGATGGTGGTGGCGTGTTTTGATGGGACCTCTTACGTCAAAATGCGATAATATAGTAAAACTATATTTTGTTGTTATAAAACTAAAATCGATTTACCAAAATAAAATGGTTGATATTTCTCTTAAATATCCTTGTTTATTATATATTTAAGCTTTTATTGTTTAATTTTAAGTATCTATTTATTGTATCTAAAGATTATTTTTTAAATATTCTGTATGGGATGTTATTGACAGTTTAATTAAAAATGTAGTATTACTAGATTTAATAAATAAGGAATAAAGGAGATATTCCAATGACAAAATCAAATCAGGGCGGAATAACCCGCCGTAATCTATTTAAAAGCGCAGTTGCAGCAGGTATAGGGCTGAGTTTGGGGGGAGGGCTTATAGGATGTAGTCGTTCTACATCAACCGCAACTCGTCTTTCAATTCCATATTCCAATAAAAGTCTTGATTACTACTTTTTTGTGATTCAGGAAGAAGCTGTTAAACGTGCGGTGCAAGCCAACTCAGGCGAGTTTCAAGCCATCAATGCAAACTTTGACAGTACCCGTCAGCTTGAGCAGTGGCAGAGCTTACTCTTATCAAAACCATCTGCAATTATTTCAGATTCAATAGACAGTCAGGCGATTGTTTCTGCCATCCAGCGCTATAACCATCAAAAAATTCCTGTCGGTATCATCGATACGCCTGCGGATGGTGGTGATGTCGCAATTACTGTAAGTTTTGATAATTTTCAAGGCGGTGTCATTGCTGCAGAGGAAATTGTAAGTCGTTTGGTCAAAAAGTACGGAAAGCCAAAAGGTAAAGTCTTAAATTGTTTTGGTGCTTTGGCTTCTGTGGCATGGCGTTTACGTAAAGAAGGCATGGATTCAGTTTTTGCGAAATACCCAGAAATTACCTATTTGTCTCGACCGACTGAAGGGCAACTGGAAAAAATGCTGGCGGTAACTTTATCTACCTTATCTGAGCATCCTGATCTAGATGCAGTACATGCACCTTCAGATTCTCCTGCTCGCGGTATTGCGACTGCATTGCAACAAAGAAATCGTTGGAAGAAGGTCGGTGAGGAAGGCCATGTTATTTTCGTGACGATTGATGGTGAACCAATTGCTTTGAAATGGATTCAGGAAGGCTATATGGATGCATGTGTTTCTCAAGACCCAATCGCTTATGGTGAGATTGCGGTTGAAATGCTAACCAAGCATTCATTGAAGAATACAGAAGTGCCTTTGGGTGAATACCAAAACACCAAGTACTTTTGGGAAAAGGGCGTCATCGTAAAAGGTAAAACAGGACCAACACTGATTATTCCTGCTTTTGTCATCAATAAGGACAATGCTGGTGATGCAAGACATTGGGGGGCAGTAGCTGAGAAGGATTGGGGCATTCCCTATGCTTAATTCGCATTGAGTAAAGCAGACTTGTTCCAGTGATGACAAATAAGCAATGTTGAGAGAAAAAATGGGATTACATGAACGGAATATTGATAAGGCAATTAATGAGAAGATCCTAAGCATTGAGAACGTGACTAAAAGTTATGGTGTGGTTCAAGCACTACGCGGTGTCACGGTTGAAATTCGTAAAGGTTCTATTCATGGCTTGCTGGGTGAAAACGGTGCAGGTAAATCCACATTGGTTGGCATTATTTCGGGACAAGTCACCCCTACATCTGGGCGAATTATTTTAAACGGTCGTGTACTTGAGCATGTTGACGTCAAAGCAATGGAAGCCGCTGGGGTTTTCTTGGTGACACAAGAGCCAATGATCATTGACAACATGACCGCAGAAGAAAACCTGATGTTGGGTATCTGGCCGAATAAAAAAGGGTTTATCGATTGGAAAACTTTGCGTGGCAATGCAAGTCGCATGCTTGAAGGAACCAATATCGATGCCAAAGCATTAGCAGGACATTTAAATGCGGTGGCACGTCGTAAGTTAAATATTCTACGGGCGATGTTCTCTGGTGGTCGAGTGATTATTTTGGATGAGCCAACAGCGGCATTAACCGTTGCTGATCGCCGTCAGTTATTTGATTTTATGCATAAATTAAAAGCCACGGGGGTAACGTTTATCTTTATCTCACACTACAACGACGAAATTCTTGAAATTTGTGATGCGGTGACTGTATTACGTGATGGCAGTTTGGCAGGTGGTTCTGACAATGTGAGTAACATGAGTGCTGAACAACTGACTGAGTTGGTGATCGGGAGAGATCTTGCGCTTTTTCAACGGGAGCGATGTGATTACACCGGTCAAATCCCTGCTGTTTGTTTAAAAAATATATATGGCAAAGATTTGGCCTTGCAACAACTGAACATTGGTCCAGGCGAAGTGATTGGATTTACAGGTTTGCCTGGCGCAGGCGCCAAAGAAATTGCTCGGGCAATCTTTGGATTGCATCCTGCAAAAGGCTCAATCTCAATGCATGGCGAAGATGCGCAACCTTTAGCAACGTCTCCACATGAAGCCTTTGATATGGGAATAGCTTATCTTTCTGATGATCGTCGTCATGATGGGGCAGTTGGACAGATGTCAATTGGATCGAATATTGCGCTTTCTTCTTTATCACAACGCTCAAAATTGGGATTTATCGATCAACAGGCAGAACATTCGGTGATTCAGCATTATTTTAACGCAATGGGGGTGAAAGCCCCCAATGCTGAATATGCAGTGGATACATTGAGTGGTGGTAATCAACAAAAAGTGTGCTTAGGACGAGTGTTGGCAGCAAAGCCACGATTGTTGATGGTGGATGAACCGACACGTGGAATTGATATTGGGGTGAAACAAGATGTATTGCGCATCATTGATGAACTTAGTCGTGCTGGTGTTGCGGTCATTATTGTTTCAACCGATATGGACGAATTGGCTCGTGTGGTCGACCGGGTGTGTATTTTTGATCAAGGGACTGTAAAAGAAACATTGACGGGGCAGGAGATTACCGTCGACCGTCTACGCGCATCCGTTCAGGCGTGATGTCACAATAATAAGGATAGATGCAATGAGTAAGGAGAGATGCAATGGGTAATGAAATAGTAGCAGACAATAAGATCACCAACATTACAGCAAAGAAAAATACCCGCGAAATTTTAGGTTGGGTGCTCCACAACGTGGTCTGGATTTGGTTGATCGCTTTGGTCATCATTTTTGGTGCATTTAATGAATACTTTCTCACCGTTTTTAATTTGCAAAATATCATGGTGCAGGCAACCGTTTTAGGGCTTTTGGGTTTGGCTGTCGCATTGCCATTGTTGATTGCTGAAATCGATCTTTCAATTCCAGCAAATGCAGGTTTTTCCGCTGCTGTAGGTGCACTTGCTTATTCTGATTGGGGATTACCTTGGTTTGCCGCGATTTTACTGGGCTTATTGGTCGGTACTTTTATTGGGTTCTTTAATGGTTGGTGTATCACCCAATTAAAAATGGTTGCGTTGATCCAAACCCTAGCAATGATGATCATCCTTCAAGGTGCACTTTTGGCCTTAACACAAGGCAAAACGCTGAATAATTTTGCAGAAGCTTATACTTGGATTGGACAGGCAACCCTCGGGACTTGGCCATTAATGCCAGTGGTATTTTTGATCATGTTGCTGATTATTGGCGTGATGTTGAAACATACCGTTTTGGGTCGTTCAATCTATGCTGTAGGTGGAAATCCTGCTGCTTCACTCTCTGCGGGAATCCGAGTGAAACGTATCAAGATTATGACCTATACCATTTCTGGGTTTCTTGCTGCTCTTGCGGGATTCTTACTGGCTTCATGGCAAATGGCAATTACATCAAATCAAGGCTCAAGCTATCTACTCTATGCGATTGCGGCACCCATTATTGGTGGTGTCAGTGTATTTGGTGGGCGTGGTAATGTGAAAGGCGTATTGGGTGGTGTATTGCTACTCACGATCATTCAGGTCGGACTTGCAATTATCAATGTGCCTTCTTTTTATGTCGGAATGATTGGAGGAATTATGATTTTTATTGCAGTACTGATTGATGCTTTCCGCGTCCGTTATTTTGGTTAATTTACTCAACTTGATCGAGGAAAAAGCACAATGTCTTTTCAACCACATGGTCAGCACTTAATCGCAGGGAAGTGGATTGCGACTGATCAGACTTTTACCAATAACCCTATTGATGGTTCAGTATCTCGTTTTTCTGTCGGCCATCGTGAACTTGTCAATCAAGCGTGCCAAGCGGCAGAAGATGCTTTTTGTACTTATGGTTACTCAACGCTTGAGGAGCGCGCGACTTTTCTCAATGTCATTGCTGATGAAATCGAAGTCCGAGCAGATGCGATTACCCAGATTGGAACCCAAGAAACAGGGTTGCCCAAGGTTCGACTGGAAGGAGAACGTGGACGTACTGTGGGGCAGCTGCGACTTTTTGCTACGCATATCTTGAAAGGTGAGTTTTTAGATCGCCGTCATGATGTTGCGCTTGCAGATCGAAAGCCACTGCCACGTCCAGATATTCGTTTGATGCAACGCCCAATCGGACCAGTTGCAGTGTTTGGTGCATCAAATTTTCCGCTGGCATTTTCAACAGCAGGCGGGGATACAGCATCGGCATTGGCCGCAGGGTGTCCAGTTGTGGTTAAAGGACATGAGGCACATCCAGGTACAGCGGAGATTGTTGCTGAAGCGATTCATGCTGCGATTGAAAAATGTGGACTGCACGCTGGTGTATTTAGTTTAGTCCACGGTGGAGCATTAGATGTTGGTCAAAGCTTAGTACAACATCCGTTGATTAAAGCGGCTGGATTTACAGGTTCATTGCGTGGTGGACGTGCTTTATATGATCTTTGTGTTGCACGTCCAGAACCGATTCCGTTCTTTGGTGAACTGGGTTCTGTCAATCCAATGTTTATTTTGCCCAATGCGATTACCAATCGTGGTGCTGAAATTGCCAAAGGCTGGGCTGAATCATTGACATTAGGTGCAGGTCAATTCTGCACCAATCCTGGGGTCGCCGTGTTGATCGAAGGTTTAGCAGCAGATGCGTATATTCAAACTGTTGTAAAAACACTTGAATCTGTTCCAGCACAAGTCATGTTAACCGATGCGATTGCCGAGGCTTATCGTGAAGGGCAAAAACGTTTGGCAAATACAGCAGATGTAAGTCAAGTCTTTAGTTCAAGCAGTGATTTGCGTAATGCGAGTCCTTATATGTTTGTTACAACAGGCAAAGCATGGCTGGAAAATAAGACCTTAGAACAAGAAGTATTTGGACCGCTGGGTTTAGTGGTTATTGTTAAAAATATTGATGAATTGATGCACGTGGCGAAGTCCCTTGAGGGGCAGATTACCTGTACGCTTCATCTTGATCAAGCAGATCATCATGTTGCAAGTCAATTACTGCCTGTACTGGAACGTAAAGCAGGTCGTATTCTTGCAAATAGTTTCCCGACTGGGGTTGAGGTATGTGATGCCATGGTTCATGGCGGACCCTATCCAGCTTCAACAAACTTTGGTGCAAGCTCTGTAGGCACGCTGGCGATTCGTCGCTTTATGCGTCCTGTGTGTTATCAAAATATTGCGGAAGACTTACTTCCTGTGGATTTACGTTAAGTAAAAATCAAGCGCAATGTGCTTGAAAATAAAGGCAATGAGATGAATTAAAGGAGATGGTTTTATCTCATCATTAAACTCTAACCCGAATTGAAATAAATATAATTTTAATGAGTGCGCTCTTTACTCCATCCAACTGAATGAATCAGAGGGATAAGGCAAACTCATGCTTAAAAAAGGAATTTAATATGAAAACAAACGTATGGATTGTTGGAACAGCGGTTTTTTTATTGTCGCAAATTGCATCTGCGATTGAGTTTGGTGGCTATTTCCGTACGGGAATCGGTGCAACTGAAAATGGCAAAACACAAGAGTGTTTTCAACTCACGGGAGCGCCGACCAAGTATCGTCTTGGAAATGAATGTGAACAATACGGGGAGTTTTTTGCCAAACAAAACCTGATCAAGTTAAAAGATAATTCCGAAATTAACATCAACGGAATGCTTCAGTTTTATAACCGATATGGGCAAACATTAAGTTTTAATGACGACAATGGTTTTACCCGAATGAACCAAATTTATTTGGATTGGAGAAATATTTCCTATCTGAATGGGGCAAATCTCTGGGCAGGCAGGAGATTTTATCAACGTAATGACATTCACATGTCCGATTTCTTTTATTGGAATCAGAGTGCTACTGGCTTCGGTATTGATGATTATAAAATCAATGACTTGTCCTTAAGTTATGTGTTTTCCCGAAAAGACAATGTATTTCAGGAAAAATATATCAATCGACATGATGTGACAGTGAAAGGGATTCCAATCGGTTCTAAAAATACAATCAATACAGGTTTGTCATTGATTGATGCAGATGAGATGGGCTGGGCACTGACCGTGCAAAATGTCACGGCTGAGGTATTGAATGGTAAAAATACTGTGGCGCTACAATATGGTCAAGGCGCTGGGATCGGGCTGAGTTATACCGGTAACCCTGAATTGGATCGCGATACTTCTTCACTGCGCTTTCTTGAAATCTTGGATTGGAGCTCAGACAGTAAGAAATTCAATGGACAAGCTCAATTTATTTACCAAAAAGACCAACTGAAGAATCAACAAGATCGTGATTGGATTTCAGTGGGCTCTCGGGTGGCGTATGTGGTTCAAGATCATTTTAAAATTTCCACTGAAATTGGCTATGACCAAATCAAGGCCAATGACCAAACCCGTAATCTGACCAAATTGACACTGGCACCAACCTGGTCGATAAAAGGCACAGGCTATTATGATCGTCCAGAACTTCGCCTTTATTATACTTATGCATTTTGGAACGATAATGAACAAAAAATGCGTGACTTGGTGATGCCGAATAACAATTTTCACAATGTGAATCGTGGTTCAAACTTTGGTGCTCAATTGGAATATTGGTGGTAAGGCTTTAATTGATTATTCAAAAATGAGTGGTCTTTTAAGATCGCTCATTTTTAACAATGTGACTCAATTGAAAATATGACTCAATTAAAAATGACATCAACCATTGCAATACAACCACAGTGGAATACGTCAGCAGCAGAAGAAGGTCAAAACAAAAAAAAGCAACAACTGAAAACAACACCCAAGGAAGCAATCACAATGAAAGCATTGGTACTGGAAGAAAAAGATAAACTGCAAATTCGTGATATTGAGATCAATGAATATCTAAGCGCAACAGATGTACGTATTAAAATTGCCAAAGTGGGTATTTGTGGCAGTGATGTGCATTATTATCAGCATGGTCGAATTGGTGATTTTATTGTCAATACACCAATGATTTTGGGGCATGAAGCGAGCGGAGTCATCGTTGAAGTGGGTTCGGCAGTTCAACATTTAAGGATAGGCGATCGTGTATGTATGGAGCCTGGGGTTTTTGAGCCAAATTCTCCAGAAGCGATGCAGGGTTTGTATCATCTAGATCCGAATATTCAGTTTTGGGCAACACCGCCTGTACATGGTGTATTGCGTGAGTCTGTGGTTCATCCTGCAAACTTAACCTTTAAGGTACCAGATCATGTCAGTCTGGAAGAAGCAGTGTTGGTTGAACCTTTGGCTTCAGGTGTACATGTGGCTCGCAAAGTGGGTATTTCACCTGGAGATACTGCCGTGGTTACTGGTGCAGGGACGATTGGTGCTTTAATGGCATTGGCATTACTCGCATCAGGTTGTAGTCGAGTTATCATTACGGATATAAAACAACAGAAGCTGGATTTTTTAGTCCAGCATTATGGTGAGCGTTTAATTGCATGTAATGTCGCACAGGAAGATTTAAAGTGCTTTGTGCAACGGCACTTTGTCGGTGGTGTCGACCTATTTGTTGACTGTAGTGGTCATGCAAGCGCAATTGCAGCAGCACCCGATTGTCTAAAACCTGCGGGCAAACTGGTTTTTGTTGGAATGCCACAACACGCTGTGCCTATGGATATTGTTGCCATGCAGGTCAAAGAGATTGAGACGATTTCAATTTTTCGTTACGCAAATGATTATGAGCGTTCTATTGCAATGATTGCTTCTGGTCAAATTAATGTGAAGCCTCTAATTTCAAAAAAAATTCATTTTAATCAAAGTATTGAGGCATTTAAGTTAGCGGCATCGGCACCTCCAGATGTGATTAAAATTATTATCGATTTTGATCTTTAATTTATTAATTATTAGTCACTTAGATATGTGAGGTGGGATATTTATATTTAAAAATGAAGTGTTTAAAAATGAAGCATATTAAAAATATGTACTCCCACCCAACAGCGACATTCATGTTGCCCTATGGTAGGACAACCTATGATTCAAAGTACAAAAAATGAATTGATAACCAATAGTTTCTAAAAGTTTATACAAAAAAATATGCTTTATTTTATGATCAATGACTAGATATAAAATACTTGTATGAATAATGCGTTGGTTTCACTATATTTATTATACTAATTAAATGAAAGTTAAATAATAACCTTGGATGATAAAATTTTAATTTTTTATTTATAGTCTGATTTTTTTCATCATCATAAATAATAATTAAGCATTTAAGATAATAAGTTTTTTATTATTCAAGTGATTTTTATTTGTATGTTTAATTCAATTGAATTTACTAAAACCCTAAAAGAAAATACTTTATACATATCGGTCTTTATATTTGTCGTAATTTGTCAATGAATTCGTTGTGAAATGTCAATACGCATATTTCTAAATTTTATACTTTAACACTGTGTTGTGAATATTTATCAATAAAATTCCACAACTTTTATAACTTTAAGAAATGATTTAAATCAATACCAATCGATAAGACAGCACGAAGGATTTGTGAATCTTGGTATGTATTTTAGTTTGAGACGACGATATAGACCATGACAAGAAAATTTTTATAAATTGGAGTACGTATGCAAGATTTTACTTTATCTAAGTGGGTATTTTTAATTTCAACAGTAGTTTACTCAAGCCATTCTTTTGCGGGTTTTAATGTAAATCCAATTGTAGACAGCTATGAAAATAAAAATAGTCCTCAACCAATTGTGCTTGTACATGGCTTAGCAGGGGCAGAACATGTAAAGTTTTTAGGAAATTTTTCTATTTATGACTACTGGGGTTCAACATTAACTCAATTGGCTGAACAGTCCACACCAGCCATAGCAGTTTCTATAAGTCCTTTAAATAGCAATGAATATCGTGGTGAAGAATTAATCAAGCATTTACAGTATATTCAAACGACTTACTATCGTGATGACGTTAAATTTAATTTAGTAGGACATAGTCAAGGTGGACCGACATCTCGTTATGCGCTTGGGGTTAAACCTGAGTTGGTGTCCTCCATCGCGACTGTTGGTTCTCCACATCGGGGAAGTCCATTTGCTGATCAAAATATCCAAGAATATGAAGCAACTGGAAAATTAGATATTAGCAGTATGTTGCCTTATTCTTCGCTACAGTCTGTGTTGAATTTTTTGCAAAATATCATTTATAGACATGATTTTTTAAGTGCACTTCATAAAATTATAATTGATGGCAGATTAGATCAAAATGATATTAAAACCTTTAATGCCAACACCTCGTTCTGGGTGTGGGGCGGTGAGGGTGTTAGAAAATTACCAGATGAAGATTATCGTCGTAACAGTCTAAATTATATTAATTTGCTTGAAGGGATCCGAGCCAATAGTGCCAAAAGTATGCAAGATTTTAATACTTTATTCCCTGAAGGTATTCCCATTTCTGCTCAATGTCTAAAACAGACCGATAACCCAAGTGACTATAATTTACCCAATACACCTGATCGATATTCTATCAAAGGATTAGATGGAAATTCCTATCCTGTTTATATGACATCATGGACGGGAAAAATTGATGAAGTGGTAAATTTATTTCCCAACCAAGCACATGATGGTACGGTCTCAGTATGCAGTAGTCGTCTAGGAAATCTAAAGGGAATTTATAACTGGAAACATAGAGAACAGTCAGGAACGTTTAGTAAATACGATGAATCATTCTCAGTTTCAGGCTGGCCTTGGAATTGGGGTTGGATTCAAACACCGACGAAATGGGCAACAATTCCAAACCCAATTGATGTTTTAAAAGATCATGCAAATTATTTAAAGGAAAATAATATGTGATTGACTTTGGGCTATATTGATCTATAAAGAATAAATATAGCCTGATTTTATTTAAAACAAAAAATCAGGGATTTTAAATGAAAAAAAGTATTTTAGTTTCATCTTTTTTTCTAGTGGTTATTGTTTGTTTTCTATGGCTTGTGTTTAAGCCAATAGATAAAAAGACAAATAATCAGGAGGATTTAAAACCAGATCAAGCGACCGCTTTAAATATAGGTAGTATAAAACCAAGCAATGGTTTTATACCCATTGCGGTTGATGCGTTTGGAGGGAATATTTACTGCGAATTAAGTTTTGATACAAATCAAACTTTTGTTTTAGACAATATGACCAAGGATTGTTTTGATAAGCTGTTAAAAAATAATCCAACTGAATCTGATTCTACCAATTTTGGTTTAAATTTTTTCAATAAGCTGTTGGTTGATCCGGCTCAAAGTATCGTAAAGGATTTATGGATTAGGTATGTCAAATATACCGATCAGGTCATTTTAACGCATAAGGCACATTCGAAAAATCAAGCGAATTATAAAAATGCGAAAAGACTTGTAGATGCGATTCGATCTATCCGAGAAAGATTTTTTACCCCCTTTGAGATAAAGGCATTATTTGGTGCAAGTGACAAAATTGAAGATTATGAGTTGGTTGTTTTAAAAATAAATGAATCTACAGGGATGACAGATGATGAAATCGAACAGGAACTCAATACAGCGATAAACAACCTGCCCGAAAAATCTAGAAAGGCCATAAAGTTTAATAAAGACTTTAACGATGTATCTCGTAAAGTTCAGGAAATAAAAAATAGAGGAGGTTCACAGGAAGAGATCCACAAGGAGCGGTTAAAAGTATTTGGTCCTGAAGTGACCGAGCGCATGGAATCTGTTGATAAATCAAGAGCGCAATTTAAAAACCAAGCAGAAATATATATGCAAAAGCGAGGTGAAATTTTGCAACGTGATTTAAATATGCTTGATCAGGAAAAATCAATTGAAGCGCTTAGAAAAGAAATTTTTAGTGACAGATATGATAAGCGGAGAATTATCAGTTTGGAAAAAATTTATGATACGGAAAAATCGTTAGATATTCTCAATTAATGTAAGTGTATTCAATGAATCAATCTAGTTAATGGGACCGTAGAGAATAAATAAATTTAGGTCTTATTTAGTATTTGTAATGTAGCCATAGTTTAAGGAGTAAAGTATGACAGCCAAAATTACACGACGAGAACTTATTCAAAAAAGCCTATTCGGTTTTGGTGCACTGTCTTTATCTGCGGGTTTTACGGGATGTAATGACAGTTCAGATCGAGAATCAACAACACTACAAGTCAATTTTGAACATGGGGTTGCCAGTGGAGACCCTTTACAAGATCGCGTGATTTTATGGACACGCTTAACGCCCAATGATAGCAACGCACGTTTGCAAGTGACTTGGGAAATTGCTTTAGATGATCAATTCAAGCAAATCATTAAAACAGACAAAGTCACCACAGCAAAAGCACAAGACTTCACGGTGAAAGTTGATGCCACAAACTTAAAACCAGATCAACGCTATTTCTATCGTTTTAGCTTTGGCAATAAAGTTTCACCAGTTGGACAAACCAAAACGCTACCAATCAACCCAAGCAAAGTCAGTTTTGCGGTATGTTCTTGCGCGAATTATCCAGCAGGGTATTTCTATGTTTATCGTGAAATGGCCAAACAAGATGTTGATGTGGTAATTCATTTGGGTGACTATATTTATGAATATGGTCAAGGTGGTTATGCAACAGAAGATGCAGTGAAGTTAGGACGTACTTTGGCTGCGGACAATAATCAAGAAATTATCAAGTTAGATGATTATCGCAAACGCTATGCGTTATATCGTAAAGACAAAGATTTACAAACATTGCATCACCGTCATCCATTTATTGTGATTTGGGATGATCATGAGTTGGCAAATGATACATGGCGAGATGGTGCTGAAAATCACCAAGCCAATGAAGGGGCTTTCCTCGATCGTAAACTTGCTGCATTACAAGCATACTTTGAATGGATGCCGATTCGTCCTATTTCCGCAAATGATCATCTCAATATTTATCGCCAGTTTGACTTTGGTTCACTGGTGCAATTGACCATGTTAGATACCCGTATCCTTGCCAGAGATAAGCAACTGGAATATACCGATTATATCACCGCTTCTGGTATGGATTTTCAACGTTTTCAGACTGACTTAACCAATCAGAATCGAACCTTGATGGGGTATACCCAACGTGAATGGTTACAGCAAAAGTTGGCTCAATCCAAGGCAACTTGGAATGTATTGGGTCAGCAAGTGTTGATGGGTAAGATATTAATCCCTGCTGAATTACTGGTACCGTTGAGTGCAGTTCTGAGTGGAAACGCAACTCAAGAGGTTTTAAATCAAATCAATACGATGATCATGGAGTTAGTGCAACTGAAAATGCGTGTGCTACAGGGCGATCCAACATTGACAGCAATTGAAAAGGCACGTTTAACCACTGTCGCACCTTATAATTTAGATGCTTGGGATGGTTATTATGCTGAACGTGAAATTCTGTATGGTACCTTAAAAGCATTGAACAAGAAGGTCGTAGTGCTGGCAGGTGATACCCATAATGCATGGTCATCAGAGTTGTATAGTCAGGCGGGTGATTTTGTCGGTGTTGAGCTGGCGACAAGTTCAGTGTCATCGCCGGGAATTGAAAAGTATCTCAATATTCCAGTGGAACAGTTACAGCAGTTTGAAATGGCGTTTACCACACTGATTGATGAATTGGATTATACCAACCTAAATCAACGTGGTTATCTGAATGTCAGCTTTACTGCAACACAGGTTCAAGCGGACTGGATCTATGTCGATACCATTAAAGAGCCGCAATATACTGTGGATACAAAACGTGGGCATCAAGTGGTGTTGAATAATCAATTGGTCAATGCCCGCTCGATTAAGAAAACTGCTTAACAAAAGACTATTTAATTTTATATCGCCTGACTACTGAAGAAGATTTAGATGCTATTGCTATCGCATCATTTCTTCAGTAGTACATGGCTAAACTGTCTTTGTACACATAATGATTGAAATAACACAAGAATATCAGGAGTAAAAAACCATGGCTGGATTATCGATTTGGCACGTACTTATTTTTGCAATTGTGGTGATCTTACTTTTTGGCACATCTAAATTAAAAAATTTAGGTAAAGATGTCGGTGGTGCGGTGAAGGATTTTAAAAAATCAATTCAAGATGATGAAACAACCACTGCTGCACTGAATGAACCAAGAACACAGGAACATCAAAATAGCAATGCTGATGTGAACTCTACGGTAAAGCACTAAAACTGGAGAACTAACACATGCTTGATGTCGGATTTTCTGAATTATTGGTTTTTGGGATTATTGCGCTGTTGGTGTTAGGACCTGATAAACTCCCTGAAGCTGCGCGTTTTGTTGCGAAATGGTACAGTAAATTGAAACGTCTCATCAGCAATGTTCAGAACGACATTGACCGTGAATTACGCTTATCTGAATTGCGCGAACAGATGCAGAATGAGATGCAGCGTATTCAAGAATTAGAGCAAAAAATGCAGGCGCAGATGCATGAGCTACAGCAATTATCGGCTATGCCTGGAGATGCTATACAGCAAGAGCAAGCGCCAGCACGATTAGAGAAACAGCAATTAGAGCAACCGCAATTAAAAGAACAGCAAAAAGCCCAGCTGAGAGTGAAGCAGATTTATCAACCTGTCTCACGTGATATTCCTACAGTCTATTTGCCAAGTATCTGGCTAAAACAAGTTCAATGTAATGATGAAAAACTCAGTATTGATCTTGTTCAATCCAAGTCAATATCGCAATTGAAGGTGGCCGTATGACATCAATGATACCGCAGCTACAAGAGCAAGTTTCCGAAGAAGCGACTCAGCTTGAAGCAATGCCTATCACCCGACATTTGATGGTGTTGCGTCAGCATCTGTTTAAAATTATCGGGGTATTAATTGTGCTTTTTTTCTGTTTGTTGCCATTTGCAAACAGAACTTATTCAATGTTATCTGAACCACTACGTGCCCAATTACCTGCCAGTTCGACCATGATTGCTACAGATGTAACTGCAACATTTATGGCACCTTTTAAACTGAATTTCTTTATTGCGCTGATGCTGGCGATGCCTTTTATTATTTATCAGATTTGGGCATTCATTAAACCTGCGTTGTATGAAAAAGAAAAGAGTCTGGCATTCCCATTGTTATTGAGCAGTATTTGCTTGTTTTATTCAGGGATTGCCTTTGCCTATTTTATTGCCTTACCTTCGATTCTGCATTTTTTTATCAGTGTTTCACCTGATACCGTTGCACCAATGACGGACATTAACAGTTACTTAAGTTTCTGTTTAAAACTCTTTTTGGTGTTTGGGGTCACTTTTGAAATTCCAATTATTACACTGGTATTGATTTTAATTGGTTTGGTCAGCACGCAAACGCTGGTGGAAAAAAGACGCTTTATTATTGTGGGCTGTTTTTTTATTGCGATGTTTGTCACGCCACCAGATGCTATTTCGATGATCATGTTGGCAATTCCAATGTGGATGTTGTTTGAATTGGGATTGGTATTTGGCAAGATGATTGAAAAACGTGAACGTGTATAAGTGCTGATTTGTAGCGAAAGTGGTTAAGTGTTGCTTTGTTCTATTCAACCCTTCTTTTTTAAAGCAGACGAATTTATATTTAAGTGTATAAATTCGCCAGATCTCTAGATTTTAACCTATCCTTGTCTCATGGGTGAGTTCGTAATACTGTTCTAAACCCCACATGCGTTGCAGCCAAATCAAACTCTTGCGGATATCGACTACTATTTCGATAACGAGAGCAATAACTCGAAGCACATAAGAAAGAACCACCTTTAATCACATATTGGGTTGCTGCGATGCTTTGCTGACGCAGATCAGTATAATTTCCCATATGTTGATCATGCGCGCCTTGATATACAGAAGAGGTCCACTCCCAGACATTCCCAATCATATCGAACAATTGGAACGCATTGGCAGGGTAGCAGCCGACAGGTGCCACACCTGCAAAATGGTCTTCAACAGAATTATGCATTGGAAATTCACCTTGCCAATAATTGGCTTGTGGATGTTGATGGGCATCCTGAGGCGCTTGATGCAGTGGCGTATCGGTTTTTGAGCCCGCCTTTGCAGCATATTCCCATTCTTGTTCGGTAGGTAAATCTCGTCCTAACCAAACTGCGTAATGTTCAGCATCATTTTTGGTCACATAGCGAACAGGTTCAGCAGGGCGTGGAGCTTGACCCGAAGCGCCATTGGGCGTTTTCCAAGTGTAATCAGACTTGAGTTGCCACCACTGATTAGGCTTATTGGCATCTGGTGAAAATACAGCTGCCTGTTTCTGTTGCTCTGCGTCGGTTACATAGCCGGTTGCTTTTACAAAACTACTAAACTGCGCCACAGTCACTTCGGTTTGATCGATCCAGAAACCCTCAACTTGACGTTGTTTTTGCCCAAAATTGAGTTCATCGGAATAGGCTTTATCGGAGCCGAGCTGAAATGAACCTTTGGCAATCCAAACCATACCTGCTGTTGGCTTTTTTTGCCATGCATTGGGTAAACCTGAATAGTGTTCGCATTGCTGCAATGAACCAAGTGGTATAGAAGCTTTGCTGGTTTGTTTGGGAGAATGGTGCGAGTCGGGCGTAGCTTTATTGCAGCCTGTTACAAGGAACAGGCTACATAGTGAAATTAAAAGAGGGCTAAACTTCATTGAATGTTGTATTCCTTCACCCCATTTTGTTGGGTATATTTGTTATACACATCAAGTAGTTCTTGTAGTTTTACTGGGTTATTTTGTGCAAGGTTTTGGGTTTCACCACGGTCATTTTTTAAGTTATATAATTCCCAAGCTCCCGTTCCTAGCTCTGCTTTACCTTGTAAAGCAATTTTCCATTCGCCTTGACGCGCATATTTACTGCCATGCAATTCATCTGCAAAACTAAAGTTTACAGGACGAATCGCCTGTGCTTTATTTTCAAGCACCGATTTCCACGAGTAACCGCTTGGGGTATTAATTTGACGACCTTTATATTGACTTTGTGGGACAGCAATATTGGCATAATCTAAAACAGTTGGGAAAACATCGAGCACTGAAGCAAAACCATGATAGGTTGCTTGCGCTTTATTTTGATGAGGAAGTTTAACAATGGCTGGTGCTGTGGTTGCACCTTCACCCGCAGTATCTTTCCATAAATGGAAAGGTGCAGCACTGACTTCAGCCCAACGCGGACCGACATAGTGATAAGAACTGGATGTACCGATATTGTTCACCCGATTATCAAAACCTGATTCAGCCCCATAACTACCACGAATAAAGCCTTCAGCTCCATTATCTGAAACAAAGAAAATTAAAGTATTGTCGTATAAGTTATTGCGTTTTAAATACTCAATCACGCGTCCAATATTGGCATCAAGGTTTTCGACCATACCCGCATAGATTTCCATTCTGCGTGCTTCTAAGACTTTTTGCTCTGTGGAAAGTTCATTCCATTTGCCATATTTTTGTGGTGCATTTTTTGTCGCAATCGGTTCGGCTGCAGTAAAGTTAGCTGGAATTAGACCAAGTTGTTTTTGGCGGGCAATACGACCATTACGGATCACATCATAACCAGCATCGTAAACGCCACGATAACGGTCACGATATTCAGCTGGGGCTTGTAATGGCCAATGAGGTGCGGTGTAAGCAGCATAGGCAAAGAATGGTTTTCCTGAATTTTTACCTGACTCTAAATAACTAATTAACTTATCGGTGAAGTAATTGGTTGAGAAAAAGTCATCGGGTAATGCTGAAATTGGAACAACTTTACCATCCTCCGTATAGGTGGCATTACGTTTATATGCACTAGGCGCTTGTTTAAAGTGTAAATCTAGACCTTGCAATAGCGTAAATGAATGATCGAAGCCTTTTACATGTGCGTTAGTTTCAGCGGTTAAACCGAGGTGCCATTTTCCACTGATATAGGTTCGGTAGCCATTATCTTTAAGCACTTCTGCTATTGAGAGTGAGCGCTCATTTAAGTAGCCCTCATAACCCGGCTGGCCTTTTAAGTGGGCAGGAGTGAGCTCAGCCATAGCCCCAATGCCAGCTAAGTGATGGTCTGTACCCGAAATTAATTGTGAACGCGTCGGTGAGCAGGTTGGGGCAGTATGGTAGTCCGTTAAAATACGACCTTCTTTGGTCAGTGCGTCAATATTTGGGGTGTGTATTTCTCCACCAAATGCCCCTAAATCCGAATAACCTAAATCATCAGCCATGATAAATAAAATATTCGGTTGTTTCTTGGTTTCCACCACAGTATTTGAATGGTCTGAATCATTATTACATGCTGAAATAGAAAGACTGATTAATGCAATAGAAAGTGTTGTAAGCAGATTTTTATGAGACATACGTGTCGACTTGGTTTTTTAAAAAATTAGGCTGAGTTTAGAGCGTTAATTTTTATGGTAAAAATAATTAAAATTTGATTGTTAATCTGAAAAAAAGAAAAGCCCTCAATATGCTTCCGAATAGATGTTGAAATCATTTAAAAGTAAGTATGTTGAGCTGTTTAATAAAACCAAAATACTTCTAGGCTTAAAAAAATGAGCACCATCAGCTTATAGCAAGGCCTTGGATATGCTTTAGGCATATTAGGAAAGTTTTATATTCGTGATAGTTTAATACATGATATTCAAATACACCTTTGTAATATCATTGGTTTTAGCATAGCAACAATTTGAATTTATCCAGTTCTACAATTTAATCTGATTAAACTTTAAACGCCGATGTAAATAAACAAGTCACTTTGATTGCGAATGAATGTTTTTTAAACAAAAATATACAGAACTGTCTGTTTTTATGTTGATGGTGTATTGATTAATTGAAGATTATTGTGATAAATTCTACAGAATTAGAGGGAGATCTTTTTTAAAGATTCTTGATGCCTTGATCCTATTTCCCTTCCCCAAGGGAAATAGGAGTTTTTAAGGATTAATAAAAAACAACAGATAAAGATGTTTATAAAAGACTGAAAATACATTATCTCAATGGGAACATAGATAAATTTTATAAAATAACGCATTTGTATGAATTCTACTTTTAAGAGTGAAAATACAAATCTATAGGTAAGTATTACGATGAAAATTTATGAAATGATATTTCATAAAGGAACTTATGAACAAACACGCTTATTTTATATTCAGAATAATAAAGCTTCACGTCAGCATTTTATTGAAAATATGCGTTTAGAACTTGAGCAAGAACTCAAGGACTTCAATCTCAGTTGTAAGTCTCAGTATAAGCATGATTTATTTGCCTTGTACAAAAAAGTCCAAAAAGAAAGCCACTTACATTTAGATGCGATGGAAGATGAATTTATACAAAATTCAAAAGCCATTTTTGATCAATGTATTTGTTTAATTGTTAAAAGTCATGAGGTTTTAAATGTTGTAAAATCGCTGATTTAAAAAAGTATCAGTCAAAATAAATAAGCATTAAAAATCAATTCTATAAATTGGTAAGTTGGTAGTTTTATTGTCTTCAATCATAGTACAGCCAATTGCCGTTGTGCTAATTCATAGCCTTGATCTGCGGCTTTTTTCAGCCATTCTTTTGCTTTATTGATATCTTGAGGTAGACCTAAATTTCCATCTAAGTATAGAGATCCCAATTTAAATTGTGCTGTCACATCACCATTTTCAGCCGACTTAAGATACCAATAATTTGCAAGATCTAGATCTTTCTTGATATTTTTCCCATCTGAATATTCTTCAGCTAAATTGTATTGTGCCATCGCATTGTTCTGATTTGCAGATTTGGTCAGCCATTCAATACCTTTACGGGTATTTTTACCGACACCTGAGCCCCATAAATAACTCATTGCTAAACTGAGTTGAGATTCTGAATCACCCGCTTCGGCGGCTTTTTTAAACCAAAAAACACCTTTTTCTTCATCAAAGGACACACCCTGATTGCCACTGCTATAAAGATAACCCACTTGGTATTGCGCTTTTACGTCCCCATTGTTGGCTTTTTCGAGTAGGGCTTCAAAACTTTCTGAAAATACAAGTGTAGTGGGAAAAAATGTAAGAATAATAAGAGGGTACAGCAGTTTTTTAATTTTAAATTTCATCATTTTTTCAATCATTTGTGTCTTTTAATCAATAAAATTAAAGTGCAAAATTAAGTTATAGTCAACTTAATTTGAGCCAAGACTTATTCTATTTTGTCTTTCAAGCTTAGCTCCCTAGGGAACTAAACTTACCTAAATAATGAAAATGAAGAGCTTATATCACTCGACAAATTGGGGTAAAAGACGCTGTTAATACTACACAAAATTATCTAAACACTCGCATGTTTAGTGGTGAGCAGCATTAAAGCATCGTCCTAAGTATCCAGCTTACATATTTGGATAGTTAGGCCCACCACCACCTTCCGGTGTTACCCATGTGATATTCTGAGATGGATCTTTGATATCACAAGTCTTACAGTGAACACAGTTTGCAGCATTAATCTGGAAGCGCTTAGAACCATCATCATTTTCCATAATCTCGTAAACACCAGCAGGGCAGTAACGTTGAGCTGGCTCATCCCATTTTGGTAAGTTGACATTGATTGGAATCGAAGCATCGGTCAGCTTTAAGTGAGCTGGTTGATTCTCTTCATGTACGGTATTCGATACAAATACAGAAGATAAACGATCAAAGGTTAATTTACCGTCTGGCTTTGGATAGTTAGGTTTAAATGTCGCAGTATCTACAGTTTTTAATGCACTAAAGTCAGGTGCAAGGTCATGTAGTGTAAATGGCACTTTAAAGATATTTTGATCGATAAAGTTAAATGCACCACCCATCCATAAACCGAATTTATGCATTGCTGGACCAAAGTTACGTGAACGATGTAACTCTTCTTTTAACCAGCTGTTGTTGAATTTGTCAGTATAGGCAGTCAATTCTTTAGCAAAGAAGTCTTCGCCTTCAGCGACACGCGCCACTGCTAAATCGCCACCTTTCTCATGACCGGCTTGGATTGCTTCAAATACAGCTTCACCGCACAACATACCCGATTTCATCGCAGTATGAGAGCCTTTGATTTTAGCAAAGTTTAAGAAACCAGCATCATCACCAATTAAGCAACCGCCAGGGAAGGTCAGTTTAGGTAGAGAGTTTAGACCGCCTTTAACAACTGCACGTGCGCCATAAGAAATACGCTTACCGCCTTCAAGATATTGCTTGATCAGTGGATGCGTTTTCCAACGTTGCATTTCAGCAAAAGGATACATGTGTGGATTTTCATAAGATAAATCGACAATCATACCCAAGGTTACTTGGTTGTTTTCAGCGTGATATAACCACCAGCCGCCTGAAGAACCCGTTTCGGCCAAAGGCCAGCCTGAACCATGCATCACTAAACCTGGTTTATGTTTTGCAGGGTCGATTTCCCAAAGCTCTTTTATCCCGATACCGTAATGTTGCGGATCAGCATCTTGATCTAAGTTGTATTTTGCAATCAGACGTTTACCGTGGTGTCCACGGCAACCTTCTGCAAAAATTGTGTATTTTGCATGAAGCTCGTAACCAGGGGTAAAGTTATGAGTAGGTTCACCATCTTTACCAATACCCATATCACCAGTTTGGATGCCTTTTACAGAACCATCTTCATGATAAAGGATTTCTGAGGCAGCAAAGCCAGGGAAGATAGAAACTTCTAACTCTTCCGCTTTTTGACCTAACCAACGAACCACATTACCCAATGAAATAACATAGTTACCATCATTGTGCATGGTTTTAGGAACCATCCAATGCGGTGCTTCTTGTGACTTTTCAGCAGACATGAGGAAATAAGTTTTGTCCTCTGTCACAGGTACATTTAAAGGTGCACCTTGTTCTTTCCAGTCAGGGAAAAGTTCATTGATTGCACGAGGTTCAAGTACAGCACCAGAAAGGATATGCGCACCAACTTCAGAGCCTTTTTCAACCACACAGACAGAAAGGTCTGGAAGATTGTTTTCAAGCGCTAATTGACGAATTTTAATCGCAGCAGAAAGACCCGCAGGGCCTGCGCCTACGATGACTACGTCAAACTCCATTGACTCTCGTTGTAAATCTTTCATAAAAAGAAATCCTATTTCGCTTGACGGTATTTTAATTTATTGGGCTAAAAATATCAAATAAAAAAGCATCAAAAAAGGGCTGCTTGATGAGCAAATTCAAAATGATACCCACAAAAAAGCCAGCTAGATTTAGCTGGCTTTAAAATGGGATAACTGATTTTACAAGGTTACTTTTACGATTTTTGCGGATCGTAGAGTTTTTCCTTGATGAAGAGGGCAGGAATAACGCCGCAAATTAAATAAGCAGCTCCCATCACCACAAAACCTAAACCAATAGAACCACCCGATGCCAAGTAGCCAATCGTTGCAGGCGCAAGTGCTGCACCAAGACGCCCCACGTTATAGGCACCACCAATCGCTGTACCACGAATCGCTGTCGGGAAACTTTCCGTCATATAGGTGGCATTTACACCATAAGGAATACCGTATAAAAATCCGAAAGCGATCAATAAATATAAAATGTTGCTGGGTGAGTTATAAAAAACAATCAGTGGTAGAAAAATAGCAGTCCCAATCGCACCAAAGGCATAAGTAAAGCGACGACCAAGTTTATCAGCCATCATCCCCGCAAGGACTTTACCGAGGATCATGGCGGTATAGGTACCGACCATATATGCGGTCATTTCCTTAAACTTCATGCCTAATTCACTTTCTAGATATGAAGGCATCCAGTTATTTACCCCATAATAACCAAATTGCAAGAAGCCTGCTGTGAGCGCCCACAAGATAAACATATTACGATTTCGTTTATCTTTAAAAATCAGTTTAAATGCTGAAGTTTCCTCAGAATTTTTATCGCGTGTTGGTTGTTGTAAACGAGACTGTTGCCATGCGAGTGGTTCTGGTACCAAAAGATGCATTAAAACAGCAATCAATACAGGTACAATGGCAACATAAAACAGCATACGCCAGCCATGATCTGGAATAATCCATCCAGCGAGTAGTGTTGCAACAATATAGCCAACTGTCCAACCTGCTTGTAAGGTACCCAATACCGTTGTACGGTAACGTGTAGGTACATATTCCGCCATCAATGTATTGCAGGCAATATAAAGCGAGCCTAGTCCAAGAGAAGCAAAAAAGCGTAATAGCCCAAATTCAAGAAAGCTTTGGGTAAAGCCTAGTCCACATGTAAGTAGTGAGAAGGTGAGAATAGAAATAACCACGATCCGTACTCGACCAAATTTGTCACATGCCCATCCCCCAAATATTCCACCGACAGCCATACCCGCCAAGGTAAAACTACCCAGCATACCTGCCTGCACGGAACTTAAACCAAAATCTGCCTTAATACTGTTGAGACTATAAGACAACAGCATCAGATCGGCACCATCCACCAACAAGGCTAAAAATGCAAAAACAAATGCAATTTTCCAAGTGTGAGGTTGTATTGAAGAGAGATGTGTATTGTAGTTTGTCGCCATAATCCATTACCTACATTTGATTTACAGCACTTCAAATCGTTTTAAAGTGCCTAAAAATTAATTAAGACGCAGCGCGAATCATATTTCGAGCAATAATCATTTGTTGAATTTGGGTGGTGCCTTCATAGAGACGGAATAAACGCACATCTCGGTAAAAACGCTCAATGGCATATTCACTGATATAGCCAGAGCCACCATGAATCTGTACGCAACGATCGGCTACGCGACCACACATTTCAGTGGCAAACATTTTTGCGCATGATGCTTCAGTGCTGACGTTCAGTCCAGCATCACGTTGTCTTGCCGCATCTAAAACCATACATTGCGCTGCATAAATTTCTGCTTTGGAGTCAGCAAGCATGGCTTGAATCAATTGAAATTCAGCAATCGCTTGTCCAAATTGCTTACGCTCAAGGGCGAACTTTAAGGTATCGTCTAACATGCGTATGGCAGCACCGACACTGATTGCGGCTATATGTAAACGACCTTTATCCAAGACTTTCATTGCGGTTTTAAATCCTACACCTTCGACACCACCAATCAGTGCTGAGGCAGGAACCCGACAGTTTTCAAAAATCACATCACAGGTATGGGCACCTTTTTGCCCCATTTTTTTATCTGTTTTACCTAGAGAGATTCCTGCGGTTTTGCGATCTACGATAAAAGCAGAAATTCCACCAGCACCTTTAATGTCTGGATTGGTTCGTGCCATCACCGTAAACACCCCTGCATGAGGTGCATTGGTAATAAAGCGTTTGGTGCCATTTAAAATATAAAACTCACCTTCTTTTACTGCGCTGGTTTTTAAAGAGGCAGCATCTGAACCTGCATCTGGTTCAGTTAAGCAAAAAGAGCTGATCACTTCGCCACGTGCTAAACGGGGCAAGAAAAATGATTTTTGAGTTTCGGTACCATCAATAATCAGGCCACTCGAACCGATTCCATTATTGGTGCCGATCAGTGAACGAAAGGCAGGCGAAGTACGTCCAAGTTCAAAAGCGATGGACACCTCTTCTTCCATGGTCAAGCCAAGACCTTCGTATTCTTCTGGAATCGTCAGCCCAAACAAACCCAAAGCTTTCATTTGCTCAATGATGGCTTGAGGGATTTGATCTGTTTCCGCGACTTCATTCTCATGAGGAATAAGGACACCATCTACAAACTGTCGAATCATATCTACCAGTTGTTTGAGTGTTTCCTGATCTCGAATCATAGTCTTGTCCTTTGTACAACATGTTGAAAACATCGAGCTGATGTTGCTAAAACCCTGCATATT
This sequence comes from Acinetobacter sp. 1125_18A, assembly GCF_052824985.1. Taxonomy (NCBI): domain Bacteria; kingdom Pseudomonadati; phylum Pseudomonadota; class Gammaproteobacteria; order Moraxellales; family Moraxellaceae; genus Acinetobacter; species Acinetobacter sp. 1125_18A. The sequence continues at coordinate 136,903 of NZ_VTDG01000004.1, forward strand.
GATGCGATAGTAATCAAAGGATCAGTAGAAAACAATATATTTTGAAAATTAATTTCGCAATGCGGTATATTGTGCTTGTTTTTCAGTTGGCTAATTATTTGATTTAATTAATCTATATTTGTTGAATAAAAATCATCACTTTTGATGAAAAAATTAAGTTTTATTTTTAAAGTTTTCTGTGTATATTAAAAATATATATCGCTATGCGAAATTTATATTAAATAAATTTTCCTGTAGGAAATTAATCAAAGGTTAGTGGAATAAACATGGGTGCTTTAAATGGAATTCGTGTACTTGACTTAAGTCGAGTACTGGCTGGACCGTGGTGTGGACAGATTCTTGCCGATTTAGGCGCAGAAGTGATTAAGGTTGAAAGACCGAAACTAGGTGATGATACGCGTTCTTGGGGACCACCTTGGATGAAAGATGACGCCGGACAAGAGACACGAGAAGCCGCTTATTATCAGTCGACCAATCGTAATAAACTTTCTGTTGCAATTGATATTGCAAATCCTGAAGGGCAGGCGCTCATCAAAGCACTTATTCAAGATACCGATGTGGTCATTGAAAACTACAAAGCTGGTTCTTTGAAAAAATATGGCTTGGATTATGCTTCTTTATCAGAAATTAATCCTAAACTGGTTTATTGCTCGATTACGGGTTTTGGTCAAAATGGACCGAGAGCAGAAGAACCTGGCTATGATTTTATCATTCAAGGAATGGGTGGACTGATGTCCATCACGGGTGAAAAAGATGATTTACCCGGTGGTGGTCCGCAAAAAGTAGGTGTCGCATTTTCAGACTTATCAACGGGATTATATTCAACCATTGCCATACAAGCGGCTTTGCTCAATCGTCATATGACGGGTTTAGGGCAACATATAGATATGGCTTTACTTGATGTGCAAATTGCCACAATGGCAAATCAAGGAATGAATTATCTTTCATCTGGAAAAGTGCCGGTACGTTATGGCAATGCACATGCCAATATTGTGCCTTATCAATTATTTAAAGCCGCTGATCGAGAGTTTATCATTGCTTGTGGTAATGACACCCAGTTTATTCAACTGTGCAGAAGTATTGGTTTGCCAGAGTTACCCAATGATGTTCGATTTACCCGTAATGCAGATCGTGTTAAGCATCGTGATGAAGTAATAGAAATTTTATCAAAGCATTTTTTAAGCAAGACTGCCGATGAGTGGGTGAGTGCAATTTATGCTGCTAAAGTGCCTGTTGGTGTGATTAATAATCTAGAGCAAGCTTTTAATGAACCTCAAGTAATTGCGCGAGAGATGCTGGTAGAAATGCAACATCCTCAACGTGAAAAACTTACTGTAGTCGGTTCTCCGATTAAGCTTTCACGTACACCTGTAGAGTATAGAAATGCGCCTCCTTTATTAGGCGAACATACTCAAACAATCTTAGGCCGTATTATTTCTCCTGCTAAACTTGATGAGTTAAAAGCCAAAGGCGTGATAGGATAGTTTTTAAATAGATGATGTGAGCAGTCTAAAGCCATTTTTTTTCAATAAAATAAGCAAATTTAGACTTTTCACATCGAGATGGATGCATCGTTTTATTTTCAAAGTGAATCAGATGATTGCTTTTTGCTATTTATAGAAAAAATAGATTATAATTTTCGCAGTGCGAAACAAATATGTGAATTGGTATAACCATGAATGATGCCGTAGATGCAGAACAAACAGAAAAATTATTAGCGCCTTTGAGGCATGAGTTATTGCATCCGATTGAAGATATGCAAGATGAAAATGATCGTCAATTTATTACAGCTTTAGGACGTGGTTTAGAACTCTTACGTTGCTTTACCCCAAAACATCAGCATTTGGGTAATCAAGAGTTATCACAAATGACGGGTTTGCCTAAACCGACCATTACCCGTTTAACACACACATTGTCACGTTTGGGCTATATCAAGCAGGTCCCAAATTCAAGCAAATTTCAACTTTCAGTTGGGGTTTTGGCGTTTGGTTACTCCATGCTTTCTAATGTGTCTATCCGTAATATTGCACATCCCTATATGAAAAACTTAGCGGATTATGCAGGTGCTGCTGTGGCAATGGCAACGCGTGATCGTCTAAATATGATTTATTTGGATGTGGTACAAGGCAAGGGCAATATGACCATGCGTCGTCAAGTCGGTACTTATTTACCGATTCATTTAAGTTCAATGGGACGTGCATGCCTGGCTGCAATGGCTGAAGATGAAAGAGAGTTTTTACTTGATGCAATCCGTAGCAAACATAAAGAAGATTGGATCAAGATCAACCGTGATTTAGATAAGGCATTTAAAGATTATCAAGATTTTGGTTATTGTTTTTCAATTGGTGAATGGCATAAAGATGTCAATTCAGTGGCAGTCCCTTTGATTCATGAACAACATGGTCTACTGGTATTTAACTGCGGTGGACCAAGCTTTATTATGAACCGAGAAAAACTTGAAGAGGATATTGCACCGCGGCTTCTCCACATGGTGAATAATATCCGTACTGAAATTAGTTAATTTTATTGCTTTAAAACTGAAAGGCCAGCAACGATCTGCATTGTTGGCCTTTTTAATATGATGCATGTTAATAAGATGCATGTTAAAAAGTTTGCTTACGGAAAATGGGTGTTTTTTTTCATCAAGGTACTCAGAGCTTGTTTAAATTCGTCACCTTGCAAACAAAGTGAGAATACAGTGGACTCATGATCGATCAGATTTAATAAATCATCGATAAGCATAGGATGCTAAGAAATGAGCCTCTAAATATAAAATAGTGAGTGGAAAGAATATGAAAACCAAAATTACAGAATTATTTGAAATTGAACATCCGATTATTCAAGGCGGTATGCATTATGTCGGTTTTGCCGAGCTGGCTGCTGCAGTTTCAAATGCGGGTGGGTTAGGCATTATTACCGGTTTAACCCAGCGAACACCTGAAAATCTAGCAAAAGAAATTGCCCGATGTCGAGAAATGACCGATAAGCCTTTTGGTGTCAATCTAACTTTCTTACCCACAGTCAATACACCTGATTATCCGGGTTTTGTCGAGGCAATTATTAAGGGTGGGGTAAAAGTTGTAGAAACAGCAGGTCGTAATCCTGAACAGGTCATGCCTTATTTAAAGGCCGCTGGAATTAAAGTGATTCATAAATGTACTTCGGTTCGGCATAGTCTAAAAGCTCAAAAAATTGGATGTGATGCTGTTTCTGTCGATGGTTTTGAGTGTGGTGGGCACCCCGGTGAAGATGATGTACCGAATATGATTTTATTGCCTTTAGCTGCCGATACCTTAGAAATTCCATTTGTTGCATCAGGTGGTATGGCTGATGGACGCTCACTTGCTGCCGCTTTAGCCATGGGGGCGGATGGTATTAATATGGGAACACGTTTTATTGCAACTCAAGAAGCGCCAGTACATGCAAATGTGAAACAGGCGATCCTGAATGCTACGGAAAGAGATACCCGTTTAATTATGCGCGCTTTGCGTAATACTGAGCGCGTTATGAATAATGCAGCTGTAGAAAAAATTGTAGCCAAAGAAAAAGCACTTGGTGACCAGATTAAATTTGAAGATATCATTGAAGAAGTTGCAGGTGTTTATCCTAAAGTGATGATCGATGGTGATGTCAATGCTGGGGCGTGGTCATGTGGTTTGGTTGCCAGTCTGATCCATGACATTCCGACATGTGATGAACTGGTCAACCGTATTGTAAAAGATGCAGAAGACATTATTCGTGGACGTTTATTCGGGCTTTTATAAACATCTATTTGAGTTCAGCTTTATCTCGATGATGAAAGACTGCTTTTAAAGATCAGCACAACACTATGAATTGTGCTGATTTTTAGCATCTGCAAGACAATAATATAGACACAGCAGGGCAAAAACTAAGCCCAAGATACATACACCTGTCCAGCCAAAATGTTTCCATGCATAGCTTCCACTCGTGGTCCCTAAAGCACCACCAGCGAAATAACCTGTCATATAGATGGCATTGAAACGTGAACGCAATTGTTGGTTAAGCTTAAAGACAATACTCTGATTGGTGACATGAACAGCCGAGAGCGAAGCATAAAGGATAAGTAAGGCAATGATATAAAAGATAAAATGATAAGAAAGCAACAAAAACAATAGCCAACTTAAAATCAGACCGATACCACAACATATCGAAATTTTATGAATATAGCCTTGATCAATAAATTTACCTGAAAAATTGGCAACGAATGTCCCTAAAACACCGACAAACCCAAATAAGCCAATCGTAAAATCACTGAAAAAATAAGGCGCAGGAGCTAAGAGTAAAGACATGGTGGTAAAGGTTAAGCTTACACAGGCAAAGGTTAATCCACCAATATAGGTTCTGATTCTTAGGCGACGATTTTGAATAAAGATTTGCGGCAGTGAGTGAATTGTTTTGAGATAATTTTCAGATTTGGTTGGAGGAAATAAGCCAATATTACGGTACAAAATAATCGCAATGAGCAATAATAAAAAACCGCTGAGCAGATAAATAACATTCCAAGCAAAAAGCGTCGACATCATCCCTGATAATGAGCGTGCCAATAAGACACCCATCATTAACCCACTCAGTAAAAAACCAACAACACGACCACTATGTTGAATTGGAACCAGACTGGCAGCCAGTGGTAACAACAGTTGGGCTGAACTAGAAAATAACCCTGTAATGATGGTACCGAACATTAACAGATAAATATTCTGGGAAAAACCACTAATAATTAGCCCAATTGAGGCAAGCAGCATAAATATAAACAACAACTTACGCTTTTCGAGAATATCCCCTAAAGGCATTAAAAACAGCAGACCTGCTGCATAGGTGATTTGCGCTAAAGTAGGCACCCATGCTGTGGTGGTATCTGCTAAATTTAAACTTAGACTAATGGAATGAATCAGTGGTTGGCTAAAATAATTCCCACCAGTACAGATGCCTGCTGCAACTGCCATTAAAATAATGGTTGGGGTATAGAGAGTGTTTTTCATCATGCCTATGGTTTGTCATTATGAAATCGGAACTTTTAATCCACACAACCATGTATCTGCTGATTTTACGCATCTGATTTTAAACATGGTTGTTAAGGCGTTTCACTCAAAGCATCTTGAATGTTGTGCACCATATGGATTAAACGGGGACCAATTTCACCTTCAAGTTTTTCAGGGTTTAAATGAAAACTTGGTGCACCGCAGTTAAACACATAAAGACCATGTTTGGAGCTGACTAAAGGTACAGCAACAGAGTTTACTTCTTTATGCCATTCACCTAAAGAAAGGCAATATCCGTAATCTTGATAATCTCGGAAAGCTCGTTCTAAAGAACGTTTAATTGCAGGCCAGTTTTCAGCATTTTTTTGTTTAAGCGCATCCAGTAAAAAGTTACGCTCACGTTCAGGTGTAGCCGCCAAGCAAGCTCGACCCATGGAACTGCTGTGAATGGGTAGGGTTGAGCCGATGGGACGGCGCATATTTAAAGCAGTTTCGATCTGAACCACATCGATATAGACCATATTTAAACGATCACGGGTTGCCATCGCAACAGGTGCTTGTACATATTGGCTCATTTCTTCCATATAGCGATGTGCAATATTACGGATAGAAATATTGGACAAGGCTGCATAGCCTAAAGATAAAACACCGATATCCAAGGTATATTTGGTGGAGTTCGGTAGTTGTTTTAAATAGCCTAATGACACTAAGGTATTGGTTATCCGCGCAATGGTTGGTTTTGGTAAACCCGTCATTTTTGCCAGTTCTTGGTTACCCAAGACTTGATTGTTGGCAGAAAAACAACGTAATAGCTCTAAACCACGTGCTAAAGAAGCGATAAATTGGGGGTTATTTTCCCGATGAATATGTGAAATAGGATCAAGACGTATCTCATCAAAATTTATAGGTTGTTCAGTTTCTGAATTCTGAGACATTCAATACTCAAATATAATAAAGCAACAGTTTGGCTATTATATTTCGCTCTGCAAAATAAATCCATTCATCACTGCGCTGTTGTGATGAATGGATACTCGGTTAGTGATTAAACAGTCAATGCTATGACACGTTTTCAATCACCATAGCTAAGCCTTGTCCTACGCCGATACATAAGCTAACGACAGCATATTTCTTATTGCGGCGGATCAGCTCACGCGAAACTGTCAGTGCAAGACGTGCACCAGAAGCCCCAAGTGGGTGGCCAATGGCAATTGCACCACCATTTGGGTTGACACGCGGATCATTAAAATCAACATCTAAACCTTTTAAGCAAGATAATACTTGTGAAGCAAAAGCTTCATTGATTTCAATGATATCCATATCATCTAAAGTTAGCCCTGCACGTGCAACGGCTTTTTTGATTGCTTCGATTGGGCCAGCACCCATAATACGAGGTTCAATACCTGCTGCTGCTGCTGACAAGATTTTTGCCATTGGCTTTAAGCCATATTTTTGGCCCGCTGCTTCGGAACCGATGAGCAATGCAGCAGCACCATCGTTAATACCCGATGCATTTCCAGCAGTGACGACACCACCTTCAAATAATGGTTTTAATTTGGTTAAGGCTTCAACAGTTGAGCTTGGGCGAGGGTGCTCATCTTCAGAAACCAGTTTTGGTGGTAACTTTTTGCCTTGAAAGACTTCAATTGGGGTAATTTCACCAGTAAAAAAGCCGTCTTGTTTGGCTGTTTGATACTTGGCTTGTGATTGGGCAGCAAATAAATCTGCCTGTTCACGGGTAATGCCAAACTCAACTGCGACATTGTCACCAGTTTCAGGCATTGAGTGACCACCGTATTGTGCAATCAGTTTTTTGTTTGGAAAGCGTGAGCCAATTGTGGTGTCGTAAATTTTGGCCTCACGGCTATAGGCAGTTTCAGCTTTACCCATCACAAATGGAGCACGTGACATGCTTTCTACACCACCTGCAATATACAAGTCGCCTTCGCCACAGGTAATGGCACGTGCAGAGTCAATCACAGCACCCAAACCACTTGCACATAAACGGTTTACAGTTTGGCCGGGAACAGTCACAGGTAAGCCCGCGATTAATAGGGCATTTCTGGCAACATTACGACTGTCTTCACCACCTTGGTTGGTATCGCCTAAAATAACATCTTCAATCGCTGCGCCCGGAACCCCAGTTTTTTCAAGGAGCTTTTGCAAAACTGCCGCAGCTAAATCATCTGGACGTACTGAAGCAAGCTCACCTGCATGACGACCAATCGGGCTACGTAAACCATCATAAATATAGGCATTTAACATTGAGAAGTTCCTTTTCAAAATCCAGAATTAAAAGTAAGCGGTAAATTTAATGCGACACGACGTTGTAACCATGGGCTAGGGCGATAACGTGGGTCGTAGGTCAGTGTTGAGATACGATTGAGAATGAGTAAGATTTTTTGGCTACCGATATGATCACCCCATTCAATAGGGCCAAAGGGATAGCCTAAACCTAAACGGACTGCGGCATTGATATCATCGACACTAGCAATATTTTGTTGTGCAATATCACAACCTAAATTAATCACCATGGCTAAAACACGTTGTGCCACGAAGCCAATACTTTCAGCGATCATGCTGACCATAGCACCATCTAAATTAAACATAGAGTGGGCTGCTTGACGATACTCAGTGCTTGTCGCCAGTGACGGCATTAACGTTCTATGTTTGCTTATGCCATATAGCATATCTATGCCAACAGCTTGTTGTGGATTGACTTTTAAACGTGTCGCTGCTTGGGTGGTATCTTCACCGTAGCAAGCGAGTAAACATAAACTCTCAGGTAATGGTTCTAAACCTGTATCTAAGACAATATTTTGCTGGATTAAATAATCTTCCAGTTGTTGTTTATCTTCAGCAAAATCAGCTGCAATCCAAACTTTTGGATAGTCTGTTAAACGCTCAACAAACTGTGCGGGTTTTTCACCTGTTTTTGTGCCTGTTTCATAGTGGTAAAAGCCTTGATTAACTTTACGCCCAAGTTGTTTGGCTTCAAGCATTTGTTTGGTCAATGGATTGGGCTTGTAACGGGCTTCTTCATAGTATTGATGATAAATCGACTCCATTACAGGATGTGATACATCCAGTCCTGTTAAATCCATGAGTTCGAATGGTCCCATTCTAAAACCAACACCATCTCTTAAAATGCGGTCAATTTCACTGATGTCACAGACGTTTTCATTTAAGATTTTTAACGCTTCGGTGCCATAGGCGCGCCCCGCATGATTAATAATAAATCCTGGGGTATCTTTGGCAACAACAGGTCGATGACCAAATGCACGTGATAGCTCATTTAATGCATCTACAATACGTGGATCCGTTTTTAATCCTTGGATCACTTCCACAACTTTCATCAGTGGTACTGGATTAAAAAAATGGAAACCGACTACACGTTGTGGTTTTTTACAGTTTGCTGCAATGGCTGTGATTGAAAGCGATGAAGTATTTGAGGCTAAAATAGTGGTGTCTGAAACGATCTCTTCGAGTTGTTGCATCAACGCTTGTTTGATATCTAAACGCTCAATAATCGCTTCCACAATCAAGTCGCAGGCTTTTAAATCTTCAAGTTGCGCTGCAACGATCAAATGTTTGTTGGCATTTTCCGCCTGTTCAGCGCTGATTTTATTTTTATCGACCAGCTTTTGAAAAGTTGCTGCCAGCTTTTCTTTGGCCTGTAGCGCAGCACCTTCTTTGGTGTCATATAAATAGGTGGTATGACCTGATTGTGCGGCAATTTGAGCAATACCGCTGCCCATAATACCAACACCAATTACAGCCATGCTTTGAATATCATAAGTCATGTCGATCATCCTGATAACTGATCCAGATTAAACGAAAAATTAGAGACGGAAAAAATAGAAACGAAAGAAACCAGTACAGTTTGGTGGGTTAACTCAGACATTGTTTATCACCATCAATCGGTAAAATTTGTCCAGAAATAGAGCAACTGCTTTCCGAGGCTAAAAATATACACAAATCGGCAATATGCTTTGGATTGACAAAATATTTGAGCGATTGATTTTTAAGTGCATTTTGCGTAACGGCATCCAAAGAAGTTTGAGCGATATCTGCACGCGCTTGTAACACCCGTTGAACACGTTCCCCATCCACTGCACCTGGAAGTATGGCATTGACTCGAATATTGTCTGCACCAAGTTCCATCGACAATGTTTTGGTAAAACCAATCAATCCCCATTTAGAGGTCGCGTAAGCCAAACGATATGGATAGCCCAAACGTCCAGCGATCGATGACATATTGATAATGACACCTGCTTCCGACTGTTTTAAAAAGGGGATAGCGAGTTGGGTGATCGCAAAGGTACTATTTAAATTAAGGTTTAATACAGCACTCCAATCGGCAAAACTCAATTCTTCTGCTGCGATGGTTGGGCCAGAAATCCCTGTATTATTGACCAGAACATCAATATGCCCCAGTTTGCTGATGGCATCACTAAACATAGATTTGATTTCATCATGGTTAGATAAATCACATGCATAAATATGTAGTGCAGGATAGGCCTTTTGGAATTGCGCTAAGCTTTCTGCATTGATATCACAAACGAAAACTTCATCGTGATGTGCTAAGAATGCTTCTGCAATACATCGTCCAATTCCTGAACCGCCTGCACTAATCAATACTTTTCTAGCCATTTCTATTCCATTGTTGTTATCGATTAAACTTATTTGCCTTGATATGATGGTTTACGCTTTTCAATAAATGCTTGAATACCTTCATTTTTATCTTCGGTCGAAAACAACAATTGAAATGATTTACGCTCCAATGCCAAACCTGCATTTAATGGAACATCTTCGCTCATTAATGCAACTTCTTTGATTTGTTGTAAGGCAATTGGTGGCATTTTTGTCAGATTTTGCGCCATTTGAATAGCGGTTGAGATAGTCTGGTCATCTTCAGTAACTTGGGAAACCAGTCCAATGCTATATGCTTCTTCTGCTTTGACCATTACACCCGTCATGATCATACGCATCGCGTGGAATTTACCCACTGCACGGAAGAGACGTTGGGTTCCACCAGCGCCAGGCATTAAACCGACTTTAATTTCAGGTTGACCAAAAGTTGCGCCTTTACCCGCAATAATAATGTCGCTATGCATGGCAAGTTCACAACCGCCACCCAGTGCATAACCATTTACAGCAGCAATCACGGGTTTAGGGCATTGCGCAATTGCATTCCAATAACGTTCTGTATGACGTAGCAACATTTCTGTAGAGGTTGCGCTTGCCATTTCTTTTAAGTCTGCCCCTGCGGCAAAAACTTCTTCACCACCTGTAAGCACAATGGCATGGATCTGGTCATTAAAACTTAACTCAGTAAACACTTGAGCCAGTTGCTGACGTACCTGTGTATTTAAGGCATTTTTAGCCTCTGGACGATTAATCTTCACGATCGCTACTTTCTGAACAGAATAGTCAACTTCAATGAAACTGTTCCCTGTTATTTCACTCATTTTTTGATTCCTTGTTTCGCAGATCAAAACTATGTTTCTTTAATAATGCGTGTTTTGAAATTTATTTCAAGTAGTTTTTACTCCTCTTGACACTTTATCGTCAGCATATTTTTCTAAGTGATTGATATTTAATATTGGTATATCGTAAAATTTCGCTTAATGAAATTAATTTTCAAAAAAGCTTGAAATTTGTGTTTTTAATCTCGTACTATGAAACACATTCGCAGTAAACAAGATTTAAAACAGGGTATCCATTACCCAGCTGGAATAGCTGATGGATGCAATGAAGCTACAAAAGAAGGGAGATCATAGATGATCCGTGATGAAGGAATGTTGCAACAGTTGCTCACAACAATTCGTGACTTTGTAAAAAATGAATTGATTCCACGTGAACATGAGGTTGCCGAGCAGGACAAAATTCCTGAGGATATCGTGCAACAAATGCGTGAATTAGGTTTGTTTGGGTTAACCATTCCAGAAGAATATGGTGGATTGGGAATTACCATGGAAGAGGAGGTGAATGTTGCATTTGAACTTGGACAAACTTCACCAGCATTCCGTTCACTGATTGGTACCAACAATGGTATTGGTTCAAGTGCGATTTTGATTGATGGCACAGAAAAACAAAAACAAAAATATCTTCCTCGTTATGCCAGCGGTGAAATTATTGGTTCATTTTGCTTAACCGAACCTGAGGCAGGTTCAGATGCCGCCTCTTTAAAAACCAGTGCGGTCAAGGATGGTGATTTTTACGTTTTAAATGGTACCAAACGCTTTATTACCAATGCACCACATGCTGCTACTTTTACCGTGATGGCGCGGACCAATCCTGATATTAAAGGCGCAAGTGGTATTTCTGCATTTTTAGTTGAAGCCAATACGCCTGGGATTAGTTTGGGAAAAATCGATCAAAAGATGGGACAAAAGGGTTCTCATACTTGTGATGTGATTTTTGAAAACTGCCGCGTTCCAGCATCAGCACTGATTGGTGGGATTGAAGGTATTGGTTTTAAAACAGCCATGAAGGTTTTAGATAAAGGTCGTTTACATATTGGTGCATATAGCGTCGGTGTGGCTGAACGGATGTTAAATGACGCACTTCACTATGCCATTGAGCGTAAGCAATTTGGTCAGCCGATTGCTAATTTTCAATTGATCCAAGCCATGCTTGCAGACTCAAAAGCTGAGATTTACGCGGCAAAATGTATGGTGCTCGATGCTGCGCGTCGCCGTGATAATGGTGAAAACATTAGTACAGAAGCATCTTGTTCAAAAATGTTTGCCACTGAAATGTGTGGTCGGGTTGCAGATCGCTGCGTACAAATTCACGGTGGTGCTGGTTATATCAGTGAATATGCCATTGAACGTTTTTATCGTGATGTGCGTTTGTTCCGTTTATATGAAGGAACCACGCAAGTTCAACAATTGATTATCGCAAAAAACATGATTAGGGATGCTACAGCCTAATAACAATTAGATGCCATGAGGCAGGGGATGCCTCATATTCCTTCTGAGGATATGGACATGACAACGGAAACAGTTACACAAAATAATTGCGGTAATAATGGTGCTGGAGAGGTGATTCAGACACCCAAAAAGATTTGGATTACGGCCTTTATCTTTGCATTTTTTACTTTGCTTTGTGATGGCGCAGATTTAGGCTTTTTAGCGTTAAGTTTGACCAGTTTAAAGGCTGAGTTTCATCTGAGCGGTGTACAAGCAGGAACATTGGGCAGTTTGACACTGTTAGGTTCCGCTGTGGGTGGTTTAGTCGGTGGATGGGCTTGTGATCGCTTTGGCCGAGTACGCGTGATTGTATTCTTTATTGCTTTTTCTTCTGTTCTGACCTGTGCATTGGGTTTTACCCATTCATATATGCAATTTGCGATTTTAAGAACAGTCGGTGCAATGGGCTTAGGCGCACTTTATATTGCCTGTAATATTTTAATGTCTGAAATGGTGCCGACCAAACATCGTTCTACAGTGTTGGCAACACTGATGACGGGCTATACCTTGGGGTCTTTACTTGCGACTTTATTGGCAGGTCATATTATTCCTGAACATGGCTGGCGTTTCCTATATTGGCTTGCAATTACCCCGATTATTTTATCAGTACTGATGCATTTTATCGTACCTGAGCCTGAGTCATGGAAAAAAGCACGCCAATTAAAAGTCATTGCAACGCCACAAAATGCACAGCCTGTTAAACGTCAGAATCCGTATTGGGAAATTTTGAAAGATAAGAAACATGGCACCATGTTTGTGCTGTGGATTTTGAGTACTGGTGCTTTGCAATTTGGTTATTACGGGGTGAGTAACTGGCTGCCGGCTTATTTGGAATCTGATCTAGGAATCAAGTTTAAAGAAATGGCGATGTATATGGTCGGCACTTTCTTAATCATGATGTTTGCCAAAATTATTGCTGGAATTATTGCGGATAAATTGGGTCGCCGCGCTGTATTTGCATTCGGCACAATTGGCACAGCTCTATTTATTCCCGTGATTGTTTACCTTAACACGCCTGCCAATATTTTATGGCTCATGCTGTTCTTTGGTTTTCTATACGGCATACCGTATGCAATCAATGCCACGTATATGACTGAAAGTTTTCCAACCTCAATTCGAGGCTCGGCAGTCGGCGGTGCGTATAACATCGGTAAAGTACTTTCAATTTTCTCTCCATTAACCATCGGTTATTTATCACAACATGGTTCGATTGGTTTAGGACTGTTGGTGATGGCTGGGGCGTACTTTATTTGCGGTGTAATTCCACTGTTATTTATTAAAGACCGACTATTTAACCCGCAAAAGGCAGAGTGACAATTTGACCTGTCACGTCAATTTAAGGATGAAAAGGGACAAGCGAAATGATAAATAAAATCACCAGTGACATTGAACCGATTTTAAAGGCAATTCCTGATGGCGCAACCATCATGACCAGTGGTTTTGGTGTGACAGGTCAGCCTGCGGAACTGATTGAAGCCTTAATCGATTTAGGTAAAAAAGAGCTGACCATTGTCAATAACAATGCTGCCTCTGGTGATCGTGGTTTGACCAAGCTGATCATTGCAGGTTGTGTCAGAAAAATGATCAGTTCATTTCCAAAGTCAGCGGGTTCGACCGTATTTCAAGACTTATATCGTGCAGGAAAGATTGAATTAGAACTGGTTCCACAGGGCAACTTAGCCTGTCGTATTCAAGCGGCAGGTGCAGGTCTAGGTGCAATATTTACACCGACAGGCTATGGCACAAAAGTCGCAGAAGGCAAAGAAACCAGAACCATTAATGGTCGAAACTATGTACTTGAGTATCCGCTTGAAGCTGACTTTGCTTTGATTTATGCCGATCAAGCCGATCGTTGGGGGAATTTGACCTATCGTAAGGCAGCACGGAACTTTGGCCCGATTATGGCAAAAGCGGCAAAAACAACCATTGTTCAAGTGAATCATACGGTAGATCTAGGAAGCCTTGATCCTGAGTGCATTATCACACCTGGGATTTTTGTACAGCATGTTGTCAAAGTAGGAGATATCTAATGTCAGTTCAAAAACGTTCTCGTGAAGATATCGCTCAGTTGATTGCTCAGGATATTCCCGAAGGAGCTTATGTCAATTTAGGTATTGGTTTACCCACCAACGTTGCGAAGTATTTACCTCAAGACAAAGAAATCTTTCTGCACTCAGAAAATGGGGTTTTGGCCTTTGGCCCACCACCCAAAGCAGGTGAAGAAGATGAGGACTTGGTCAATGCTGGAAAGGAGTTAGTGACTTTACTGGATGGTGGTTGCTTTATGCATCACGGAGATTCATTTGACATTATGCGTGGTGGGCATCTGGATATCTGTGTGATTGGTGCTTTTCAGGTTGCAGTGAATGGCGATTTAGCCAATTGGCATACTGGCAAAGCTGATGATGTTCCCGCTGTAGGTGGTGCAATGGATTTAGCGGTGGGAGCCAAGTCAATTTATGTCTATATGGAGCATGTCACCAAAAAGGGCGAAGCTAAAATTGTTGATGCATTGAGTTATCCCATTACAGGCGAGCAGTGTGTAGATCGTATTTATACCGATTTATGCATTATTGAATTAAAAGATCACAAAGCCTATGTCACTGAAATGGTTTCGGGACTAAGTTTTGATGAATTACAGGCAGTAACGGGCTGCCCGTTGATAGATGCACGAGACGCTTAGTTTATAAGCGTAGGAAAAAAAGCTTCTTTAAGGATTAAAAGATGAAAAAATTAATTTTAGCTACAGCTTGCGCTGTGGCTTCAGGGACTATTTTTGCAAATTCACCAGTGACAGCAGAACAACGGATTAATCTGTTAGAGACAGAGCTGCAAAAACTCAAAGCAGAACTCGAAGCTCAAAAGCTGTCACAAAATAATTTGCAGGTCAAACAAGCAAAAATTGAAGAAAATGTAGAAAAAAATAAAGCACTTGAAACCGCGAAACCAATTGCACCTTCGTGGGTGACTTGGACAGACAATGTTAAAGTCTATGGAATTGCCCGACTTGATGCTGCAGTTGATTTTAAGTCCTCACCAGATTCGGGAGGAAGAACCACCAATAGCATAAACCGTACTCCGTTTGAAAGTGACAAACGTTCCGATCATGCCCGCTCAGATGCCATGATCAATGCCAGTCGAATCGGGGTGTATTTCAACAGTCCAGATAAGGCTGTAACAGGAAATATTGAAGCCGATTTCTTTGACAGTGCCAACATGGGTACAGGCGATGGTAAATTCCGTATTCGTCATGCTTTCTTTACTTATAAAGATTGGACTTTCGGTCAAACATGGTCTTTGATGTCCAATATGGAAACACGTACAGAGTCCGTCGATTATACTCAGTTTATGGGAACCTCTTATACCCGTACACCTCAAGTGCGCTATGACTGGAAGATAAATGGCAAGAGTGATTTAAAAGTCGCATTGGAATACACTGGATCTCGGGTTTCAGCATTCCCGACATTGACAGGTCGATATACGGTAAAAGAAGGTGCCTTAACGGCTTTGGCTCAAGGTTTTGTCAATGAAAAATCAGTAGATGTTGCGAAAGATACGGTTAAAAAAGTCAGTTGGGGCGCGGGTGCTGGTTTAAAATACCAACTAAGCCCAGCGCAATCTGTACAGGCGAATTATCAATATATCGTGGGTGATCAAAAATTCATGCCATATACCACACAAACTGGCCTGACAAATGCAACCAGTTTAAATGCGGCAGGTGATTTTTCTTTAAATGCGCAAAAAACAGATTTAGAGATGAATAAACTCAATAGCTTAAATATTGGCTATTCATATAAATTTAATCCGCAATGGCGTGCAAATTTATCTGCATCGATTTTTGATTTTGATGATGATTCAGCCTATGCAAAACTCAATCCTGACGCAAATAAGCGTTTAACGGATTATGCTGCCAATCTGTTTTATTCACCTGCTGAGCAAATTGATATTGGTATGGAATATCATCAAGGTAAGCGTGAAGTGTTTGATGGAAGAACAGCAGATGTTTCCCGCATTAACTTTGTGTCGATGTACAAATTCTAAAATAAGGTGAGCTGCGCAATGGAAAAAATAGTTCAACCTGACACAACGCATATCTTGTCAAAAAGTTTTATTTTCATCATGGCAATGGCATGTGGGATTTGTGCGGGTTCGAACTATTATAACCAGCCTTTGATTTATTCCATTGCCGAGGCATTACAGGTCAATGCAGAGCAAGTCGCTTTAACAATTGTGATCGGCCAACTCTCTTATGCCGTTGGTCTGTTTATCTTGGTGCCGCTCGGTGATTTTTTTGAAAAGCGTAGCTATATTTGTTTGTTGATGTGCTGCACAGGTTTCGCCCAGATCGGACTTTCTTTAAGTCAAAGTTTGCCCGTATTGTATGGTTTTACCTTTTTAGCCACCTTCTTTTCGATTACGACACAAGTCTTGGTGCCATTTGCTGCTGGTTTGGCGAGCCCTCAAAAAAGCCCGCAAATTGTCGGAACACTGATGAGTGGCTTGTTTTTAGGCATTCTCTTGGCCAGATCAATCGCAGGCTTACTTTCGACCGTTTGGTCATGGCATGCGGTGTATTTACTCAGTGGTATGGTGATTTTAGCTTTTGCAGTAGTGATGTGGCTTAAATTACCCGTTGCTCGAAAATCTCATCAATTAACAGTGCTGCAAATTTATCGTTCATTGTTTACATTGGCCGTTGATCAGCCACATTTAATCCGCCGCGGTCTGGCAGGTGGGATCGGCTTCGGTATATTGGCGTTGATCTTTACCACCATGACTTTTATTCTTGCCAATGCGCCTTATCATTTCAATGATTTCCAAATTGGTTTATTTGGCATAGTTGGTTTGGCGGGTGTGTTTGCAACTCCTTGGGCGGGAAAACAAATTGCCAAAGGATTGGAAAATAAAGTTGCACTGATTTGTATGTGGTTATTGGTACTGGCATGGATTCCACTGTTTTTTGCCCAACAGTCTTTGCTGGCTTATGCAGGAGGTGTGATTTTGGCTTATTTTGGTTTATCGGCCTTTCATGTACTTAACCAAAATCTGGTCTATCGAATTTCAGCACAAGCACGTTCTCGAATTAATTCTATTTATATGACATTGTATTTTGGTGGTGCTGCGTTGGGTTCTTTGGTTGCGGTCTACACGTGGAAACATTGGGGATGGAGTGTCTGTGTGGCTGTGGGTTTAGCCATGGCAATTCTAAGTTTTATAATTGACCGAATAGATTTTTATGTCATGAAGAAAACAGTGATAAAAGAATAGGGGCTGTTGACAATTCGTCTACGTTTGCGACTACGTGTGTTTTTTAGGCGATACGAGGCGCGAAATACGAAATTTAGTCATTCTAAATGATGAGAAACAACGTTTCGCAAGGTAACACGTAGCGGCAAAAAACACACTAGTCCCCCGCTGCGCCTTGCGCTGCAAACAAAGCAGTGCTTTGTTCTTGCTCAGGGTTGTGGCTAAAATTATCTCAGCCTTCGTTATGAAACTCGAAAATAGTCTCGCTATTCTCTTCGTTTCCTGCCTTGCCTGCTCAATTTTAGCCTACAACGCAAGCCATTTATGAAATGTCAACAGACCCTAAGTCGTAAAAGGGCTTAGTCTTTTTATTATTTTCGTATGATCATCAGTGTTGCCGTCGCAAACGCATAAATTTTGCCATTTTCATCCACAATTTTACCTTCTGTGGTAATGATATTACGTCCAGCATTAATCAGTTCAGCTTGTGCGTAGTAGGCGGTATCGATCTGCATTGGGCGAATCATTTTCACATTGAGATCAATCGTGCCATAACCCATACCATGTTCCAGCAAGGTATGTGCTGCACTTCCCGTTGCAGTATCTAAAGCAGTCGCACAAAAACCGCCATGGATTGTTCCTTGTATATTTCGATGCGCTTGACTTGGCGTAACCTTATACGTCGCTTTGCCTTTAGAAACTTCGATTAACTGCATAGGAATGGTTTGCGCCATGGGCGACGCTGAAATTTCACCATTTTTTAAAGCAGTTAAGAATTCAAGACCTGTGTATTGAGGGTTATCCATAAATCATCCTTGGAGTGTTAAGCGATCTAATTACCATACTATAAAATTTAATTTTACGAAATAATATTTTGCTATACAAAATTATTTTTTAATCAAATATTATACTTGAATTTCGATTTATTTAAATATTATTGTTCAAATACAGCTTATTGTGTCGGTTTGTTATATTTTTGGCGGTATTTTTGAATAAATCTATCTAATAAAAATGAAAATAAATTTTGCAATAAGAAATTTATTTGATATTTTTAAGCAATCGTAAAATAAAATTGTCATCTAAGGGAAATCATCTCTATCTGCATCATCGGCAGAAGAACTGAAAGGGAAACACTATGCCTTTATACAAAGCACCACTGCGTGATATGCAATTTGTATTGCATGAAATGCTGCAAACAGAAGAAAACTACCAAAAACTACCCAAATATCAGGAAACGGTTAGTCGTGAATTGATCAATCAATATTTAGATGCCGCCGCAGACTTTTGTGAAAATGAGCTTGCACCCATCAATCAAAATGGTGATCAGGAAGGTTGTCATTTAAATCAGGGTGTTGTTACAACCCCAGCGGGATTTAAACAGGCTTATCATAAATATACTGAATTGGGTTTTACCTCACTGACGGCGGATCCTGAGTATGGCGGTCAAGGCCTACCTACTTTATTGCGTATTGCAATCTCAGAAATGCTGTGTGGTTCTAACTGGGCTTGGGCAATGTATCCAGGTTTATCGCATGGCGCAATGCGCACCATTGAACATCATGGTACAGCAGAACAAAAGCAACAATTTTTAAGCAAACTGATTAGTGGCGTGTGGACAGGGACAATGTGTCTAACTGAGTCACATGCAGGTTCAGATTTAGGTTTGATCCGCACCAAGGCCGAACCAAACCCAGATGGAAGTTATGCAATAACTGGTGAAAAAATCTTCATTTCTGCTGGGGAGCATGATCTGTCAGAAAATATTATTCATATTGTTTTAGCCCGATTACCACAAGCACCAGCGGGGACCAAAGGGATTTCACTGTTTATCGTGCCTAAATTTAACCTCGATGATGCAGGTGATTGCCAAGATCGCAATAATGTTATCTGTAGTGCGATTGAACACAAGATGGGGATTCATGGCAATGCAACCTGTGTTTTAAATTTTGATGGGGCCAAGGGCTATTTAATTGGCCCTGAAAACCGTGGGCTAAATTGTATGTTTACCTTTATGAACACAGCACGTATTGGAACAGCTGTACAAGGGTTGGCTGCTTCGGAGATTTCATTTCAAGGTGCGCTGAGTTATGCCAAAGAACGTTTGGCGATGCGTGCTTTATCAGGTGCAAAATATCCAGATAAAAATGCTGATCCGATTATTGTGCATCCAGCTGTGCGTTCGATGTTAATGACGCAAAAAGCCTTTTCTGAAGGTGGTCGCGCATTGGCATATTTTCTGGCTCAGCATGTTGATATTGTTGAAACATCCAATGATCCTGAACAACAGAAAATCTCAGATGAATTGTTGGCATTTTTAACCCCGATTGCCAAAGCTTTTTTAACTGAATCAGGCAATGAAGCGGCAAAACACGGCGTACAAATTTTTGGTGGGCATGGATTTATTGTTGAACATGGCATGGAGCAAATTGTTCGTGATGCCCGTATCTCAACCTTGTATGAGGGAACTACAGAGATTCAGTCTGTAGATTTGCTGGCACGTAAGGTGCTCAAGTCGGATGGCAAACTATTAAAAAATATGACTGATTTAATAGAACAGTTTATTACAGCGAACCAATCAAATACCGTATTGGCAGCTTATCTGGAAAAACTGGCGGAACTCAAGCAACAGTGGTTATCAATCACAGACAGTGTTACCAAAAATGCACAGCAAAACCCAGAAGAAATTGGCGCTGTTTCAGTTGATTATCTGTATTTCTCTAGCTATGTCGTGTTTGCTTATCTTTGGGCACGTATGGCACAAGTAGCAGATGAAAAGTTAAGTCAAGCAACGCAGGACGAAAAATTTTATCAGGCTAAATTAACCACAGCGAAATTTTTCTTTCAAAAATTATTACATCGTACCCAAAGTCATGCAGCTGCTATTGCATCGGGCGCTGAAGCGGTAATGGAACTAGAACAAGATGACTTTGCTTTTTAAGCAGGGTCAGGAAGTTTTGTATTTAAATGAGTAAAAATAAATGGATTTTCAACATATTTTGATTCGTCAGGAAAATCGGGTGGGCTATTTAACCTTAAACCGTCCCGAGGTGCTTAACAGTTTTAATGAGCAAATGCATCGTGAAATTGCTGCAATTTTAGACCTGTGGGCGGTTTCTACTGAGATTAAAGCCATTGTAATCTCTGGTTCAGGTAAGGGCTTCTGTGCGGGTCAGGATTTAAGAGCGAGAAATAAAGAGGTGATAAGCGCAGCTGATTATGATGCAGGTGCTGCCTTAGAAAAATTTTATAATCCGTTAGTCGTTAAAATTTCCAATATGGCTAAACCTGTTATGGCTGCGGTCAATGGCGTAGCGGCTGGTGCAGGGGCGAACTTGGCTTTGGCTTGCGATATTGTTGTGGCCAAACAATCTGCTACGTTTATACAATCTTTTTGCAAAGTCGGTTTAATCCCAGATGCAGGTGGGACGTGGAATTTGCCACATCTGGTGGGGCTAGCCCGAGCCAAAGGTTTGACCATGTTCGGGGATAAGCTATCTGCTCAGAAAGCTTTGAGTTGGGGGCTTATTTGGGAGGTCTATGAAGATGATGGTTTTGATCAGGGCGTGATTGAATTGGCGGAACGTTTGGCAGAGCAACCAAGCAGTTCGATTTCGCTAATTAAAAAGGCCTTAAATACTGCCTCGCAAAATACTTTGGCTGAACAGTTACAGTTGGAACGAGAGTTACAGCGTATTGCTGGACAATCAGACAATTATAAAGAGGGCATTGCGGCTTTTATCGAAAAAAGGAAAGCTAATTTTAATTGATCAAATCTATGCCTAATCATGTTTAACCAGTAAAAGTTAACTCAAAAAGCACTCTCTTTGGAGAGTGCTTTATAATAAGTAATCACTAGTTTTGATCGTTGTTTACATGATGGTTTTTAACCTTAGTAAGCTAAATAGAGCTTTTATTTTTTATATATGAAGTAAGTTGCGAGAAGAGAAGGAATACCAAAATTAAGTAAAAATATTAAGAATTCTTCTTTAACCGCATATCCTGCTTGTATGCCCATATACATATTCCAGCTCATTGCTACAAACCAAATCAAGATGAACAGAATAAAAAATAATGTTGGACTAAAGCGACCACGTAATATTCGACTTATAAAAAGAATTGCAAGGAGTAGCATTATACCGATGAGAATCGTATAGAAAGTTCGCATATTGGGTCACCATTTGAATTAGAGATTATTTATATTTTCATTCATCATATCGAAGTTGCTTTACCACATTTGTTTTAACTTTATTTTATTGTTGAGCATAATACTTCCCTTATTTGGGCGACTTAATGATTAAAGTAGCGAATAAGACAAGGATAAATGTTTTTAGTAGAACAATAATGATATGAAACTTGGCATGTCTATTCGAATTTTCGAACAATCTAAAAGCTAATGGGCATTTTTGATATAGTTCAAAAATGAGCAACAACGTCCAGTCTAAAATTGTTGCTTGGGGTGCTTTGATCTGTTGATTCAATTTAGGAGCGGGAAGGTCAATGATCCTGATTCCCTTGGCTAAGTTTTTGAAGACTAAATTCTCCAGATGAGAATTCTGGAGAATCAATGAAGCTCACTTTTGTAAAATCCCATTAAGGCAAATCTAATTCTTTACGCATCTTTAAAGATCGCAGTAATGCCTGATCACGAAGTAATTGAAGATTCTTATCGCCTAGCTTTTTAACAAACTGCTGAGTTTCTTCATTCAGCATCTCAATTTTTTCTTCAGATAAAGTATAAGGGTGCATATCAGCCCACCATTCAGACATTGGTTCACCTAAATGATGCATAGCGGCTTTAAATCCATGTTGATTGGCCAACTGCATATTTAAATAAGGACCAAATATTGCCCAACGTAATCCAGGTCCATTGGTGATCGCAATATCAATATCTTCTGCGCTACATACACCTTCAGAAACCAGATAAAACGCTTCTCTCCAAATTGCAGACTGTAAACGATTGGCGACATGGCCTTTGACTTCTTTTTGAATTAAAATCGGTTTTTTCCCCAATAATCTATAAAATTCAAAAGCATCATGGATATAGTTGGCTTGGGTTTTTTCTCCACCAATAATTTCAACCAAAGGTAATAAATGTGGTGGATTAAAAGGATGGCCCAGTACAATTCTTTCAGGATAAAGGCAATCATGTTGAATATCTGAGATTTTTAAGCCAGATGAACTTGAGGCGATAATGCTATCTTTGGGGCAATTTTGAGTAAGCTGTGCATATAAGTCTTTTTTTAGATCAATCCGCTCAGGACCATTTTCTTGAATAAAATCGGCATCTTTTACCGCATCTGCTAGATTTTGATAAAAAGTGAGATTTTTTAAACTGTCTGAAACATAATGATCAGAAGAAGTGGTTTGCTCTTCAGCCAATTCAAACAAATCAAGTAAATAGGTCTGAACTCTATTTTTTAAATTTAATTCTGCATCAACAGCAGGATCAAAAGCACTCACCTGAAATCCTTTACTTAAATAGAATGCTGCCCAACTTGCACCAATAACACCAGTACCGATAATGGCAACTTTATTTATGGGTTTCATATATTCATTTTCCTTGAATAACCTGAGAACGTTGGATTGTCTCGTTATGACACATGACAAAGTGAGCCTTTCACTTTGATAAAAACTAAAGATAGAAAAACTAAAAAACAGTAGGGGAGAATTTCCCCTACAAATGAATATGTATTACATCTGGTTAGATGATTTACATAGAGATAAATTCATGATCATTGCAATCATCAACTGTATTATTGAGCGGTATAACCACCATCCATAACCACTGCCTGACCCGTCACGCCCGCTGCTTTTTCACTCGCCAAGAAAACGGCATAATCTGCAATTTCTTCAACATTGAGTAAGCGCTTTTGTGGCACCATGGCTAAAATGACATCTTCAAGTGCACTTGTTTCGCTGACATTACGGGTTTTGGCTAAATCTTTAATTTGACCACGTACCAAAGGTGTGTCGACATAACCTGGGCATAATGCATTGACCGTGATTCCATCACGAGCAGATTCTAACGCTGCAACTTTAGTTAAACCAATCACCCCATGTTTGGCACTGTTATAACCCGCTTTTCCAGCAAAGCCGATTAAACCATTGATCGAAGCCATATTGATAATACGACCATAGTTTTGTGCCTTCATGATTGGAAATGCATGTTTGATTCCAATAAAAGAACCCACCAACATGACATTTAGTAGTTTTTGATAAATGGCAGTTGGAAACTCTTCGATGGCAGCAACATGTTGAAAACCAGCATTATTGATCAAAATATCCAAACGACCAAAGGTGCTATGTGCTAGACCAATAGCAGCAGCATAAGCATCTTCATCTGAAACATCACAAGGTGCAGATAAGGCTTCAAATCCATCAGTTTTTAAGGCTAAAACTGCTTCATTACATTTGTCCGCATTCATATCCGAAATCACTACTTTTGCACCTTCAAGGGCAAATTTTTTGGCAATTTCAAGACCAATACCACTTGCTGAACCTGTGATAAATGCAACTTTATCTTTGAGAAGTTGACTCATTATTGACTCCCTGTGTTCATTTTGAAGATAAACTTAGACGATACCAAACCATGTAAATGCTGCAATTGCGACAAATACTGCAACTGTTTTAATGATGGTAATGGCAAAAATGTCTTTATAAGATTGTTTATGTGTAAGTCCAGTGACAGCAAGTAGGGTAATTACGGCACCGTTATGCGGTAAGGTATCCATACCGCCAGATGCCATTGCAACAATACGATGCATGACTTCAGCAGGAATGCCCATTGCAGCAATAGCTGTATTGTATTGGTCAGCCATGGCACTGAGGGCAATACTCATACCGCCAGATGCTGAACCTGTAATCCCTGCCAAAACGGTTGTGGTGACTGCACCATTGACCAATGGATTGGTAAATGTATGCCCCAAAGCATGACTGATT
Organism: Acinetobacter sp. 1125_18A; assembly: GCF_052824985.1. NCBI lineage: Bacteria > Pseudomonadati > Pseudomonadota > Gammaproteobacteria > Moraxellales > Moraxellaceae > Acinetobacter > Acinetobacter sp. 1125_18A. Next base: position 161,063 of record NZ_VTDG01000004.1, read on the forward strand.
ACAGCAAAACCCGGTAAAGCGGCAATGATTGCACCAAAACCATACTCAGATGCAGTGTTCATCACAGCGAGTAAAGAACCACCTATACTTGCGTTTACACCTTCTTTAAAGCTGGTTGAAACACGACGATAATCGAACATAATCGCAGTGATAATCCCAACAATTAAGGCCAAACCAACTGCCCAAATCGCTGACGTTTTTGCGACATCGACAGTGTAATTTGCTAGTCCAAGCGCATTAAAATCAAAGCCATTTGGATACCATGTTTTAATTGCTGTAGATAAATATTTATTCATCACTGCAACTAAAATTAAGGGAACAAATGCCATGAATTGACGTAGACCAGAACCATTATCTTGTTGCTGAGATTGATTTTCGAATTGTTGAAGTTCGGCTTCTGTTAAAGTAATACCAGATGCAAAGCCATCTCCATTGCGAGCAGCAACACGACGACGCCATTCCAGATAAGTTAAACCAACACCTAAAACAAAGATTGCACCGATAATCCCTAAAAATGGCGCTGCATAAATATTGGTTCCAAAAAATGTAGTTGGAATAACATTTTGAATCTGAGGCGTACCCGGTAAGGCATCCATGGTAAAGGAGAAAGCACCCAGTGCAATCGTGCCAGGAATCAAACGTTTAGGGATATTTGCTTGTCTAAATAATTGGTTTGCAAAGGGATAGACTGCAAAAACCACGACAAATAAACTGACGCCGCTATAGGTTAAAATTGCCCCTAGCAGAACAACGGTAAGCATTGCATTTTTAGAGCCAATTAATTTAACAATCGTTTTGGCAATGGATTCAGCAATACCAGACATTTCAACAACTTTACCAAAAATCGCACCCAGCAAAAACACCAAGAAATAATCTTTAATAAAGCCCACCATTTTTGGCATAAACACACCAGAATAAAATGGTAAAACGTTGGCTGGGTTAATCAGCAAGACGGCCAATAAAGCACAAATCGGTGCCATGAGAATTACAGAAAATCCTCTGTAGGCTGTGTACATCAACAAGCCAAGAGAAAGTAAAATTATACCCAGTTCCCACATATTTTTACTCCGTCCTTAAAGAATATATGTCAAAACCCACCTTGTTTTTTATTTCAAATCACGACAAGGCTATCTCAATCATAAAAATGCATTAGTGAGTGAAACCAATAAAAATGGATATCTAGAGAAATTAATATTGATCAATAAATTTAGCTTTTATAAATCGTCCAGACTTATAAATTGGAATATCCATTTCCAAATGATGGATAAAACTATAATCCAAATTATTCGAGGCATTGTTTGAAAATATTTATGAGTCAATATGGAAAACTAATGAATAGAAACAAGTTTCATGAGGTTTTTGCGCAATAGGTCATAGATAAGCAAAAGAAAAAAGCCAAATTGGAAGTGCAGATGAATGAGTATATGTTGAGCATTTTAATTTTTATTTATAGCAGTGATTTTATTGACAAGTAGGCTGATTCAAATACGTCGTATATCGATTTTGCCTTGATTTAAATGCATAGACATATTTTTTACAGATCATACAAATTAAAAACTTTCATTAAGACATCAATCTGAGCAAAAACGAGATCAGCTAGCATGGATTGATATCTTATTCTATAAGCAAAACGATAGCTCAAATGACTCATTTTAGGATCAAAACTCGCTTGGTTTAGCGTATTATAGAGCTATAAATCAGTTAGGTTGCCGTATGACACTCAAACAGTTAAAAGCTTTTCTAGTTCTTGCTCGGACATTGAATTATGCCAATGCTGCCAATGAACTTTGCCTAAGTCAATCTGCTTTAAGCTTAAGTATCAAAAGTTTAGAGGATGAGTTGGGTGGCAAGCTGTTTAAGCGCAATACCCGCCGTGTGGATCTTACCGCTGAGGGAAATTCGTTGATTCCATTTGCTAAAAAACTTTTGGCAAATTGGGAAGACATGGAAAGAGATGTTAAACAGCGTTTTAAATTACATCGTGGCACATTGAATATTGCCTCGATGCCTTTCGCGACACATGCCATTTTACCTGCTGTACTGCATGAATTTAATAAGAATCACCCCAATATCAATTTTTCAATCCATGATATTCCCAATGAAAAAATTATTGAAAAAGTCCAAGAGGGCATTTTTGAAATTGGGATTTGCTTTGAACCGCAACACAATGATCAATTAATATTTAAGCCATTTTTCAATGAAGATTTTTTAGCACTACTTCCCAAGGATCATGAGTTGGCGCAGCGTAAAAGTGTGACATGGCGTGAGCTGTATGCTTATCCTTTTATCACTTTACAGAAACCTTCGATCATTCGACACGTGGTGGAAGAGAAATGTTCACAAAATAATATGATCTTAGATTTAAAACTTGAGTGTCATCAGATTAGTTCATTGTCGCATTTTGTGGCTTTTGGTATGGGGGTCAGTGCGATTCCACGTCATTTTCAAAATTATATCGATAAAGAAAATAATGTCTTGGTTGAAATTGAAGAGGGCAATGTCAATCTTTCGGTTGGGATCATTTATAAAAAAGATTTTGAACTTTCTAATATTTCTTCGCAATTTATTGAAACGATATTGGCACATCAGTTTTAAAAAGAATGTTAGCCCATCATAAAGTCCACTATTTCAGGATAAAATCAGATTAATGAGTTTTACTCATTAGACATTTGAAAGAATCAATTTCTAAAATAATTTGCTCGATGTTAATAATAATAATTCTAAAGGACATAGAGTTAAAACGATGAACAAAGTTGTCGCGAATGCACATGAAGCTTTGGCTGATGTGGTTGCAAACAACCAGACTTTTGCAGTGGGTGGTTTTGGATTATGTGGTATTCCAGAAGCATTGATTGATGCCTTAAAAGAAATTGGTGTAACGGGTCTAACTTGTATTTCTAACAATGCAGGTGTGGATGATTTTGGTCTAGGCAAGCTTTTACAAACCAAACAAATTAAAAAAATGATTTCATCCTATGTCGGTGAAAACAAAGAATTTGAACGTCAATATTTAAATGGTGAACTTGAAGTTGAGTTGACACCTCAAGGCACCTTGGCTGAAAAGTTACGTGCAGGTGGTGCAGGCATTCCAGCGTTCTTTACCCAAACAGGTGTTGGGACATTGATTGCTGAAGGCAAAGAAGTTCGCGAATTTGATGGTAAAGATTACATACTCGAACAAGCATTGGTTGCAGATATTGCTTTGGTAAAAGCCTATAAGGCAGATAAAGCAGGCAACTTAATTTTTCGTAAGACTGCACGAAACTTTAACCCTGAGTGTGCAATGGCTGGCAAATTGACCATTGTCGAAGTTGAAGAAATTGTTGAAATTGGTGAGTTAGATCCAGATTCAATTCATTTACCGGGAATTTATGTAAGTCGTATTGTTTTAAATGCGCAGCCTGAAAAACGAATTGAACAATTGACATTGAAGACGGAGATTTAATCATGGCTTGGACGCGTAATGAAATGGCTGAACGTGCAGCGCAAGAGCTTGAAGATGGCTTTTATGTCAATCTAGGCATTGGCTTACCTACTTTGGTTGCAAACTATATTCCTGACAATATCAATGTCTGGCTTCAATCTGAAAATGGCTTATTGGGAATTGATGAATTTCCAACACAAGCTACTGTCGATGCAGATTTAATTAATGCGGGTAAACAAACCGTAACTGCACGTAAGGGTGCTGCGTTTTTCTCTAGTGCTGAATCTTTTGCCATGATTCGTGGTGGTAAGGTCAATATTGCCATTTTAGGATCAATGGAGGTTTCCGAAAAGGGAGATTTAGCCAACTGGATGATCCCTGGGAAAAAAGTAAAAGGCATGGGCGGTGCAATGGATTTGGTTGCAGGTGTTCAAAAAGTCGTGGTGTTGATGGAACACTGTGCTAAAGATGGTAGTCCTAAAATTGTCGCTGAATGTTCATTACCGCTTACTGGAAGACTGGTCGTAAACCGTATAATTACGGATCTAGGGGTGATGGATATCACTCCCCAAGGTGTTGAGTTGATTGAATTGGCCAAAGATGTAAGCCTAGAACAAATTCAGGCGGCAACAGGGGTAGAACTGATCACCTCAAATCTCGCTGTGGCCTGATTGTGACAAAGCAAGCTTAAAATTATAATTTAACCAGCCAAGTTTAAATGCTAAGTCGCTTTGGCGGCTTAGACATGTTATCAATGGATATGCTATTTTCAAAAATACCCGCTTCAAAAGTATACGCATTTAAAATACAAGGTGAACTCGAATGGAAAAGATTGTCATCGTCGCTGCTCGTCGTACTGCAATGGGAAGTTTTCAAGGCAGTTTTGCAAGTTTATCTGCACCGGATTTGGGTGCAGTCGTCATTGAAAAAGTTGTTGAACAAGCCAATGTACCTGTTGCTGATATTGATGAAGTGATCATGGGTTGTGTATTACCTGCGGGTTTAAAACAAGGTCCAGCGCGTCAAGCGATGCGAAAAGCGGGTTTACCAGATCATGTTGGCGCAACCACAATCAATAAAGTCTGTGGTTCTGGTATGAAAGCTGCAATGCAAGCCAGCGATGCCATTAAAGCAGGAAGTGCCAAAATTATTGTCGTCGGTGGGATGGAGTCTATGACCAATGCACCGTATTTATTACCTAAAGCACGTTCAGGTTATCGGATGGGGCATGGTCAAGTGATTGATCATATGTTCCTTGATGGTTTGGAAGACGCGGGTACAGGGCGTGCAATGGGAAGTTTTGCACAGGAAATGGCGGATAAAAGGGGCTATAGCCGTGAGCAAATGGATGAGTTTGCAATTCGCTCACTGACACGTGCAAAAAAAGCGATTGCAGAAGGTTATTTTAAAGACGAAATCACACCTGTTAAAGTGGCGTTACGTCAGGGGGAGATCACGGTAGATGTGGACGAAAATCCTGAAAATGCCAAGATTGATAAAATCCCAAGCTTAAAACCTGCATTTGCTAAAGACGGTACGATCACTGCTGCAAACTCTAGTTCAATCAGTGATGGTGCATCTGCACTACTGATCACGTCGGCGTCAGAAGCGCAAAAGCGTGGTTTGACTGTGTTGGCTGAAATCAAAGGCTATACAACCAATTCCCAGCATCCTGAAGAGTTTACCATTGCACCTGTGGGAGCAATTGAAAAACTACTGAAAAATGTTGGTTGGTCCGTAGACGATGTTGATCTTTGGGAAATTAACGAAGCTTTTGCCATGGTCACTATGGCTGCAATTGATGCATTTAAACTTGATCCTGAAAAAGTCAATATTAATGGCGGTGCTTGCGCACTCGGGCATCCACTGGGTTCATCAGGTTCACGAATCATTGTGACCTTGATCCATGCTTTAAAACGCTTAGGTAAAACCAAAGGGATCGCAACACTTTGTATTGGTGGTGGTGAAGCTACAGCACTTGCAGTTGAATTAAGCGCATAATTTATTGTTTATCGTAATAAATAGCTAAATAGTTTGTGATCCAAACTTAAAAAAGCCGGTCGTTTCAATACTGCCGGCTTTTTGCTGTTCTTTGTCATATGAGTTTAGGTCGTATTTTGATTTTATTGGAATCGTTTAAAAATAAAATCTCGCTTGCATTTTCAAGGATTGTTCTTTAATTCTTGAAGCATAGCGTCTCGAAGAATTTTGTTCATACGGGTCTGATAGCCCTTGCCTTGAGATTTTAGCCATTGCATAACATCTGAATCAATACGGACAGTAGTCACTTGCTTGGTGGGCTTGTAAAAGGGATTTTGCACAGCATTTTTCCAAAATTTTTCATCAAGTTGAGGAATATCTGAAAAATCTATCTTGCTGTCTGGACGTTCAGCCAAAGTTTCAAGCCTTGCTTTTTGTTCATCTGACAAGGTAGGTGGATTATTCAAATCCAGTTTGTAAGTAACGGTTTTGCTCATACTGTTTCCTCTCTTTTTTCTCTGCCTGACGTGCCGAAATGATACGGATATGATCAATCCCATCATGATCCTGTACAGTATGGGCAACCAGTAAAACAGCCTGCCCATATACCAAACCTATCGCTTGCCAGCGATATTCACCATTTTCAAAGCGATCTTGATGGTATAAGGCATAAGCATCATAGAAAACCAGTACTGCGTCTTCAAAAGCTACACCATGCTTTTTTAAGTTTATTTCTGCTTTATGCTCATCCCATGAAAATTCAATTTCCATCACTGCATCGCTTTTTGTTAGTATAAAAATGTTAATACAAAAATGTAAAAAATGCAAAATTCAGCTAATTTCTTGACCAGAAATAAAAAAACGATAAAGCCTTATAGATCTCTATAAGGCTTTATTATCAAATCTTACCATTTATGACTATAAGTCACTTTCAATGTTGCACCTGACGCCAGCAGATGGCTGGTGTTATTACTGGTACGTAGAAGTTGGCTATATAATGGATAATATTTACGGTTAAACATATTTTCTAAGCCAATCGTAACGGTATCTTTTTTGTTTAGGGCAAAACTACTGATTAAATCTGCAGTGGTATATGACTTCACATCATAACGACCAAAACTGTTGACACCGTTTAAGCGATAATCTTCTGAAGCAAAATATGTTGCTTGTAAACGATTTGTCCATGTGTCTGTTGGGCTATAAGAAATGTATCCTGTTACTTTTAAAGGTGGAATACGGTAACCCGTCATGTCTTGTTCTGTATTGGTGTTCTGTGGGGTTTCACGGCCTTTCATCCATGTAACACTTCCTCCAGTTCCCCATACTTTTGCATCATCAAGATAATCAAGAGTCGCTTCTACACCAGTCACTTTTTCTTTGGTACGCGTCAGTATCAAGCCATTGTTAAAGGATTGAACACCACCCAGATCTGAAGTTGACTGGAACACTGCTAAGCTTGAACTAAAATTATTAAAATGACCATTCCAACCGAGCTCGTAATTATCCACCTTAACCGGTTCAAGGAATGATGATGCTAAGTTAAATCCTGCTGTTGCATTACGGATCACCACCCCTACATCGGGCAATTGAAAACCTTGATTAAAAGATGCGTAAATCGAGTGCTGATCTGTTGGCTTAAAGGTGATATTGGCATTATATAACCATGCATCCGCCGTCACTTTACCACCCTTAACAGTATAGGGATTTGGTTTACCTAATTGTGATAGTGGAACAAAGCTATCAATTTTTGCATAACTGTCTTCATAACGCGTACCAACTTCAGCAGACCATTGTTCATTAAAATTATGTTTTAATTGCGCAAAACCGCCGATACTTTGTGTGGTTAATTCAGGTAAATAGATCAGTTTTCCATTTTTAACAAATTCTAAACCACCAGATTGGTCATAAATTGTAGGATCAAACGTGTCTAGAGGCATTTCGCTTTTTTCACGACTAAAATCGCCACCCCAAACAATTGACGTATCTCCTAAAAATTCTAATGGGGTATTTACGGTTAGGCGACTGCCGAGAACATTATTGTTTTGATAAACCTGATCGACTTTTCCACCACGTGTACTGACTTTACGGGCATCGAATGGCGAGAAGCGAGTAAAAAAGTCTCGGTAATAGATTTGCGCGTCAACTTTACTGCCAAATAAATCTTTATTGTTATAGGTCAAATTGTAGATTTGATTTTCATTTTTATTCTGGTCTTTTAATTTAAGCCCTTTGATTGCTTTCGCAGGTACGCTACCTGCAGGAAGTTTTGCTACACTTGGGTCAGAGGCATAGTCAGAATCTTGTTCAGCGTTATAGTAATTTGCTGCAAATTGTAGATATTGGTTATCATCAATGTGATAGCCAAGTTTACCGCCTACGCTATATGCATCCGCATCAAATAAATCACCTTGACTTGGTTCTGGTGCAACACGATCGCCTCGGGCATCGTATGGACTACCAATACGTTGATAGCCAAAATCAAATGCATAGTCAAAGTTATTTAAGCTTCCAGAAAAATATTGATGAATATCTCCACTTAAAGCATCTGTACGAAAGTTGGTCAAAGCGCTTTGTAGCCCAATCACAGTTTTTGCAGTCGGTTCACCGCCGGCCGCTTTGGTGGTGATTGAAATCGTTCCGCCAGCAGCACCACTTCCATAAATCGCATTACTGCCACGAATGACTTCTATACCTGTAATACTTTGCGGGTCGATTGATGAAAGACCTCTTGATGTATCACGTGTCAAATTCATGGGTACACCATCAACCAAGATCAAGGCATTACGTCCGCGTAAAGTTTGCCCATAATCGGTAATTGTACGACTTGAATCAGATAAGCCAGGCACAACTTTGGCTAAAACAGTGGCAATATTTCCAGAAGACGCATTTTTTAGAAATTCAATTTGTTTTTCATCTAATTTGGTCACTTGTTTTGCAGAAGAGGAGAATTCATCTGAACGTGATGCGCTGACAGTAATGGTTGGAAGCACCGCAGCTTTGTTTTCTGTATCTGTAGCCTCTGTGGGTGAAATAGCAAAAGAGGATTGTGATAAAAAGATGAACCCACCAATTGATATAAGTGGAATGATTTTTTTTACATCAGACTTCTTATTAAAAATTTTGTTGCTTTTCATCTTGCTTCCTTTTATCTCACCCTGAGATTGCTTTAAATTGACGAAAGTATAATTGAGAATGATTGTAATTCACAGAAACTACTGAATACAGAATAAAGCACTTATATTTAGTTTAAATTTATAATGATTTGCTTTCATAAATCTTTTTTTACTCGGCTTGTATCATTTCTTTCAATTGATCCTAGCGAATTGCTTTTTTGTTTTTAGTAATTTGTTTCTCGCTCTATTCAAGAACGAGAAGAAAGTATTAAGAGGGCAAACTTTCTATTTGTTAAAAATTATAAAATAATCGTGATTTATATCACGCTTAATCAAGATAAATTTATCTGATCCTGTCTTTCATTGATCAGCATTTTAGGAAATTTAAGGTTGAATTTTATAGTCTGAGTGATTTGATTAGACTTTACTGTGTGAGAAAAATGAAGAGTTGTTAAGTGGGAGTAATTTTTTATTATTGAATGTAAATAATAATAGTTATCATTTGTATTTGTAATTAAGCATGGATATTCTCCGTAGGTACTTATCCCCCCACAGAGTAATCCTGATGAGATCAATCACAAATAAAATTGCCTTGCAGCATTTAGTGAACTCATATTTACAAGAAACAGGTCATGGTCGTTTTCTCTCTTTAACAGAACAATCTCCTCATTTAACAGACAGAGGCAAGGGCAAAGTTTTACTGAGTATCCCTTTGCACGCAATCAATGGGTTTCTTTATGCACCGATTGAATATTTCAGTCAGGTGGGGCGACACCGTTTTGCTGACTTGCCGTGGGTCGAGCGAGAAGGTCAGTATCTGGCACTCAGCCCTGTAAATATTGCGGCAAATCTACTGGAAAATTTAATTGAACAATCCAAAGCTCAGCAACTTGATGCATCTTCATTGCTGGAATGTTGGATTCAGAGTCACAGGGCACTACAGCAATTTCTCAGTCATCGTGAACCAGATTTTGATCAGATTATAGCAAAACAACAAAATTTTATTCAGAGTGAACAGGCATTGGTACTTGGTCATAGCATGCATCCTTCACCAAAAAGCCGTCAGGGTTTTGTACAGGATGACTGGAAGATTTTTTCACCTGAAACACAGAATACCTTCAAAATGCAATTTTTATATGTGCACCCCGAACATATTGCTTCGGACAATGCGCATAAAATTGATATTCCCACACAGTTTAAACATGATTTAGAGCCATATTTCAATGCGTATCACCGAGCAAAAATAGCCCAGTTTCCTGACTATGCCTTGTTACCTTTACATCCATGGCAGGCACGTTATTTAAAGGACAAGGACTGGTATCAACAGCTTTTACATGAAGAAAAATTGATTGATTTTGGCGCGCTAGGCTGGGATGTCAAAGCAACAACTTCAGTACGTACGCTGTACAGTGAGCAATCACCTTGGATGTTCAAGGCATCCATGACTGTGGCTGTTACTAATTCAGTTCGGGTCAATCTGTATAAGGAATGCCACCGTGGTTTGTTGAGTTATCAGCTGTGGCATGATGATTGTCTAAGTGAATTCAGGCAGAGAAATCCGAACCTTCAGGCTTTGAGTGATCCTGCTTGGATTGCATTGAAATTTGATGGTCAGGTACTGGATGAAACCATCTGTATTCTGCGTGAAAATCCATTTAAGGTCAGTGATGATGTGACTTGTATTGCTTCATTGTGTCAGGATCATCCTGTATTGGCAAAAAATCGTTTCAGTGAAATTTTTGCAGATATTTCAAAACAAACAGGTCAGTCTCAGTCACAAGTTGCCTTGCTATGGTTTGATCGTTTCCTGGAAATGACCATTCTGCCATTGATGGAGTTGTATCATGAATATGGAATGGCTTTTGAAGCACACCAACAGAATACCTTGATTGAACTGGAACAGGGTATGCCTAAAACAGTATGGTTTAGGGATAATCAAGGGTTTTACTATATCCGTGAGCTTGCCACAGAAATTTTGAAACATTATCCGACACTGGCAACAGATGGTCAGGCAGTATGCTCATTGTCATTGGTGGATGAACGTTTCCGATATTACTTTATTGGTAATACCTTATTTGGTCTGATTAATGCCATAGGTATGACTGGCGCCGTTCAGGAGCAACAATTAATTGAAATGCTGCAATCCTACTTGTTGCAGGCCTATCAGAAATATCCTGAAAGCAATTTATTAAAGACTGTTTTGCATCATGAAACTTTCCCCTATAAGGGCAATATGATGACACGTCTGTATGAACTGGATGAGTTGCAAGCTGATATTTCTCAGCAATCAATCTATGTCGATTTAAAAAATCCACTCTATGTTAGACAAGTTATTGAGGAGGCCGACTATGCTTGATTTCATCGGTGTTGGTCTGGGGCCCTTTAATTTAAGTCTTGCTGCGTTGCTGAATCAGCATGCTTCATTGAAGTATTGTTTCTTTGAAAAACGCGAAAATTTTGACTGGCATGCAGGATTACAGCTGCCAGGTGCGATGTTGCAGGTCCCTTTTATGGCCGATTTGGTCAGTCTGGTTGAGCCAACAAGCCCTTATAGTTTTCTGAACTATTTAAAGGCACAGCAACGTCTCTATAAGTTTTACTTCCGTGAGAATCTGTATATTCCGCGCAAAGAATATAACCATTATTGCCAGTGGGTCGTAAAGCAGCTGCATGATCTAAACTTTGGTCAGCGGGTGGTGGACGTTGCTCCAATCTCTGGAGGTTTTCAGGTGATTGCTGAACAGCGTGGACGATTGTCCATTCATCAGACCCGTAAACTGGTATTGGGGGTAGGAACGGTGCCGCGATTACCCAAACCATTACAAACCATTTCAGAACAGACAGCCTCTTGTCTGCACTCTTCCAGCTATCTACAGCAGTGTACCGATAATCTGTCTGGCAATGTGGTACTGATTGGGTCTGGTCAGTCTGCGGCGGAAATTTTTATTGATTTATTTGATCAGCAGATTTCATCAGAAACAGGCAAGCCCCGATTCCATTTGTATTGGTTGACCCGCTCCGCAGGTTTTTCACCCATGGAAAATACACCATTGGGTCTGGAAAGCTTTAGTCCAGATTACATGCGTTATTTCTACCATTTACCAGAAGCTCTCAAGGATACTCTGCCAACTGCACAAGCCCATTTGTATAAGGGTATCAGTAGCAGAACCATTCAGGAAATCTATGAGCGCCTTTATCACCGTAGTATTGGACAAGCGGATACCTGTGTGACTATTGCTGGCAACTATCAGTTGGAGAATGCACAGTTACATGGTCCGAATAATATCCAACTTGAATTTTTACAGACTCAGCAGCAGCAGATGTTGAAACTCCGGGCGAGTACCGTGATTGCAGCAACGGGTTATCAATATCCTGCACAGACGTTCCTGAATAAGCTAAATGACGGGATTGTATTAGATACCCAGCAACGCTGGAAAATTAGTGAGCATCATCAACTGCAATATCAAGGGGATGGTGAGATCTATATTCAAAATACCAGTCTACAACACCATGGCGTAGGTACCCCTGATCTGGGATTGGGCGCATTTCGTTCCGCACGGATCGCCAATCAGATTCTGAAAGAAAACTATTTTGATGTAGACGGAAAACAAGGCTTTCAGGATTTTCAGCTAGGTAGTCAGGCCTTGACGACTGAATTCCAAATAAATAATTCCCGAACAAATACAGTCATGCCGCGTCCCTCTGGGAAAACCGATGATCAGTATTTAAAAGTCATGAGCAAATAACACAGGGGACAGGAGATGGCTGAACAGCCACAACCACTGTTGCAGACAGAAAATCCTGCATCTTCAGGGTTACAACGTTGGGTGATGATCTGTGTGATGCTGGGGACTGGCACCGTCAGTATAAATAACAGTAGTTTTAACCCCGCTATTCCTCAGTTGATGCATGATTTTCAGATCAATGAAACAGCCGTCAGTTGGGTGATGGTTATTTTTCTGCTGAGTATGAGCCTGAGTCTATTGCTCACAGGTTATTTGAGTCAGCGATTTGGTAAACGTCAGGTATATCTGACTGCGTTGACAGTCTTTGGTTTGAGCTCGCTGTATGGTGCTTTTGCAGGGCATTTTGAAACTGTACTGCTGGTTCGTGCCTTACAAGGCTTTTCAAGTGGATTGATGATCCCATTGTCTCTGGGAATTATATTTATGGTAACTCCGCGTGCGCAGCGGGGTACTGCTACAGGGCTATGGGGTGCCATGATTATGCTGACTTTGGCATGTGGACCCATGCTGGGTGCACTGGTTTTGGTATGGTGGAACTGGCAGGTGTTGTTTTTATTGAATGTTCCGCTAACCATCTGTGCATTGGTGATGGGATTGCGTTGGTTGCCGTCACAGCAGACGAATATGAGATTGTTAGGTTTTGACTGGAGGGGTTTTGTACTGCTTGCTGTGGGTATTGTGGCGTTACTGCTCAGTTTGAGTGGTATCCAGCAGTTGAGTGACATCCAAAGACCTGAGTTTCTGCTGTTGTTCAGTACAGGCATTGCGGCATGTTGTGGCTTTGTTTGGTTTAGTCGTAATAAGCCCAATGCCTTAATTGACTGGCAACTGTTTACCAGTAGTGGTTTTAACTACAGTGTCATTATTTCAGTTGTGCATACCATCGGACTGTTCATTACCTTACTCCTGATCCCACTACTGTTACAGAATACTTTAAAACTCAGTCCAGTGTGGACAGGGCTGATCCTGATGAGCAGTGCATTGACCACCAGTCTATGTAGTCAATGGGCGGGTAAATATCTCGATCAACATGGTGCCCGACAATTAATCTGTTTTGGTCTTTTGTTGACTGTTGCTGCATTTGCTGGTCTGGCATTGATTCCTGGTACACATGTTATATCCCTGATGTTTTGTATGATCTTGCATGGGTTGGGATTTGGTTTGTCCTATATGCCAGCGACAACAGCTGGGTTAAATAGTCTGGAAGATCAGGAACTGGTGACTCAGGGAGCAGCTGTTAATAACTTACTGCGCCGGATCTGCGCTGCAATTGCTGTTGTGATTGCAGCACTCTATCTGCAAATTCGTACACACAATATTTCATATTCACCTGAACTCGCAATTGCTCAAATTCATGCAATACGGGAACTGTTTTTGATCTGTGCAGGAGTGATGCTGTTGGCATTACCCGCTGCATGGAAGTTTCCGAGTCAGAAGCAAGCGGACGTTTTGGTTCAAAATCAATAAAGGTAAAAATAATGGGCAATTTACATCCAGCACTTTCCACGACCACACATTCTGTGAATACAAGCACTTTGGCTTGGCAACAGCCTGATCAAGTCACAATTCAGAAAGTTGAACAGCGTGTGATCAAACAATTGCTACAGGCACTGATTTATGAAGAGGTGATTCCAGCCCAATTTGAGGATGGTGTTTTTTATATAGATGTGATCAATTCACAAGGGCAGTCGGTTCGTTACGTGGCTGCAGGACAGCGACATCTCAGTTTTGGACTGGTACGCATGACTGCTTCAGATGTTATCCGTGAAGATCATCAGGGACAGAAAACGGTTGCACAGTTGAATTTAGTGATTGATGAGATCGTCAGAAGTATTCCACAGGCAGCCCAGATTGATGGTTTTATCAGTGAATTGAAGCGAACTTTTATTCATGATGTGCAGTCTCAACATTGCCAGAATGAGTATGCATTACCAGCAGCACAATATAGTTATGATGTGCTGGAAACCTATCTGATGGATGGCCACCCCTATCATCCTTGTTATAAATCTCGAGTTGGTTTTAATCTGCAGGATAATCTGAAATATGGGGTTGAATATGCACAACCTATTCATCTGGTGTGGATTGCAGTACATCAGTCCATATTTTCCCATAACGCATCCAGTCATTTAAATGCGGATGATTTCCTGCAGCAGCAGTTGACTGAACAGGATCAGCAAGAGTTTGCAAAGGTTTTGGATCAGCAAAAAAATGCAGATGAGTATATTTGGTTACCCGTTCATCCATGGCAATGGGAAAATACTATTGTGCATGTGTTCTTTAAGGAAATTGCTGAGCATAAGATTGTTTATCTGGGACGAGGAGAATATGCCTATATTGCTCAGCAGTCACTGAGAACACTGACCAATTTACAACATCCTGAAAAGCCTTATATCAAAATGTCCATGAGTCTGACAAATACCTCAAGTTCACGGATATTGGCAACGCATACCGCAATGAATGGGCCGCTAATTACAGATTGGCTACAGGGTTTAAAAAAGAACAGTGAAATTGCCCAAAAATTGGATTTTGATATTCTTGGTGAAGTACATGCCTCAGCAGTGGATTTCATGCGTCTGCCTGCATCACATGCCAAACAGGCATATGGAACTATTGCCAGTCTGTGGCGTGAAAGTGTGCAGCAGTATCTAAAATCTGGTGAAGACGCTATTCCTTTGAATGGAATTGGTCATGTCCAACAGGATGGGAAGTTACTGATCGCACCTTGGCTGGATCAGTATGGTGTGGATGCATGGGTTGGGCAATTGCTGTCTGTGGTCATTCAGCCAATTCTATATTTACTCTTTGCTGAAGGAATTGGAACTGAATCGCATGGGCAGAATATCATTTTGGTTCATCGTAATGGCTGGCCAGTACGGATCATTTTAAAGGATTTTCATGATGGGGTACGCTTTAGTCCTGATCATCTGACCCATCCAGAAGCTTTTCCGACCTTGCATGCATTACCTGCGGAACATGCGAAAGCCAATCGCATGTCATTTATCCTCACAGATGATCTAAATGCAGTACGGGATTTTAGTTGCGCTTGTCTATTCTTTGTTGCATTGAGTGATATCGCCATGACACTACAACAGCAGCTTGACTTTAGTGAACAGGTCTTCTGGCAAAAAGCAGCAGATATTATTCATGATTTTCAGCAGCAATATCCTGAACATCAGTCACGCTATGCGGTGTTTGATGTCTTTGCAGAGCAATATTGTATTGAATCGCTGACCCGCCGCCGCTTATTCGGTGATGGTGATGTACAGATGCGTTATGTCAATAACCCTCTGTTCCATTTCCGTCAGCCTGTTTAGGGGGGATAAACGAATGAATACCATGGTATTTTCACCTGCCGTTTCAGGGCAGGAGATATTGATGGATTTGGTCAATAGCCTACTTGCTGAGCAATATATTTCAGAATCGGAGATCCTGACAAAGGATCAGGCTCAACGACTATGCAGACAAAGATTTCAGCATGGCTTTGAATCACTTTTCGACAGTTATACAGTTGGGGAGTGTTTTGCAGTTTTATTTAATTCTGCACAGACTGAGTGTTTGATTCTACCGCTGAAACAGGGTTTGAAACAGCGTTGGCAGATGCATGTTGGAGCATCGATCTATAAGCTTAGCATGGACGAAGCACAGGGTTATCATGTTCAGAAATTAAGTGCATTGCAGTTATTTGACTTCATGCAGCAATTACACTGCTTCAACTCTGCTGATGCATCAAAACTGGCAGATTTTCGTGCAGATTTAAAACAGGCAATGTTGCATGCAGAATTGTCTCAGCAACATCAGTTGTCCTCCTCAGAGTGGTTAACGCAGCATCCCGCAGACTTATTTATACAGCTGGAGCAGTATGCCGCTTTGCGAGATCGCCCTTATCATCCGTTGGCCAAGTTAAAGGACGGTTTTAGTTCCGATGAATATCAGTATTTCAGTCCTGAATTTGCTCAGGATATGAATGTTCACTGGGTTGCAGTAAATAGAGAAAAGTTGGTCTATGGGAAGGATGTTACTGAGATCAGCAGGCAGCAACCTGCTCGTATTTTTCTGAACGCGGAACAGTTCCTGATGTTGAAACAGGAGTGTGATGAAAAAGCGCTGGGGGATGGTTATTTGGCGATTCCCTTACATGCGTGGCAGTTCAAGCATGTGCTGTCTGACAAATTTTCTGAAGAGTTGCAACATAAGGACATTATCCCCTTAGCGTTTCAGTCCAGCGGCTGGTACGCCAGTTCATCACTAAGAAGCCTTCTTTCAGCGTCACAGCCACAGGATAGTCTAAAATTACCACTTGCAGTTAAGTCTTTGGGTTCATTGCGTTTTTTACCGATTGTCAAAATGATCAATGGGCAAAAAAATCAGCAACTGTTACAGCTCGCTAAGCAAAAAGATGAGGTATTGAAAAGACGTCTGTGGTTATGCGATGAAAATCAATGGTGGGCTTATCTTCCGGAGCAGCAGGATAATTTAACGCCAGATAATTTAATGCTGTTCAATGAACGTCCGATGCATCTCGCAGCACAGCGCCGAAGGATTCCTGCTGAGTTGTTACAAGCACCTTATCAGATTATTCCTATGGCTAGCTTAGGGCAACTGATGGATGGGCAGGGATGTGTATTTGATCTGCTTCTAAAATGGCAGAATTTAACTGTTACACCACAGCATATCTGCAATATTTTTGTTGCATTATGCCGTGATTTCTTTGAGGTAAATTTGCGCCTGTTCCGTCTTGGTCTGATGGGCGAAATTCATGGTCAGAATATCTGTATTGTACTGGAACATGGGCAGTTCGCTGGTTTCATGCTCCGCGACCATGATTCTGTCCGTATTTATCAGCCATGGATGCAGCAGCAGGGCTTGCCTGATCCTGAGTACCTGAGTCCACATGATTTTCGTATTACGTTGTACCACGACAGCGTGGAAAGTTTGATTCTCTATCTACAGACACTCGGTATACAGGTCAATCTGGCCAGTATCTTGGAAACTGTTGCAGAGTTCTATCAGATTGACTCGGCGGATTTATGGCGTGTATTGGCTCAGCAGTTACAGCAAGCACTGGATGATGTGCCATTTACGGATACGGCCCGAGCTGAATTAAAGCATATCCTATTTGATAGTGAGTTGTGGCCATATAAGCAACTGATCCGCCCACTACTTGAACAAGATAATAGGGTGGGAAGTATGCCAAGCAGTATGGGAACTGTGCCGAATGTATTCAGGAGTGTTGTTTAATTTCATGAATAGAGAAAACTCAGGTGTGCAGTCAAAGATTGCAGTATTGAATATTGGGTCTGATTTTAAAATGACAAAATCTGATATATCAGTACTTAGGCAGTTGCTGGCTGAACGCCTGAATATTCAATTTGATGTACTGCCTGTAGAGGGGCAGCAGATACTGAGTTTTACTGATCTGCTAAATCCCTCTGCATGTTTGATAGCATTAAATGATTTTAGTTCTCGCGTGGATGCAGTGAATTTAACCTGCGCTACATCCATGTTCATTAAATACTGGGCTGTCCCTCTGTTATTCCCATATTTTTACGCACTGACTTCTGAGGATATTGATTTGCCATGGGACTTATCCTGTATTTCCACAGGATTGCCTCCTGACTGGTATTGGGACAGAACACTGCATCTGATTAATCTGCCCCAATTACAGCATGGCGTTAGTAGAAAACAGCAATCTTTTGAAGGATATGTGCGATTCATACTGGATGACCTGAAAAAGTTATTTGATGCCCTTGCCCGTACAGGGAAAGTACAGAAATTTTTGTTGTGGGAAAATACTGCATTACGAATTCTGCAATTTTACGACATGATGAACAGAAAAGCGGGTAACCAAGCTTTACTCAGCCGTATCCAGTATCAACGGCAGTTTTTGATAGATTTGCCTGCAGCTGATCTGGGCCTAAAACAAAACCCATTTTATTTACTGGATCAGAGTCGGCAGCAATCGTCCACGACCTATCAACGTAAAAAATGCTGCTTTTATTTTCAGTTACCTGAAGCACAGAAAGAATATTGTGCAAGCTGTCCATTACTAAGACAGGATGAACACAGAGGTCAATACTCATGCAAGAGCAGTTAAATAATTTAATCCAGAGTTATGCAGATATTGCCAGCTCAACCATTGGTCATGTACTGGACCAAGGGCATTTACCACAGATTCATGCGATTAACCAGATTGGGCATGCTGTGGGTCGGGTGCGTACGGCTACAGTGCATTCAGTCAATGGTATGGCACTGCGTCAGGCTTTGCTGAACAGTCAGCCGGGTGATGTACTGGTCATTGATGCACGTCAGCTGGAACATCGTGCCTGCTGGGGAGAACAGCGACATCGCGCTGCCATATATCATCAGCTTGCCGCTGTAATCATATTGGGTGCAGTAACGGATGTAACTGCTTTAAGAAACATGAAGGTCCCCGTTTTTGCTTCATCGGTCAGTTGTCTGACTACACGTCAGCAGGGAGAGAGTGTGGTGGAGTTTGACCAGCAAATACAGATGGGAGATACCTGTATTTCCTCTGGCGACTTAATGGTGGGAGATGCCGATGGTGTGTTTATTTTGAGTCCAGATATTGCCCGTCATCATCTCGAGCAGTTTCAGCAAATGGAAATCCAAGAACGGCAGAAACGGGACCAGTTTTTCAGCGAACATTCAGCACAGGATTATTATCACTTTACTGCATCTGCATGAAATTGAATTGAGTAAATATTTATGATGACATTATCTTCACAGCTGTTGGATGAGTTCCATTACGAGGAAAGAGGAATAGCTTATGGATTAAGGGCTGTGCAACTTCCGCAAGATTTTCCATTATTGTATAAATGGATGCATGAACCTCATGTGATTCCCCAGTGGCAACTGAATAAACCAGAGCTTGAACTGGCCGTTTATTTTGAAAAGATGATTTGTGATGATCATCAGCGTTTATTTATTATTACGATTGAACATACAGATGTCGGTTATCTTGAGATATATGAAGCCAAGCGCGATCGACTGGCACTTTATTATGATGCTGATGACTCTGATCTGGGCTGGCATATTTTACTCGGTGAAAAACATGTGCTTGGGCAAGGACATTTCAGAGCTGTCATGCGCATGATGAGTTATTTTATTTTTGAAAATTCAGCTGCCAGTAAAATTGTGGGTGAGCCGGATGAAAATGTAAAATCTTATGCCTATATTGCAGAAGATATTGCTTACCAAGCGCAGAAAAAAATAAAGATGTTGGAAAAAACAGCAGTTCTATATCATTGTTATCGAAATGAATTTTACTCACGCTGTGGACGTTATCGGCAAGGTGATGGACTAAATGAAACAGAAATAAGAGTACAGTAAAATATAATAAATCAACAACTTAATTGTTTTTTATCTCGAATATGCCAGAACCGGTTTGATATACACCATCGGAATATTATGTTTTACATCGGTAATAATAATGATTATTATTAGCGCTAAAATTCAGGCCTACAACTGAGGAAACAGGATGCGCCTTTCCCAATTCAGCTTATGTGTTTTATCTATTGCAATCAGTAGTCAGTTATATGCACAGGATGAAACCTCGAATAATCAGACACCAGTTAGCAATGCTCAACAACAGGAATCTGTCCAGAAATTGCCACAGATTGTTATTACAGCAACACGATCAGAAAAAAGCATTGCAGATATTGCAGGGACTGTACAGAACATTAGCGGAGCAGAGGTACAAAAACAGGCTGGGGCAGGGCGAAAAGTAGCAGATGTTCTTGCTCAACTGGTTCCTTCACTGGCGCCGTCTAGTGGTACTGGAAGTAATTATGGCCAGACCATGCGAGGCAGAACGGTACTGGTGATGATTGATGGTGTATCTCAGACGGGATCGCGTGATCCTGCGCGCCAATTGAACAGTATTAGTCCGGGGATGATTGAAAGGATTGAGGTTATTTCTGGGGCAACCAGTATTTATGGTTCTGGCGCAACGGGTGGGATTATTAATATCATTACCAAACGTGCTGATAAATCGAAACCACTGAGTTTTGAGACGAAATTAGGGATAACCTCTGCTGATAATTTCCGAGGAGATGGTCTGGCTTATGAAGCGGGTCAGAGTGTTTCTTTCAGCAATGATAAAATGGATGGTTTTCTTGGTGCGAACTATACCAGTCGAGGATCATTATTTGATGCGAATGGGGATCGAATCGCAACTGAACCCAATCAGACCAGCCGTAATGATACAGATACACTAGATATAAATGGGCGCCTGAATTTTAATTTGACTGACACACAAAGCTTGAGTTTTGGTGCGCAGTATTATAAGGATAAGCAGGATACTCGTTATCTACCTGATTATGGACCGAACTATACCATTGCTAAAGGGCCACAGTCTGAACGAGCAATCAAGGGACTGGAATTAAGTAATCAGCCATTTACGGATCGTTATGCCTTTAATACCCAATATCAAAATCAGGATGTATGGGGGCAGACGGTAAATTTGGAAGCCTATTATAGAAATGAAAAAGGACGTTTTTTCCCAGTTTATGCTGGTGGCGCGACGGTAAATCAATCGCAATATACGGTTGATGTGGCAGGAATGCGGTCTACAGTTCAGTCTGATTTTAAGCTTGCAGCGCGTGATCTTAATCTGACCTATGGTCTGGATTATGACCGGGAAAAAGATACTCAGCATTATGACGTATTGTCTGTCAGCAATAACGGTATGGTTTACAAGGATACTGGTAGAAGGCTAGATGCAGGTCCAGATACTGTCATTCAAAATATCGGTGCTTTTTTACAGGCAGATTATCAATTAACGGATCGCTTTAATCTACAAGCGGGAACGCGCTATCAATATATTAAGGCAGATACAGACGCTTATACACCTTCTAGACAAACACAAAGCGTAGCGAGTGATTCAACAAATGCTGACAAGTTTTTGTTTAATTTAGGCGCAGTTTATAAACTTACTGATAATCAGCAATTATTTGCCAATTTCTCTCAAGGATTTAGTTATCCAGATGTATTACGGATGTTGCGTGATGTCTCAATTCTGACCGTTTCAACTGCGAATATAGAACCACTAACCGTCAATAGTTATGAACTGGGTTGGCGTCTGCAAGATGATCAAAAACTTGATTTAGGAATTACTGGCTTTTATAACACATCTGATAAAGTCATTCAGTTCAATGCGGACCGTTCAGTCAATATTGCTGATACTGATCAGCGTGTTTATGGTGCTGAAATGACTGCGGCATATCCAATTCTGGATGATTTTAAAATTGGTGGTACGTTGGCTTACACCCGTGGACAATATAAGGATGCGGCTGGTAATTGGCGTGAGTTAAATGCTTATCAGGTATCTCCAACTAAGGGAACTATTTTTGGTGAGTGGAATAGTGATGATGGTTATGGATTCCGTGTACAGATGCTTGCTGTAAAAGGAACTGACAAAGCATTTGAAGATGATAAGGTTGCGGTGAACAGTGATAAGGTGGTTCCAAACCGTGCTGCAAAAATAAAGGGTTATGCGATTATGGATACCCTAGTGAATTTTCCTGCGTATAAGGGGCGGGTGGATTTTGGAATTTATAACGTGTGGAATAAAGACTATCGCACTGTGTATAGCCAGCAGTCAGAAATTACCTTTTCCCCTGTGTCTAGTATGCGGGCACAAGGGCGTACCTTTGGTTTGAGTTATACTTTTAATTATTAATTAATGTTAGCTAAAAGCTGGTGCCGAGTGTTTAATTCTCACTTATCACCAGCTTTTATTATTTATATATAGTTAAACCGCCTAATTATTCATACAAGTGATTTGCATCAAGTCATTGATCATAAATGAAGCTTATAGTTATGTATGAACTTTTGAAACTGTTGGTTATTCATTTTTGTACTTTTGAATCCTAGATGGTGATCCTACCGTGGGGCGACATGGATGTCGCCGTTGGGCGGGGATACAGGACGTACCCCTCGCCCAGCAAAAGATTTTTGTCATCTTTTCATCTCTGAAAAGTGAGGCATCGCCTACGCAAAGGTATTTAAACTTTGAATATAAAGTGTGGCATTGCAAGCTTTTTATAATCAAACAATTTATTTTTTCCATATAATTGATTTAATTAAAAATATTAATTAAGAGAAATTATATTCTTGTGTCTGAGTTTTTTGACAGGTTGATTATAAAACAAATTCTTAACCAAAGATAAGTATCAAGTGTCGTCAAAATTTAAAACAATAGAATGGATAAGCTATTTAGCGGATTTTTTAGCCATGTTTGTAGAGGTCTATTCTATTTGAGTTGTTGTTGCACAATTTGAAATGAATAAAAATTCAATGAGTACATGTTGTATCGCCCTAATTTTGGTTCAAAGCTGTTTAGTTTACCCATACTGTTTAAAACACATTATGCCAATCGACCAAATCGAAATAAAGATAGTCAAACATCAGCTCAGTGTGATAATCGTGTTTTAAGCAGGGGCGTATTTTTAAATAAATATTTGATAAAACAATGAGAAATTTTTATCTTTTATATGAGTTATAATAAAAATAGATGCATTTTTGCTTAAATATTAACCGCAAGATAGACTAGTCTGTATAGACAAAGCCCTAAATTTTTTAGTACAATTGATCACAATTTAGAATTAAATAATAACGCATGTCTAACAATATTTACGCTGCTTTGGAGCAGCTTGGCTTATCAGCACAAAAACGTGCGATTCACGTACAATTTTCTAATTCGGCGTTGAGCCAACAAGTGTTCCTACAACGTATCGATGGAACACATCAAATCAATGAGGGTGTTCGGCTCCAACTCATCTGTCTTGCAACCTCAGAAAGCATTCCTTTAAAAAGCTTTATTGGAACGCAAGCTGCAATCGATATTGTCACAGATAAATCTGAGTTAACCCGTATTTCAGGAATTGTGACCCAAGCCGATATTGGCGCATCTGATGGTTCTCTTACCATCTATCGTTTGACCGTAGAAGACCCAACAGCACTTTGGAAGCATCGTAGAAACTCTCGAGTATTTATGAATAAATCGGTTGTGGATGTGATCCAGACCGTGTTCCAAGAATGGGCACAACGCAGCCCACTGTTTGCCTCAAGTCTGAGTCTAGATAAGAGTGGCTTAAGCAAAGACTATGATGTGCGCCCATTCATTATGCAGGCATCTGAAAGTGACTTTGACTTCCTGACCCGTTTGATGAGAAGTGAAGGGATTAACTGGCTGATCGATGAAGCACAACTTAAAGTGTCGAGCTCAACAGAACAAATTCAAGCACAAAAGCTCCGTTTAATTGATGACAATTCGCAATTTAGTGCCCTAGAACGCCGCAATATTCGCTTCCATAGAAGCAGCGCCGTAGAAAAAACTGATTCAATCACCAATTTTATTGGTCAGCGTTCCATTCAACCGACTTCAGTGCATATCCAGCGTTGGCAAGCTGATGTACTGGATATTGATGAAGGCGCTGGTAGTGTCCAAAGTAAGCACAGCCATAGTGAAAATTATGACAATGCCAGTCTAGCTTTAGAACAAGCATGGCACTTTAGTCCTGCTTGGATTCAAGACCTTAATGGCGAAGATGGCGCAACGCCATCGGGCAACAGTCAGATTGAAAAATTTAACCAAAACCTCAGTAACTACTACGATTCACAAGCCAAACAATTTACAGCAACGTCAACAGTGCGCGATGCACATGTCGGCTATTGGTTTGAACTAAATGAACACCCTGAGATAGATCAACACTCAGGTGCAGACAAAGAGTTTTTAATCACGGCTAAAAGCTTTTATAACCAAAATAACTTACCTAAAGATCTCACCGATCAAGTCACCGCTTTAGTCCAACAAAGCAATTGGCAAACAAGTCAAATCACCAGCAACACGAGTGATGAACGTCAAGCCAGTAATTTAACCATTCAACGTCGTAATATCAGCACGGTTCCAGCTTATAACCCATTACAACACCGACCGATTGCATCACCACAACGGGCCAAAGTGGTGGGGCCAAGCGGAGAAGAAATCCATGTCGATGAATGGGGGCGTATTAAAGTTCGCTTCCTGTTTAGCCGTAATGAAGACAATACCCATGATGGCGGTGCGGGTTCTAATGACAATGACACAGATTCCGCTTGGGTCGATGTCCTGACCCCATGGGCAGGTGAAGGCTATGGGGCGCGATTCTTACCGAGAATCGGTGAGATTGTCGTGATTGACTTCTTTGATGGCAACATTGACCGTCCATTTGTGGTTGGGCGCATCCATGAAGCGCAACGTCATCCAAGTAAGTTTGATGACAAAGGCAAACTGCCTGACACCAAGAAACTGGCAGGAATAAAAAGTCGAGAGTATCAAGGCAGTGGCTACAATCAACTGAGGTTTGACGATACTACTGGCCAAATCAGCAGCCAGTTACAGAGTAGTCATGCCGCCAGCCAACTCAACTTGGGCAAACTGAGTCATCCTAAAGACAAAGCAGAAAGTGATGATCGTGGTGAAGGCTTTGAGCTGAGAACTGACCAATGGGGAGCCGTTCGGGCAGGGCAAGGTTTACTACTTTCAACCTATAAACAAGACCAAGCCAAAGGTGATCACCTTGATTCAGAGCTTGCCAAAAAGCAACTTGAAGGTAGTCAGACCAACAGTAAAGCCTTAAGCGATATTGCCAAGAACCAAAAGACGGATGAAATAGAATCGATTGAGCAACTCAAAGCTTTTGCCGAAGAAATTGAAAAAGATGTTGCCAAGTATAAAAAAGCCATCATGTTACTCAGTTCTGTTGATGGGATTGCCTTAAGTACCCCTGAAGATATCCATCTTTCAGCCACAGGCATCATTAACCATACTGCGGGCGATAGTATTAACCTTAGCACCCAAAAGAATCTTTTGGGGCAAGCTTTAGGCAAAGTGAGCCTATTTGCTGCACAAGGTGGTATTAAAGCCATTGCCGCGCAAAGTAAAGTTGAAATTCAAGCACAGTCCGATGCTTTAGATGTATTTGCCAAACTGGGGATTACCATCTCATCTACAGAAGATCGGATAGAAATCAGTAGTCCAAAAGAAGTGTTGATTACTGGTGGTTCATCACAGATTGCCCTAAATGGCTCAGGGATTTTCCCCAAAACAGGTGGGAAATTTGAGGTGAATGCAGGGCAGCACACATTTAAGCCGGGTGCCAGTGTGAGTAAATCAGCACAACTGCCGCCATCGAATCCGCTCAAAGGCGCACTCGACTTATTAAAAAGCTATGGTGGGCAAGACTTCTTTAAACAAACCGGCTTTAAAGTGATTGATTCATTTGGCAAGCAAGTGTCTGGCAAGCTGGATGGCAATGGCTTTGCCCAAGTGACAGGTATTGCACCTGGCCCTGCCAAAGTTGAATTTGAAACTGATCCACGGAGTGCATGGGATAAAGCAAGTCATTTTAACCGTGATTATACTTGGTCAGAAGAAGTGGTCGGTGGTGCCACAAGCTTTGCACAAAATGCTTTAAATTCAGTGGGGCAAAATATGATGTCCCAACTCAAAAACAATTTATTCTCTTTGAATGCTGACTCATTGAAAGATATGGGCAAAAATGCTTTAAAAGACTTAGGCACACAAAGCTTGGGACAATTTAAAGAACAATTTACTCAAAGTGCATTAGGTTCAGTCTCATCAGCATTGAATTTAAATTTATCTCCGTCACAGATGATGAATGTGGGACAGATGATTGCTAATCCAAGTCAATCCCTACAAAACATTAAAGATCAAGGCATCGATTTCTTTAAAGACCAAGCCTCAGCATTGTTTGCTCAACAGACCAGCGGTTTAGTTTCTAATATAACTGCTGGAACAGGATTTGGGTCGTCACTGGGGCAAGGTTTTGTTGCAGAGTCATTTGGCGCTGCTCAAAATGGGTTTGATGCCCCAGTGAAAGTGGTGGATGATTTTATTAAAAAAGATGAATATTTCTCTCGCTTCTTAACCTATAGCATTACCACTCGAAAAGGCGATGCATCAGTACCCACGATCCCGCAAAATATTCCTCAACAAGTCAGTCAGCCTGCGCCAATTTTGACTCAACAGACTCCACAAGCGACAGCACCAGTCGACGTGAAAAAACCGCAGTCGATTTATGATATGGATAAGGATGTGGTACGGATGGATCTGGAAGAGTCTCGTTATGTCACCAAACAAGTGACTGTGCGAAAAACGGCTGCTGAACAACCAGATGTATATAACGCGCGAAATAAATAATTGAACATTTTTTTGAATTTTAATTGATTGAAATTAAATTAAAAATTAGAACGTATTAAGGTTAAGCTTATGGCATTTATAGACAGTAAAAATCAGACCACAGGGTCAAATACACAGCAACAACCAGCCGCTAAAGAGACCAAGCCAGCGGTAGAATTGGCAGTATTTAATTTGGCCAGTCTGACGCATACAG
Organism: Acinetobacter sp. 1125_18A; assembly: GCF_052824985.1. Lineage (NCBI taxonomy): Bacteria > Pseudomonadati > Pseudomonadota > Gammaproteobacteria > Moraxellales > Moraxellaceae > Acinetobacter > Acinetobacter sp. 1125_18A. The sequence goes on from NZ_VTDG01000004.1 coordinate 187,743, forward strand.
AAGACCATAAGTTTATCGCCCATCAAATCCAAAACTATTTACAGGCTTGCGGAAATACCAGCCTAGAACAGATCAAAGCAAGCGCCAATGTACCGACAGTCGCCAATATCTTTGCATTATCTGGCAGTGTATTGGATTTAATTCTATTTGCCACAGAACCCAAGCAAGCTGAGGCAGGCGTACAACAATCGGCATTGTTAAGCATGAACTTAATCGGTTTATTTTTACAACCGAATACAGAAGCACATGTGCGTATGGCTTTACGTCCAATGCTGGGTTTAATGGCCGAATGTTTATACCCAGCCAATGGCAAAATCAAAGAAGCTGATTTACGTCGTATGCAACTACACTTAAATGCGCAGATGGCAGGCGATTTAGAAAAATTCCTACAAGAAACACAGGGTAAATTATCAGGTTTATTGTCGAGTGCAACGACATTAGGGACTTCAATTCTGCAAGCCTTTAGCAGCAGTGCTGTAGCTGGATTACCCAGCGTTGCTTCAGCGGGAGCCACAGCTGAAAAACGTGATCCCAGCAAGCAGTTTAGCAACTGGGCACAACCATTGATTGATTTGTTGGGTACACCTGCACAAGCTGATATGACCGCAAAGATGACCCCGAATATCGCAACACGATTAACAAAAGAAGTGCTTAAGGCGACACCACACCTTGCTACAGTGATTCAACAACAAAGCAATGCAGGAACTCAATATAGCCTTGCATGGTTGATCCAAGAAACCCTAAAAGCCATCCAAACCCAAGGTAAAAAAGCTACAGCCAGTGTGCCGTTAAACCAAACAGGCGAACATGAGCAGCATATCAATGGTGATATTTTAGAGTTTGTCACCTTACAACCTGATGCCTTAAATGATCCACCTTGTCAGGGTGTAGATACACAAACAGGTCAAAGTATTAGTTATTCTATTGGTGCTGAACGGGTCAATCATTCAGATTTTTATTTACCTAAAGTTGGTTTTGCCTTTAGTCGTCAATATAACTCTCAAATGAATGAGTTTGACCACAGTATGATCGGCGCACGTTGGATGATGCCATTTTCCAATGTGATCATACAAAATCAAAATGGGTATTTATTTATCGATAGCAATGGACGCAAACACCAATTGCCTGCTTCGATCGTGTATGAAACATATCAGGTACCCTTTGAAGGCTTTAGTGTCGCACCACATGACGATGGGGATTTATTGCTGAATTTTGGTTCAGACTGGAATTTCCATTTTCATAGTTTTAATGCGGGAAAACATTATCACCTCGTTCAACAATTTAATGATCAGACTGATGAAAAAGTAGTACTGACCTATTTATTATTTGAACAATTTGCCTATTTACAGGCGATTGATTTTCAATTGAAACGCGCTAAACACTTAGTCAAATTTGCTTTTAATGAACAAGCCAAAGTCATTGCCGCATTTGTCGATGAACAAGCGGAAGCATTGGCACGTTATGAATACGATCAACAAGGCAATTTGATCAAAGCCATTGATCAAAATGGTCATACACGCAGCTATGAGTATAACCATGCCCATCAATTGACCCGTTATACAGATCGTACTGGGCGTGGGCAAAATATTCGATATGACTCTACCGCACCCAAAGCCAAAGCGATTGAGGAATGGGCAGATGATGGTAGTTTTAAAACCCGTTTAGAATGGCATCCACGTTTGCGTCAGGTGGCAGTCTATGATGCTTATGAAGTTCCAACCTATTATTATTTTGATTTAGACGGTTTTACCTATCGTACTCGTTTAGCCGATGGTCGTGAAAAGTGGATATCTCGAGATAGTCAAAAACGGATTACTCGACAAATTGATTTTGCAGGCTTAGAAACAGAGCAAGTCTATAACGATCAAGATCAATTGGTGAAAATTGTACAGCCAAATGGTGGCATTATCCTATTTGCCTATGATGAAAATGGTAATCTGACTGAAACCAAAGACCCAGAAGGCAATATCTGGAAAAAACAATACGATGCTGATGGTAATGTCAGCAAAGACATTAATCCTTTAGGACATATCACCCAATATAAATATAATAATGACAACCAATTGGTTGAAGTGATTGATGCCAAAGGTGGCTCAAAGAAAATTCAATATAATGATCTTGGACAGATGGTGTCGTATACCGATTGTTCAGGGAAAAGTAGTGCTTGGGAATATGATGAAGACGGTACACTGACGGCACAAGCTGCTGCAGATGCACAACAGGTCCAGTATCTCTATAGTACTCAAGGTAAAGACCGAGGGCAGTTACAAGCAATCATTTATCCTGATGGATTAAAAGAACAATTTGAACATGATGAAGAAGGGCGTTTACTTAAGCATACCGATAGCAAAGGTTTAATCACCCAATATAAATACAATCAAGTCGGGCTATTAGCGCAACGGGTCGATGCCAATAGACACCAAATCGGCTACCAGTGGGATAAACAAGGTCGAATTCAAAAACTAAGCAATCAAAACCATGCCGAATATCTATTTGACTATAATCGTTTTGGGCAATTGGTGCGTGAACAAGCCTTTGATGGTGAAGAAAAGCATTTTACATATCATGACAATGGATTTTTATTTCAAATCCGCCAACCAAATATTCTGACTCAATTCGGTTATCATACGGATGGTTCGATCGCGTCAAAGACCTATACCCATTTGCAGACTCGGCATAGTCAAGTTGAAGAATTTGAATACAACTTAAATAATCAACTCAGTAAAGCGACCAATACAGAAAGCCAAATTGATTTTTATCATAATCAACTTGGACAATTGGTACGTGAGCATCAACACTATAAAGTACCGAATCTAACCCCACTCACAGCAGTATTACGTTATGAGTACGATGAATTGGGGAATTTGACTCAAACCATTCGTCCTGATGGGCAAGTTCAAGCCAATCTAAGTTATGGATCAGGGCATATTTATGGTATTGCTTTTAACCAACAAGATATGGTGGCATTCCAACGTGATGATTTACATCGTGAAACCACGCGATTGCTGGCCAATGGTTTAGTGCAAACTAAGAATTATAATGATGTGGGCTTACTCAGCTCACAAGTCATTCGCCCTGAACAAGAAACAACGGACAAGGTACAATTTCAAGTAAAACGCCATTATCACTATGATAACAACTACCTACTGACTCAAGTTGATGATAGTCGCTTAGGAAAGTTAAATTACCAATATGATCCAATCGGGCGTTTAATTAAAGCGCAAAACCCATATAGTTCTGAAAGCTTTAGTTTTGATCCTGCGGGGAACTTAATTGATCCAATTGCTACACAAGCTGCGCAAGTGAAAAATAACTTGATTAGCCAGTATCAAGGCAAACATTATAAATATGATGCACAGGGCAATGTGATTGAAACCACCCAAGCAGGTCAGACCTTAAAACTCACTTGGGATAACTTAAACCGTCTGATTCAAAGTGACAACAATGGTCAAATCACAGACTATGGTTATGATGTTTTTGGCAGACGATTATTTAAGAATAACCAAACAGACCACAGCCTAACCTTATTTGGTTGGGATGGTGATCTAATGATATGGGAGTCATATCAAGCAAACCAAAATCAATCAAAACAGCAAGACTACACCAAACACTATGTCTATGAACCGAATAGCTTTGTACCACTATTACAGACAGGTTATGCTGGCTTTATTCAGTTGATAGAAACACCTGACTATCGTCAATTCCAAAACGTACCCTATTCGATTTATAAAGACCCTGTATGGAAAACTGAAACCAGAAAGAATAAAGCTGAATTAGAACGTGTTGCCTTTTATCACTGCGACCAAGTCGGTACACCACAAACCTTGAGTAATGAGTTAGGCGAGTCTGTTTGGGAAATCAAACAGGATACATGGGGCACAGCTTTAGAAATTAATACAACAAACCAAGACAATCCATTGGAACAAAGTAATATCCGTTTTCAGGGGCAATATTACGATAAGGAAACAGGTTTACACTATAACCGTTATCGTTATTACGAACCGTTTAGCGCAAGGTATATAAGTAAAGATCCAATTGGATTAGATGGAGGGTTAAATAATTCTGTTTATGTAAGTGATCCAAATCAGTGGGTGGATCCGATGGGATTGATGGCAAAGAGTGAAAAGGAAAAGATGGCAGCGAATAATGCTTCTGTTCTAAAGAATAAAGCAAATGAAACTCAGTTAGCTAAGAGTAAATGGGGCGTTACAAAAGTAAGTGATTATTGGATTGGTCAACAAAAAATTTATAATCAACCTGTTCCGAAAAATAAAAAAGAACCATATTCTGGTGGTTTACTAGGAGGATACAAAATCCCTTCGAAATACAATGACAACAAATCAAAATGTCCAAGTGGAAAATGTAATATTGAAATCGACTATTTAATTTGCGCTGGAAGTTATTATGTCGGGAGTGGAAGTGTAGGGCTGAATGTACACAATGGGAATATTTATGGTGGACTTGGGATTACTAAAGCAAGCTATGATAAATTATCTGGCAAATCTGCAATTGGTGCAGGTTGTTTAGGTTTTTCTTTGGGGCAGTTGGATTCTAAATTAAATAGAGCGACTTTGACAGATTCTGCAATGAGCGGAGAATCATTTGGTTTATCATACGGTGGGCCTTTTGGTTTAGCAGCAGGAGTTGATATGCCGATAGCAAAAGGTGGTAAAATTGCGGTTAACACAGGGGGTGGTTTTTCAACTCCTGGTGTAACATATTTTGATTTTTCACATAGTAAACATATTGGTAATACTAAAGATACAGAACCTTATGCAATAGGGCTGATGCGTTCATTTGGGGGATTATGATGAAAAAACTTATTTTACTATCAATTATTTCAACAATCTTGTTAGGTTGTAATGAATCAAAATTTGAACAGGGTCAAAGCTTAGAACAACTAGAAACTAAAGTAGATGTAAATAAAGCTAAGTATTTAAAAGAAATGCAGTACATTTTCTCAAATTATGATTTAGTTTTATATGATACTCAATCAGTTAGATCTTCAGATTTTTTCTATTTTATAGAAAGAATAGGTTTTTTTGATAATGAGATTTATTTGAAAGAGGTAAGACCAAGGCTTGCTCAAAAGGGGTGGGTCTTAGTTGAAAAGAATAATTTTAGTGAGCTTTTCTGTAAACAAAATCAAGCAATTGGTGTAACATTTCCAACTTATAAAAAAGAAATGGATGGAGTCAATACTGGTTATTTTACTTATCAATTTTATAAAAAAGTTTCAATAACTTTAAATTATACTACTGCTAAAAATAATATAAGCTGTGTGGTAAAAGATTAATAGTGGTGTTTACATTCAATAGCATACGATAAAAAAACTTTTATATACTAAATACAATTAGCTGTAGGAAAGTAGCAGTGGGATTAATAAGGGGGAATATATAGTATAGAGTTTCGCTTTGATGAAGTGGTAAACAGGAGTTAATAAAGCATTAGGTGGGTATTGTGAGAAATAGAGATGAATTAAGTTTAAATAGATCAGATTATAATGGTTTGAAATACTATTATTATATAGGTGTTTTTTTTATATTTTCTTTTTTATGTTTTAATTTCCTTACCTGATGAATCAATTTTAAGGTTTTTGGTTACTTTAGTTATATTGATGATTATTCCTGGTCTTATTTCTTATGCAGGTTTATTTTTTCTTTCATACAATGTGTATAGCTATCTTGAGAGCAATAAATCATTCGATTCAAAAGGGAAATTTTTACTTAAAGTATTGTTTTTTTTATCTTTATTTAGTTGTTGGTGGAATTATTGTTTTTTTCTCGTTTTATACACGATTCTATTTTTTAGCACCAATTTTATTTATATTTTATTTTTATTTTATAAGTATTAATATAAAATATTTAGTACCATCATACTCAAGATACTTAAAAAGGTAAAATATATTTCTGATCACATTTTTTTTAATTTCTTGTGGTGGTAACTCGAAGTAAGAATTAAATATTTCTAAAAACTTAAATAATCCTGTAGGAATAACAACTTGGTTAAATTCAGCTGTAATAGGTGCTACCTCGGGAAGTATTGCTAAAGATGTATTCAAATCTGATAAAAAGGAGAAGAAATAAATTATGATTACACTAATCGCTGAGGTTATAATTAGTATTTTTATTTCTAACTTTAAATCAGAAGATCATCCTTATCTGATAAATTTTTTTAAAGGAATAACAATAGGTTTAATTGGATATTTTTTAGGAAATCTAGTAGGGTATATCGAAAATCATAAAGTTATGGAATACAGTAAACAAATTATTTTTTTTATTGTTACACAATTTATAGGGTTTGTTTGTTTTATTTTTTTATCGATCGTTGACTTTTTAAATGGAGGCCACCATAGTAAATAAAAGTTTAACTTAAAATTATAATTGTCAAAAATTAATTAAATGAGAATAATGTTATCCTCATTTAATTTCATAAAGAGCATTATATTTATAAGTAGCCCAAAATTATGTTGGAAGGGACGAGTGTAGTCAACGATTATCCCCTTTCATTGAACCAAAAATTTCACAGAGATAGCCTATACAAAATATCCAATTATCACCAATTGATTGGGGAAATCGTTAATGGAATATTATTTTTTTCTGAGAATATAAGTACAAGTTACATTTTTATAGATTATTTGAAATTTAGTTATATGAACTTACATAGAGCTAGATTCGAAAATTCTTCATTAAAAAATTATATTTTTTTCAATCAAATTTAAGGGGTGCTTTTTTTATTAATTGTGAAATAAATATGTGTAAGTTTATAAATACAAGTTTTTTAACTTTTAATGCATTGAATACTTTATTTCATAACTCTTTATTTGAAAATTGTCTGATTTTGAAATGATAAAAAATAAAATAGAGAAAAAATGGAAGTTGGTTTATACATCTGAGGATCAGTATGTTTTTTGTTATAATAAGTATAATCAAATGACAATTATTTATCCAAGAAAAATGGAATACTATGATAAATTTGGTTAGAAGTTATACATAAAGTCTAGTTCTCTTGATAAGTGGGGGATAAGTATAAAGTATATAAAAGAAGGAACTTTATATTGTAAGGATGTAAAATTTTAGGTTAATCTAGGAGATAAAACATATTGCATAAATTTATTTTTTTAATAATTTTGAATCTATTTTTACAAGCATGTACTGATATAGATACTTCCAAAAATAATGAAATTAATGTTGAAAAAGAGATTTCTTATTTATTTGATGGTTATAATTATGATTTAAAGGTAGGTATGCAACGAGGTTTTGCAAACTACTATAATGTTTTTATTCTTAAGTCTGATTTATCCTTGTCTGGCTTTGAAAGGATAAAAAGTAAAATAGAGAAAAAATGGAAGTTGGTTTATACATCTGAGGGTCAGTATGTGTTTTGTTATGATCGGTATAATCAAATGACAATTATTTATCCAGGAAAAATGGAATATTATGATAAATTTGGTCAAAAAATATACATAAAATCTAGTTCTCTTGATAAGTGGGGGATAAGTATAAAGTATATAAAAGAAGGAACTTTATATTGTAAGGATGTTGAATTTTGAATGGTTTTTTATTGAGAAAACTAAAATCAACTTTGGATAAAACTTATAGATTTAAAATGTATAAAATATTCTTTTCTATACTAGGATTATCCTTTTTCTTGGTGTCTTGTGTAAATAATAATCCAAATGAAAAAAGACTTGATATTCAAGAGTTTTCAAAATTGGTTTTTAAAGGGTATAAATATGAGTATGAGCCTGGGATAGTGAAGCCTAGTGCGGAAATTTCTAATATTGTAATATCTAAATCTGTTATGAGTCAGTCTAATTTTTTTGGTATCGAAGAAAAAATATTAAAAGAAGGATGGGTCAAGAAGTATGAGTATCAGGGATTTAATGTATATTGTTATGATATTTATAATAAATTAGGAATTTTATATCCAGAAAGGAAAGCATATTTGGATAAGGATGGTAGTAGTATTAAGATTAGTAATTTTGATAATTGGTTGATTTATTATGCATATAGTGATTCTGGTGTAGATGGATGTGAGTAATTTGTACGGAGTTTTTATTTAAAATTATTTGGAGTGATTGAAAATTAAGATAATAGTTTTCTTGTTTGAAGTGCTGATTAATTAATAGGGCTGAAAGTTGAAGTGTTTTATGGTGTTGAAATATATATGTATTTTATTTGTTTTAATGGTGGGGTGTAGCTCAAATACAAATATGTATGAAAATAAAGATAGTTTAAATTTCTCTTTGGTAAGTGAAAAATTATTTTATGATGTTAAATATGATTTTGTTGAAGTTATAGTCAAGGATAAGGTCGAAAATTATAATGTTTTTGTTAGTAAAAAAGAGATGAGTATTGACTTTTATAATAGTGCTGTAACAAAAAGAATTAAAGATATGGGTTGGAAAAAAGTTAAATCAACCTATGAGAATCAGGATATATACTGTTATGATGAAAAAAATGAAATGGCAATCTTATATCCTACAAAACAAAATTATTCTTCGAAAGATGGCAAAAATGGGTTTAGTATAACAAAAAAATATCTAGACTATTGGGTTGTGTATTATAGGTTTAAAGATGATGGTACGAATAATTGTAAATATTTAACACCGATATTAGGACAACGATAATGCTAAAGAAAACGCTCTTTATATTGTTAAGCAGTACAATTTTTTCAGTACACGCAACTCCTGATTTTTTAAGCTATAAAAATTGCAGTCCGCTAAATTTAAGTGATGCAAATTTTAGTCTTTCATCGAAAGATGTCTTTCCTGAATATTCATACATCACTAAAAATTATAACTTTTTGACGTTACCGATTTCAGATCAAAATCAACATTATTGTTTAATTATCAATAATAAAAATAAAGTGATTGTTGATGCTATTCCGACGATGTTAAGCGGTATGTGTGCTGGAAAGTGGGATAAGCAAAAGGATCTACCTATTTGGGAGGCTGATGTCGGTGGGGGAAGAGGCGCAGTTGTTTATATGAATTATTCAACAAGCCAAAATTTAAAGAAATTGAAAAAGTCTGAGAAATTAGAAATAGATGAAATAATCAAAAGCATAAATTGCCAATTGCCTGTATATAGCAAAAATGATATTCAAGAACTTAATGATTCTGCATTTTATTTATATAAATTAGGCTATTATAATGAATCTTTAAACATTTTAAACCGTGTTACAAAGCTAGATCCAAGTAGAGCAGTAGCTTACTTAAATATAGCCGATATTTATGTCGCACAAAAAAATGAACCGCTCGCAAGGAAAAACTACGCTCTATATTATGCAGAGATGAAAAAATTAGGTCTTTTAAGCAAAGTGCCAAATAGAATTAAAAAATACTTATAGTTAGGTTTTTTTGAGACGTTATGAAAAAAATTATTAAGTCTATTGTAACCTCATTTCTAGTGTTTTGGCTGGCTGCATGTTCAAATACAGATAAAGCAGAAATTATTCCTGACCGTTTTAAGAATTTTATGAATATATATTTTCATGGCTATATTTATGAATATAAGGACATTAATGCTCGTGGTAATCATAATTATGGTGAGCAATATGCATTAATTAAAATTAAAAAAGCAGATTTAAATCGCGATGAAATGAAAAATATTTATAAAAAACTTGAAGATGGAGGGTGGAAATTAGTCGAGACTAATCATGATAATTACGTTAATTTTTGCTATGGAGAAGATTTTTCTCTAATTATTTTATATCCATTAGGAAAATTCGCAAAGACTCCAGCAGGTATTCCATCAAGCTATGATGACATTAATTTCTGGCAGATTTCTGTTTATAAAAGTACATCAAAGTTAGCTGCATGTAATCAAAATTAAAACGATTTTATTGATTTTAAGACGTTTTGATTTGAATCGTTGTCATAAGTTTGGTTTTTCAATAAAACCTAAAAATCACAGTTTTTTACCTCCTTATCGTGATTGAATCAATCCGCATTAAACACAGTCTGTAAATTCCGACTTTATAGTTTGCCCATTGTTTGTTGTACATAAATTCTTCATTTTTATATGAGGTTAAACAAGGATGTACAATAATGAAGAAGTTATTTCTATTTATAGGTTCAATGGGGCTTTTGGTCAGCATGCCTAGTTTTGCAGCAGATTTAAGTATAGGTGACCCTAAAACAGAATCAGGTGAACTTAAACTTTCAGGCGCAATCCGTACCCGATATATGTACAAAGATTATATCGTTGAGGCAAATGAAGGTTCTAAAAATAAGGACTGGCAGCTTGCAGATATTAAAACAGTATTGAGTTATGAAAATCCAAATTGGATTGCCTCATTAGATCTACGCTGTTACCAATACAGCCGCTTATGTGACGGATTATTTCTAAAAGATGCTTGGGCTGGGTATAAAATTTCAGACCAACAACGCTTTACCGTGGGCTTTCAATCAGTTGATTTTGGATTTGGTCGACTGTGGGGCAACAGCTATTATGAAACCTTGCTAAATACAGTTGGCTTAGAAGATATTCAAAATCTAGGTGCCAAGTATCAGTTTAAAAATGATCAATACAATTTTATTTTAGGTTTTTATCCAACAGATGGCGGTAACTATACAGGGACATCCAAAGACGCCAGCCGCTATAGTGGTAACTTCGTTCAAGCCGATGATTTAAGCCAAGGTACAGATATCGATGAAAAAAATATGTGGGTGACTCGCTTATCTAGAAAATTTGAGTTAGACCCTGCGCAAAAGTTTTCAACTGAGATTGGTGGTTCATTCTGGTACTCAGATCTGGAAAATAATCGCGCGCAGCAAGATGGTCATCGAAGTACGTGGAGTGTATTTAGCACAACCAATTATCAAGCATGGCAATGGCTTTTCCTTGCAGGTGAACAGAACATTAAAAATGCCGATAATCTTCTGCCAAATAGCTCAACCATCGGGGCATTTGATTATCCCTACGAAGTGGCCAATAAAGGCAAATTTATGGCCAATGAAATTAATTACACCTTGGCTCAACCCTTTTATCAGTTAGAAAATATTAAACCTTATCTGTCCTATAGCCGCTTCTTTAAACATCAAAAGGGCTATCAAGATTCAGATCGTTTAATTGCTGGGGTGTATTTTAATTATAAAGCAGTAGGGATTCAGGGCGAATATATTTGGAGTCGTAATGATCCAATGACAGGCGGCAGTGCCAACGGTCTTGCACACGGCGACAGTAATCAGTGGAATAAATTATTTTACTTATCACTTGGTTATTATTTCTAAAATTAACATAGAAGATCAACCAGTCTATTTAAAATAGGCTGGTTTTTTCGGTTCTGCCTACGCCAGCCATTCTTAGGAATAGATGGTACTTAGTAATAAATGGCTGTTAGGGTTAGACGGCTCTTAGGACCAATGCCCCGATTAAAATAATACATGACGAGACAATACGTATCGTATTAACTTGCTCTTTAAGAATAAAAATCGAAATCAGCGTCGCAAATAAAATCGAGGTTTCACGCAGTGCGGCAACAATAGCAACTGGTGCAAGTGTCATCGCCCACAATGCGAGTCCATAAGAGAAAAATGAGCCAATCCCACCAATTAAACCGAAATGCCAATTATGACGAAAATAATTACCCATCTGGTGATATTGCATTTTCAAGGCAAACATAAAAAAGATCAGACCTGAGAGCACAAAGCTCCATAAGATATAAGAAATGGGTGATCCTGAGAGACGAATCCCATGACCATCCACCAAGGTATAGCCAGCAATTAAAACTGCATTGAGCAAGGCTAAGCCAATCCCTTTTCTTCCTGTTTGAGAGGTCGCGAAGATCATAGATAAAATGCCGATGGAAATGGTAATGATCCCAAGCCAAGCATTGAGTTCTAATGTTTCATGCAGCAAGAATGTCCCTAAAACTGCCACAATAAGCGGTGCAGTACCACGCATCAGTGGATAACTTAGTCCCATGTCAGCGACACGATAGATTTTGGCAACCATACCAAAATAGAGAATCTGTATTCCCGTTGAGGCCAAAATATAAGGCCAACTAGCGCGATGTGGTATCGGGAAAAAGGGCAGTAGTAGCGCTGCTAAAACTGCTGCTGATGCAGTCACCAGTACAGTGGTTAAAAATTTATTTGAGCCTGCTTTGACAATAGCATTCCATGTGGCGTGAAATGCCGCTGCGATTAAAATAAGGCCAAATATTGCCGTGCTCATATGCTGCCTGCATGTTCATGATTGAATTAATGTGCATGATGTTGTTAAAAAAAGAAAGCAGGCAACTGATCTCGATTATAAAAATACCTTTTCAGCGTGTTGTGTTACCGATTCTACCGGTTGAATCAGTTGTCCACGTGATAAGTTCTGAACATGCTGCAATCGATTCTGTAATTCATTTTGGATAAACAGGATACAGGTCTGTAATTTAGACGAGCTTTTTAAACGTGACGGGTAGACTGCCCATACATCGGCATCTTGCCAGTATTCAGGCAAAATATGCTGTAACTGACCGCTAATCAACTCATCTGCAACATCCCAAATTGAACGTAAGATAATGCCATGACCTTCGACTGCCAATTGGTGAATAATTTCACCATTATTGGAAATAAAACGTGGGGTGACATGTACCGACATATCTTCTGAAGCGTGGCGTAATTTCCATAATACCGAGGATTGGTCACGTTCACTGATGGTTAAACAATCATGACTACGCAAATCGTCTAAACTTTCAGGCATTCCATTTTTTAGTAAATAGCTTGGTGCAGCACAAAAAATTCGGAAATTAGAAACCATTTTTTTGGCAATCATATTGGGTGCAATTTCATTGCCAATTCGAATGTCCAGATCAATACTGTGTTGAATTAAATCTTTCGTATTATCAATTGTATCAAACTGAATTTCTAATTTTGGATACATGGTCAGCAGTTTAGACAAGATCGGTGCAACGTGTTTCCGCCCAAAACCAAAGCTGCTGACAATATCAAGATGCCCTGTGGGGGTACTTAATGGGTTATTGACCAACTCACTGATTTCATCAAATTCATCCAAAATATGAGCGACTCGCTCCAAAATCAGTTTGCCATCTTCAGTCAAACTGACATGACGGGTACTGCGATGAAACAATTTACAGTTTAAATTGTTTTCTAAAATGTTGATACGCTTACTAATAAATGCAGGCGAAACACCCAGTTCCTCAGCAGAATCAACAAAACTTTTACGTTTTGCGACTGTGCAAAAAACCTTTAAATCCGATAGGTTAGGTAGATTATTCACGATCCGTGTCCATTGGGGTGATAGTTTTATTATTGATCATTTTTGCTGAAAATAGCATGTTTACAGCTAAGGATATTAACCAAAGGTGTAAGGGAGCGTTATGGCAAAAAAGTATAAAGTTGCGACGATTGCAGGCGATGGAATCGGGCTAGAAGTTCTACCAGAAGGGATCAAGGTTGTAAAGGCAGCTGCAGACAAATATGGCATAGCGCTACAGTTCGATGCGTTTGAGTGGGCAAGTTGTGATTACTATCTTGAACACGGAAAAATGATGCCCGACAACTGGTTTGAAATTTTACAGCAATACGATGCGATTTTCTTTGGTGCAGTGGGTTGGCCTGAAAAAGTGCCAGATCATATTTCTCTTTGGGGGTCATTGCTACAGTTCCGTCGTCGTTTTGACCAATATGTGAATTTACGTCCAGTACGTTTAATGCCAGGGGTGAAATGCCCACTTGCAGGGAAAAAACCGGGGGATATTGATTTCTACGTGGTACGTGAAAATAGCGAAGGTGAATATTCTGCGATTGGTGGTAAGGCTTTTGAAGGTACTGAGCGTGAGTTTGTTTTACAAGAAGCTGTGTTTACCCGTCATGGTGTAGACCGCATTTTGAAATATGCCTTTGAGTTTGCCAATCAACGCGATGCTAAAAAAGTTACCGCTGCAACCAAATCAAATGGTATTGCAGTCAGTATGCCGTACTGGGATGAACGTGTTGATGAGATGGCAAAACAATATCCGCAAATCAAGGCAGACAAACAGCATGTCGATATCTTGGCCGCGCGTTTTGTGTTACAGCCTGAACGTTTTGATGTCGTGGTTGCTTCAAACTTGTTTGGTGATATTTTGTCGGATTTGGGACCTGCATGTACAGGAACGATTGGTTTAGCTGCTTCTGCAAACTTAAATCCAGAACGTAATTTCCCATCGTTGTTTGAACCTGTACATGGTTCTGCACCCGATATTTATGGTCAAAAAATTGCCAATCCAATTGCTGCAATTTGGTCTGGTGCAATGATGTTGGATTTCTTGGCAGATGGTGATGAACAGGTAGTTCAAGCAGGTCAAGAGATTATGCAGGCAATTGAACATGTATTGCTGCATGGCCCGAAAACACCAGATGTGGGTGGAACAGCCAAAACTGGCGACGTTGGAGATGCGATAGCAGCATTTGTAACACATCAAAAAATGGACTTATTCGCGATGGAGTAATCGCCCTTAGAGAATAAACAATCAGGATCCAAGATGGATTGAATGGATATGGATAATCAAAATACAAAACTTTATACAGATAAGACACTTGCAATAACCAGTCTTGCCGTTGTGTTTATTTCGGTGGCTGGTTTAGCAATTTACTCGACTGAATCTATACAGCTTGCTGCTCAATGGATGAAGTGGACAACATCTGTTTTTACTACACCAGTGCTTTTATTTGCATTTTTATCAATTATTTTTACCTTTGCTTTGGCGTTCAGTAAGTATGGAAAAATCAAATTAGGTGAAGGCAAACCGCAATACAGTACTATGTCATGGATTTTCATGTTCATTTTATCGGGTATTGGTTCTTCGACCTTATATTGGGGCTTCTTAGACTGGGCTTATTATTATCAAACACCGGGTTTAAATTTAACTCCTGAATCTGCGGAAGCATTGAAATATAGCGTTGCTTACTCATTCTTTCATTCGGGATTGAGTGCTTGGTCGATCTATGCGCTGGCTTCAATTTCACTGTGTTATAGCTATCACGTCAGAAAGAATAAAGGCTTAAGTTTGGCGTCAATGATTGAAGCGGTCACTGGTTTTAAGGCAACTGGACCTGTTGGGCGCCTTGTCGATCTGATGTTCTTGTTGTGTATGTTCGGTGCTTTAACGATTTCTTTGGTGCTGACTGCGGTGACTTTTACCAATATTTTGTCGCAGCTGACAGGTATCCCCAATACCTTTATGACCAAAGTGGTGATTATTTTTGCAGTATCGATTTTATTCGCCCTGAGCTCTTATGTGGGGATGGATAAGGGCATGCAACGTCTCAGCCATATGGTGTGTTTAGGTGTGGTGTTGTTTGCGATTTACGTGCTGTGCTTTGGGCCGACCCAATTCATTATGAATAACTCGCTGATGAGCTTTGGCTTAATGGCAACCAATTTTGTCGATATGAGTTTATTTACCGACCCAATGGGCGATGGAAAGTTCACCCGTGAATGGACCGTATTTTATTGGTTATGGTGGATTTCTTATGCACCGGGTGTGGCCTTATTTGTAACGCGTGTTTCAAAGGGACGTACCATCAAAGAAGTGATTCTTGCCATGGTCATCGGCGGTAGCGTTGGTTTATGGTTCATCTTTGGGGTGTTTGAAAACTACAGTGTCTATAACTTTATTCACGGTATGGTCAATGTGCCACAAGTTTTAAGCCAACAAGGTGGTGAAGTTGCGATTAGCCAACTGCTTGGTTTATTGCCTGCTGGCAAGCTGATGATGTGGATTTTCCTTGGGATTATGGTGATTTTTCTTGCAGCACATATGGATGCTGTGGGCTATGCAGTGTCGGCAACTTGTACCCGTGGTTTACGTGAGGGGCAAGACCCATCACCAAATGCACGTTTGTTCTGGTGTGTGATGCTAACCCTTGTCCCGATTGCGATGATTTTCTCTAAAGCACCTTTGGACACCATGAAGACCGCGACCATTGTGACTGCCTTGCCATTCATTGTGATTATTTTGATACAGACCTATGGCTTGGTGAAATGGTTGATTGAGGATTATTCAAAGGTTCCATCCCATCTGATAGAGCAAATGAGTTTTAGTGAGTTGGAATCTTTAGATCAAACAGATGCAAATAAACATATGCACATTGATGTTGCAATTGAACCCACTGCGGATAAAACCAGTCAAAAGGAATTGTCATGACACAACAATCGAGCATGCACTATAGATTGAGTGAAGAAATGCAAAGTCTGGTGTATTGGAGCAGCATTTATTCACCTGCGGATGACGATATCGATTCTATTCGGGCTGCGTATGATGCGATGTGCTTACATTACACCTTACCGCGTGATGGTACGGTCAATATTGAAGATAAAACTGTGCCGCAGCTCAATCATCCAGTCAATGTTCGGTTGTATTCACCATTGGGTGAAGCACCAGCGACAGGTTGGCCATGTATTTTATATCTTCATGGTGGCGGTTGGATGGTGGGAAATCTTGATTCACATGAGTTTATCACCCGCTATTTATGTCGTGATTTAAATGTTGCTGTGCTGAGTGTGGATTATCGCTTAACACCAGAACACCATTTTCCAGCTGCATATGAAGACTGTGAAACGGTATATCACTGGCTCTATCAACATGGCCTGCAATGGAAGATTAATCCAAATCAAATTGTTTTGATGGGGGACAGTGCGGGCGGTAATTTAGCGGCTGCACTTGCAGTGCAATTACAACATACAGGGGCTCAAGCCTGTGGTCTGGCAATGATTTATCCATGTTTGAGTAGTGGTTTTGATACGGCATCCTGTCAGCAGCAAGCAGATGCACCGTTACTGTCGCTAGCGGATATGCATGATTACTTGCAAGCCTATGCGCCAAATACAAGCGACTGGCAGGACTTACGTTTATCACCCCTGTTGGCACAGGATTTTTCCGATATGCCCCGTAGTTTTATTGCCGTCGCTGAGTATGACCCTCTCAGTGATGATGGGCGTATTTTTGCTGACAAGTTAAAACAGGCCAATATTGCAACCGAATTTTATCTCGGTAAAGGATTACTACATGGCAGTTTGCGTTTAGTGCGTGACTGTCCTGTGGTGCAAGATTTATATCAGCGCATGCTGAGTTCGTTAAAGCCAATGTTCAATTGATTTGAACATCAGCCAATTTTAAACAAACGGTCGTTAGGACAAAAAAGAGTTTAATGGAGTAAAAACATGAATGCAGTTGAAAAATTACCAGAAGATTTCTGTTCAAACCCAGACGTTGCTTGGACATTTCCCAAAGTGTTCTATACATCGTCTCAAGTTTTCGAGCGTGAAAAAGAAGAAATTTTTGCAAAAAGCTGGATTTGCGTTGCACACGGCAGTGAAGTGGCACAAGCCAATGACTATATTACCCGTAAGGTCATTGGTGAAAATATTATTGTGATTCGCGGTAAAGACAGCGTATTACGGGCTTTTTATAATGTCTGTCCGCATCGTGGGCATGAGTTGTTAAGTGGTAGTGGTAAAGCGAAGAATGTGATTACCTGTCCTTATCATGCATGGACATTTAAGCTAGACGGAAGTTTGGCGCTGGCACGTAACTGTGATCATGTTGAATCCTTTGATAAACAAAACTCAAGTATGGTGCCTGTAAAAGTTGAAGAGTATGCCGGTTTTATCTTTATCAATATGGATGAAAATGCCACTTGTGTTGAAGATCAATTGCCTGAGTTTGCACAAAAGCTCAATGAAACTTGTGCGGTCATCAAAGATTTAAAACTTGCAGCACGCTTTGTGACGGAAACACCAGCGAACTGGAAAGTGATTGTAGATAACTATATGGAATGTTATCACTGTGGGCCTGCGCATCCGGGCTTTGCCGATTCTGTTCAGGTGGATAAATATTGGCATACCACACATCAAAACTGGACCTTGCAATATGGTTATGCACGTTCTTCAGAAAAATCCTTCAAGCTGGATCCATCTGTACAAGATCCAACCTTTAGTGGTTTTTGGACATGGCCTTGCACCATGTTTAATGTGCCACCAGGCGGTAATTTTATGACCGTAATTTATGAGTTTCCTGTAGATGCTGAAACGACATTACAACATTATGATATTTACTTTACCAATGAAGAACTGACTCAAGACCAAAAAGATTTGATTGAATGGTATCGTAATGTCTTCCGCCCAGAAGATTTAAATCTGGTTGAAAGTGTGCAACGTGGCTTAAAGTCACGTGGTTATCGCGGTCAAGGGCGAATCATGACGGATAAGCAACGTTCGGGGATTAGTGAACACGGCATTGCTTATTTCCAAAACCTCGTTGCGCAATATCACAAATAATCATTTAAGGGAGCCTCTCAAAACATCACTGGGGTAAACAGCTCGAGCATGTTTTTTTTAGAGAAGCTCTCAAGTTAAAGGTACGGCAAATAAAGTCGTACCTTGCTTTCAAACCATAGGATCATGACATGTCAAGTTTGCAAGGTAGTCCGCTATTTCAACAACGCGGATGGGTAAATGGTCAGTGGATCAATGCACAATCCAATGCCACTGTACCCGTCACCAACCCAGCAACAGGTGAAGAGATTGGGCTTATTCCCAATATGGGGGCGGCAGAAGCAAGCCTAGCGGTTGATGCTGCATATCAAGCCTTAGCAACATGGAAAGCCTTAACTGCACAAAAACGCGCAGATTTATTATTGGCTTGGTATCAGTTGGTATTGGCACATGCTGACGAACTGGCTCGTATCATGACCATTGAACAAGGCAAGCCTTTGGCTGAAGCTTTAGGTGAAGTGAAATATGCTGCTTCATTTATTCAATGGTTCGCTGAAGAGGGCAAGCGAGTTTATGGTGATGTGATTCCTACCACCAACAATCAACAGCGTTTTATTATTACCAAGGAACCTGTAGGTGTGGTTGCAGCGATCACGCCTTGGAATTTCCCAATTGCCATGATAACCCGTAAGGCTGCGCCAGCTTTAGCTGCGGGTTGTACGATTGTGATTAAACCTGCCAATGAAACGCCTTATTGCGCCTTGGCCATTGCAAAACTTGCAGAAATGGCAGGGATTCCTGCTGGGGTGATCAATGTTGTAACAGGTCAATCACAAGAAATCGGTGCGGTATTTACCAGTCATGAAAAAGTCAAAAAACTGACTTTTACCGGTTCAACGCCTGTTGGCCGTTTATTGATGCAGCAATGTTCAGACACGATTAAAAAACTTGCACTCGAACTCGGTGGAAATGCGCCATTGATTATTTTTGATGATGCAGATTTAGATAAAGCAGTACAAGGTGCAATTTTTGCCAAATTCCGTAATGCAGGGCAAACCTGTGTTTGTGCTAACCGTATTTATGTACATGACAAGGTTTATCAGGCATTTACTAAGAAGTTTGTGCAAGAAGTTGAAAAGTTTAAGATTGGTAATGGTCTTGAAGAAAATGTACAGATAGGGCCTTTAATCAATGAAAAAGCCGTCCTTAAAGCACAACAGTTAATCGATGATGCACGAAAAAAAGGTGCACAAGTGGCTTGTGGAGGTAAACAGCATGCACTTGGACAGACCTTTTTTGAACCAACCGTGCTTACTGATGTGGATCAAAGCATGGAGATTGTCAAAGAAGAAATCTTTGGGCCAGTGGCACCGCTGATTCGATTTAGTGATGAAGCAGATGTGGTTGCTCAGGCCAATGACACCATCTTTGGTTTGGCAGCCTATGTGTATAGCGAAAGCATTTCACGGATCTGGCGTGTCGCAGAAAAACTTGAATATGGCATGGTGGGGATGAACTCAACTGCAATTTCAAATGAAGTGGTCCCGTTTGGCGGTGTGAAGCAATCAGGGGTAGGCCGTGAAGGTTCTAAGTATGGCTTAGAAGAATTCATGACCATTAAATATATGTGTTTAGGGCTATAGGATAAAGGCGTGTTGGACATTCATTGATGATCATCCAACACGCTGCCCTCCAATGAGAAAGCGCTTGAATAAGTACTTAAAAAAGCAACATGTGGTAAAGAGGATTTAGACATGGCAAGTCATTATGAAATGTTTGCATCAGTGGTCACAGGGGTAGAGCAACTTACACCATTGATCAAACGGTTTACATTTAAACGTCAGGATGGACAAAATTTTCCTCAGTTTAATGGGGGCAGTCATATCATTGTTAAAATGAATGATCAGCTTTCCAATGCCTATTCACTGATGAGCTGTGCTCAGGATCTTAGCACTTACCAAGTATGCGTACGCAAAGATGTAGAAGGTAAAGGTGGCTCGGTCTATATGCATGAGCAATGCAATGAAGGCTGTGAAATTCTGATTTCAGAACCTAAAAATTTATTTCCACTGGCTGAAAATGGCGCAAAACATATTTTAATTGCAGGTGGGATTGGGATTACGCCTTTTGTGCCGCAAATGGATGAGTTGGCTGCACGTGGGGCAGATTACGAATTGCATTATGCCTATCGTTCGCCAGAGCATGCTGCACTGTTGCAAGAGCTCAAACAAAAACATGCTGAACATATTTTTAGTTATATCGATTCAGATGGGAAATGCCTTGATCTCGATCAATTAATTTCCGCACAGCCAAAGGGCACACACGTTTATGTCTGTGGGCCAAAGCCAATGATTGATGCGGTGATTGATCGTTGTAATTTTCATCGTTATCGAGATGAATATATTCATTGGGAACAATTTGCTTCAACCGTACCTGAAGATGGTGAAGCATTTACTGTGGTTTTGGCGAAATCCAATCAGCAAGTCGAAGTTCAAGGCAACCAGACTATTTTACAGGCGATTGAAGCATTGAATATCGATGTTGAGTGTTTGTGTCGTGAAGGGGTGTGTGGTACCTGTGAAACTGCAATTCTAGATGGTGAAGCAGAGCACTTTGATCAGTATTTGAGTGATGATGAAAAGGCATCACAGCAATCGATGATGATCTGTGTATCTCGTGCCAAAGGCAAAAGATTGGTATTAGATTTATAAATAATCCTTGGCGTAAACCGAAGTGATTTATGTTGATATATTGCAGCTTTACTTTAACCCGAATTGACGGTTTCTAAATTAACGCCGAATGAATTTCATTCGGCGTTAATGATTGATTATGAGTATGATTTAACAACTACATTTGAGCATCAGCACAAAAAACCAAATACTGCTAAGTGCAAAGCATAGCCACTAAAAAGCCCACACAAATTTTAATACACTCGTATGACCTTCAGGGCGATTCTCAACATGAGTTTCTTTTAAATACTTTGCTTCAATTGACCAGTTTTTATCTTGATATTGTATTGCAGGACCAATTGCCAAAACTTGTCCACGCATCGCAATATTTTCACCCTGTTGCTTATCTGACTTGGTTTGCTTAAAAGCGTAGCCTTCAACAGCCACTTTAACCTGATCAGTAAGTTTATATCCAAGACTATAATCACCAGCAAAATATTCCCCAGATTTGTATTGGGTATCATCATTTTCAGTGTTAAAGCTATAAGAAATTTTAGTTGAAATATCTAAACCATTTTTTGGCGCATAGCTGTAAGCAAAAATCGGTCGAACAGTATTATAGTTTTTGCCAATATTGGCGACCAAAGGCTGTTGTGCTGTGGCCTTATCATATTGACCTGTGGCGAGTACTGTTTCTATCGCAGCAATCCAGTGGTGATCTCCTTGATGCCAACCTAACATTGACCCCAACATTAAATCACCTAAGGCAGTGTTATGGTCTAACATCCCCGCTGCAGATAATCTGAGATCAACCATAGGCTGTATGGCATAGAAACCCAGTTGACCACCGAGATAGTTTTGTTCTGTCATCCAGACCAAACGGGGGATAAAGGCATTTACATCTAAATGAAAATTCGCTGGGCCGTTGTCAAAACTTCCAGCATGGTAATTTTGATAATAGCTTAATAGATACACGCCAGCGGGTGGTAGTGCGCCCGCCATCATACCTTCTGCACCGAGGGCAAATGAGTCAGCCCCATTTTCTGTGGCACAGGCAATGCTACTGGTTAAACCGAGCATTAGTGGAATTGAAAGTTTGAACATCAATTGTTTCATAGAAAATCCTTTTCAATGATATTTTTATTGCAGCTAGCTGTAGCTAAACGGGTTAAGCATCACTACATTGTTGACTAAGCGGCTACTCGACGACGATCAACCTCTGTAGAGGGGACTTGATCAGCGTCTTGGACCAATTGGAAATTAAATTTGATGTGTTTAAAGGCTTTATCTAAATTGTATTGTTTAATTTTTGCGAGATCCGTTACATCCAGCGCAGTAGCGATCAGTCCATCACGAGTAGCAAAGGCAAAGTCATTCCAAAGGTATTTGTCACCTTCAATATTAAATTGAGTGGTCAGTTTGCGATAACCCGGCGCAGAGACAAAGTAGTGAACATGCGAAGGGCGGTTACCATGTCGACCCAACAAATTGAGTAAAGCTTGTGTTGTACCTTCAGGTGGACAGCCATAACCGACAGGCATGGTGGTTTGAGCGATATATTGACCTTGTGTATCGGTGAAAATACTGCGGCGTAAATTAAATGCAGACTGAGATTTATCAAAGAATGAATAGTTGCCTAAACTGTTGGCATGCCAGATTTCTACTTTTGCATTGGGAATAATCTGTCCAGCAGTGTCAGTGACATTGCCTTCAATGATTAAGGCATCGACGTGCGCAGATTCAGAGCCATCATCCATACGAGCAAAGCCAACGGACTCAGGCGCACCTGCAACATAAAGCGGTCCTTCAATTGTTCGTGGTGTTCCACCTGTAATACCGGCTTTAGCATCTGCTTCATCTGCACGTAAATCTAAGTAATGTTCTAGCCCGAGACCTGCTGCCAAAAGTCCCAGTTCATTGGCTTGACCTGCATCTGTCAAATATTCTAAGCCTTTCCAAAGCTCGGTTTGAGACATATCTAAGTCTTCAATGGCCTGGAATAAATCACCAAGTAAACGAACAACGATTTGCTGAACACGTAGATTGACTGCACCTGTTGCTGTCGCGACATTCATTTGCTGAACGAGGCTATCGATTTGTTGTCTATTCATCATCATCTTCCTTTGATTGATATGAGTATTTGGCATGAGTATCTTGAGAGAGATCTGGAATCGGTGCAGATCACTCACGCTGGTGTTGCTATATTGGATAATTTAAGGGTTCAACCACTCAACTTTAGATGTGTCTAAAAAGTGCCGAACGTGATTGCCCATTTGCACCATCTGCAGCACTTAAAAAGCGTTCGGTATGGATGTCTTTTTCAAATAAACGGCTTTGCATCAAGGTGGAGATGGCGGCATCAATCATCGGTGGCGGGCCACATAAATATGCTTTGTGCCCACTGCATTTATTTTCAAAATAATTGGCAACCGCTTCATGTACATAACCTGTAAACCCAGTCCATTGGTCTTCTGGCTTAGGCGCATTTAAAGCAGGGATGTATCTGAAATTTGGATATTCTTTGACAAGCTGTTCGAATTTTTCACGGTTATATAATTCAGCAACATCCCGTGCACCTTGGAACAAATAAATGATACGGGTGTCACCTTGTTCTAAAAGATCCAGAATCATCGATTGAGGGCTTGAAAGCCCTGAACCACCTGCAATGAAAATGACATTTTGCTGATCAGACTTACGCACAAAAAATTGTCCATAAGGTCCTGAAAGCACCATTTCTTCACCAACACTCAGTTCATCATGCACATAGCGTGTTGCAGCACCCCCTTGCACTTTACGAATATGTAATTCGATCAGATTTGCTTCGCTCGGTGTATTGGCGATTGAAAATGCCCGGGTTCCTTCAATATTGGGGAGTTGGATATTGATGTATTGACCTGCTTGAAATTGCATTGGTCGATCAAGTTGAAGTCGAACACCTTTAATCGTCGGCGATAAATCCGTTATTTCAATGACTTTGGCTTGGTAGTCTTGGACTAAATAGCCTAAGAAATCCTCGTCTTCATCCACATCAGCTTCGATGACCATGTCAGATTCTGGCTTGCAACAACAAGCCAACACTTTATTTTCTTCACGTTCAATGTCCATAAGTGCAAAAGGCGAGGCTTCACCTACATCATAAAAACCGTCTGTGACTTGAACTTTACATGTACCACAAGTGCCATGTCCGCAAGCAAAGGGCAACCAAACACCTTGACGCAATGCTGCATCTAAAATGGTTTGATCCTCTTCAACTTGAATGATGGTTCCTGCTGGTTCAATCGTGACTTGATAGCTCATCTGTGTTCTCCTTAAACATGTGTGCCTTGGTAACCTGCTAAATCAGGCGTTACAAAGCGCAGGAGAGATTTATGATCAAAACCCAAATCTTCTAGGGACTTAGAAAAATCAGCCTGTAAAAGATTACGGTTTAAACGGAATTCAACTTTAGACCAATCAATATGTTTAAAATCGGGATGTTGCTCAAAACCCCCCTGAATTTGCCCATCAATCAAGGCTTGTAAGCTTTGTTTTGGTGAAACCACAAAAGCATGTGCCGAACAAAATAAGGTGTGATGATCCCAACCAATAAACAACAAAATGTTTTCGCCGTAATTTTGTTGTAGATCTAGTGGTTCAAATTGATATTTTTCAACAATCGCTTGTACAGTCATGGTGTATCTCCTTAAACTTTTGAATGAATCCTTGAGCGGATGCTGTCGAGTTAGACAACATCCATTGCTTATTTTTTAATTTTTGGATGAGGGTTTAAGCTGCGTTGCCTTTCCACTTTTTCCAGCGCTGTTGGTCAGGTGAACCTTCAATATCGAGATTGTCTGCACCGACATTAAAGTTGTAGTAATCCCTTAAAATACTTTCTAAATCTGGACCACCACAGTTACCCTGCAAAATTTGATGTACAGGCAGCCACGCTTGGATGTATTTCTCAGGTTCGCGTTCAAAAATGTCATGACAACCATCAGAGCAAGTGTGGTAACGTTCATCTTTGTAAATTGAATCGCGGTAGCTAAATAGCGTTGGGTCACCATCCATTTCAGTAAAGGTCATTGGAATTTGGCACACTTGGCACAATTGTGGTAAACCCGCGCTATAGAAGCGTTTACCTTCAGCTTCCATTTTTCGAGCAAGTTCCCAACGTGGGCGGTAGTATTTATCAAACGTGTCAGGATATTTTTCTGAGAGCCAATCCATTTCCTCATCTGTTGGGATCCACGTATGGAAGCCTGCTGCATGACCGAAGTTATAGAAAATCCACCATGCTTGATGCGAAACATGTTCTTTCTCTTTGCTAATCACTTCACTATATTTCGGCATACGAATCCCGTAGCGACTTAAGTCTTTAAATAAAGCGCCACCTGCTTCTTCAAAATAAGTTTCCCAAGCTTCTTTCCATGACATGACTTTATTGGGCAACATGTAATCCATCATCATGCCGACGATGGAGAGCAGGCGAGTTCCTCGCCAGAACCATTTATCAATCCATTCTTGTACGATTGGTACATTATCTTCGTGCTGTTCCAGTAAGAATTTTACAATTTCCAGTCCTAGCGTCATGTGGCGTGCTTCGTCTGATTGTGCACTAAAGCCAAATGTTACGGTTGCCATATCACCATTGTAAGCTGCTCCCGACATGAAAGGAACGAACAATAAGTTAGTTAGGACATATTCAAAGGCAAAGCTGATTGCCAATAAAAACTCAAAAGGCCCCGCTGAACGTGCATCTTCAAAGAATGATTTAGGTACAGACAAGTACCAGACACGGTCATGCATATGTGCCCAGTCTTGGAAGCCATCAAAGAACTTGTTGTAATGGCTCATCGCATGAATCTGGGTTTGTACATGACGTAATTCATCAATGGATTGCATTTGCGAGGCGATACGTGCACCAATGCCACTGAACTGACGCCCAACATGGGCATAGCCTTGGTACGCTTGATACTCAAGCGGGGTTACCGCGGTTAAAAACAATTTAATCGCGTTGACATAACGTTCATTTGAAACATTCATTTGCCCATTGTTTTGTGCAAAAGCATCAAAAATGGCATATAGCTTCTTTTCTTTTTCTGCTTGGTATTTCCAATAGTTATCCATGGTTAAACGGAAAGGATCTTCCCATTTCGACCAGTCGGTAATTTTGATGCCTTCAAACTCTTCATACGGAAAGGCATCTTTACGATCTGCATAGGAAAAGTCCCAATCTAGATCACGGGTGAGTATCCGATAACGTTCTTTGGCATTGAGCTTTTTATTGTTTACTTTGGCTTGACTATTCATTTTGATCATCCTTTAACTTACATGCAGCTGCCTGCTATTTATGCTTTAAATCTAGGGGAAGTGCGGCTTAGTTCCACTTCAAGGTAAAACTGTCATCATCTTCATCAACATTGCCACCCAAGGTAATCATGTTGAGTTGTAGTTCTTGGATATCCCAGTTTTGCCCAAGTTTTTCTGATACTGTTTCTGCCCGTACTACCAGCTCGCCAGTGCTTTCGACTCGAATCATCGCGGGAAGATATTGAATTGTTGCTTCAGGATTGTCCTGTTCAATCGCTTCAATGATGTAGCGTGAGGTGTCATTGTCTTGCAATGCTAAATAAACTTTAGAGGTCATGTTGGCAATCCTTATGCTGCTAAATCGAGTAAAATGTTGCCGGCTTTTTTGCTACGTTCAGAGATCTTATTTAGACCTGAATCAATCCCTGAATCCGTGAGTGCGGTTTGTGCCCAAGCACTAAATGCCTGTTTAACTTGGGGTAGTAATTCCGTGATCCATGATTGAATCAGGGTTTTATTGTCTTCAGATTCTGAAATAGCAGTTTTTAAAACACTGTCTGACCACTTCGCTAAATCAGTTAAACAGTCCTTCATAAATTCAGTAAGAATGGCAATATCACGCCCGCCATTTTCAACCAGCCATTCATCCAGCTGTCCAAAAACCAGCTCTTGTAACATGCTGTCAATCAACAGATTTTGCAGAATGTAAAGTTTGAACCAGTCTTGTTCGGTTAGGCTTTGTTCACAAAGTTTACGTAAGGGTTGCCAAGTTTCATCATTTAGCCAAGCGTGTTTGGCTTGCTGTAATGATTCACCTGTATTGCCATCGAGGATTAAGCCAATACGTGAAATGTATTGCGCCATACCGAGACGATCCATTGCTGCAAAAATACATGCTTGGGTGATGACGGTGCCATAACCATAGGCACTGCCTGACATCATATGTAAGTTGGCCGTTTGTTCGACATAGCGAAAAGGTAATAAACACTGGATGATTTTTTGTTTCACTTCATCACTGAGATTATTGACCAACTGACGTTTTTCAAAAAAAGCATAATGACTTTCAGCGGTATCTTGCAGACGTGCACGATGTTGCACATAAGCACCGTAATAAAATTGACGAGGGTCTTTAAATGCATACCAATCTTGCATTTGCAAAGCCGTATGGGTTTTATCATTTAAGGTTTTGTCTGGTTTCCACAAAGGGCGATAGTGAAAGTTTGTCGAAGCTTGAATATCAAAGCTGACTTCTTGGTAGCGTGTTGCGGGCTTGGCTCCAAAACGGCGTTCGATATACGCATAAGTCTGACGAATCGGTTGCAAATTGGATGTTTTAATTTCTAAAGTCATTAGCTTCTCCTTGTAGAATTAAGCCTGATCTTCTTGATCAGAATGTTGGCGAGCATGATTTAAAACAGTCGGTTCAATGCCATAACGCCATTTATCTTCCTGCGCATCGTTCCAAGCTTGTTGTTCTGCGGTCATTTCAATGACATGATTAATTTCACAAAAATGCTGGAAAGCCTGTTGGGGGAGAATCAGTTCAACAAAAAGCGTAGGATCTTGAATGGCAAAATCGAACTCGACAAATTTGGCATTCCGCTCACCAGTAATACGGATATATTTGACCAATGCGGTAGGCTGTTTAGCGTCAATCATGTGCTTATCCTTTTATCAACATCAAAACAATTTCGATGTAGAGCTTCATGCTCATGTGCTAGGTTTGCTCTAGATATTCCAAAAGTCGTGCCAACTTTAAAATTTAATTAAAATTCAATTATTTATTGTTTTTTTCTCATGAGGATATGAAGTACGACAGCATTATTTTCATCAAATAATGAACGTAAAGAGATGCTGATTTCATCAAAAGATGAAACAGTGATTTTGATGGGAAAGGTCGAGTTAATGTTTATAAAACCAATAACGACTTGATATCGATTAAAATATAAACAATATACCTTAAAGGTATGAAAATATAAGAAAAGGTAGTGAAGCTTTTGGTTCAGAATTAGGTAATATCAAGATTGCATTCACAAAGACATATAGCCAAGGATGGATATATCATGCCCCCAGCCAAAGATGTGAAGGTATATAAAAAAATACTGGAACAGAACAAAGATATTCAAGATTTACTCGATAAAATCGTTTTTGATGCTCAACACGGACAAATCTGGTTTGATGAAAATCGAATGCTGTTGATGCATACCAGTATTCTGGGTTTTTTAAGAAAAGATCTCTATCAAATGCTGGGGCTTGAACGCACTAAACGCTTTTTTATTCGTTGTGGTTACCAAGCTGGCATGCGCGATGCAGAAGTGACCTCAAAACTACGACCAAATTTAAATGAAGCAGAAGCTTTTATGGCTGGACCACAAATGCATGGCATCCGTGGTATGGTGCAGGTTGACGTCAATGAGCTGCATTTAAGTCATGATTTAAAACAGTTTTATGCTGATTTTAACTGGCTTAATTCATTTGAAGCAGAAGTGCATTTAAGTGAGTTTGGTGCTTCAGATCAACCTGCTTGTTGGATGTTATTGGGCTATGCCTGTGGCTATAGCAGCTTTGTCATGGGGCAGACCATTATCTATCAGGAGACACATTGCGTTGCTCAAGGTGATGAGCATTGTCGAATCATTGGAAAGCCGTTGAGTGAATGGGAAAATGCCGATGAGTTGATTCGCTTTATGTCACCCGATGCTGTCTCGGATGAAATCATTGCCTTACAGGCGGAACTCAATCAATTAAAGAAAAATATCTATACCGATGCTGAAAGTGATTACACCATGTTTAATGCGGTAGGAGAGTCGGTCGCCTATCGCAAAGTCTGTGATCTACTTAAAAAAGCAGCAGGGAGTAAAGTCGCAGTTTTATTACAAGGTGAAACAGGCGTTGGCAAAGAAGCATTTGCACGTGGTATTCATAATGGCAGTCAGCGCCAAGCGCAACCATTTGTGGCAGTGAATTGTGCCTGTATTCCTCCTGATCTGATTGAGTCAGAACTGTTTGGGGTGGAAAAAGGCGCATTTACTGGTGCGGTTCAATCTCGAATGGGAAAATTTGAACGTGCCCATGGCGGAACAATTTTTCTAGATGAAGTGGTTGAGCTTTCACCACGCGCACAAGCTGCGTTATTACGGATGCTGCAAGAAGGTGAGTTTGAACGGGTAGGAGATAGTCGCACCCGCCAAGTCGATGTCAGACTCGTTGCTGCGACCAATGAGGATTTAGAGCAGGCCGTTAAAGATGGAAAATTCCGTGCAGATTTATATTATCGCTTAAATATTTTTCCTGTGATTATTCCACCTTTGCGTGAGCGAAGAGAAGATATTCCCTTGCTGATTAATCACTTTTTGGCACGCTTTGAAAATATGTATAACAAGACCCTAAAAGGGCTCAGTGATAAAGCGAAAAACTTTATGATGAAATATGATTGGCCTGGCAATATTCGTGAGTTGGAAAACTTATTGGAAAGAGCCACCTTACTGACCGATCATCAACAGGAAATTAAATTGGACAGTTTGTTTCCTCAACATAAAGATTTAGAAGCAGTGGGTGAAACTGCACAACCGGTGATCAATGTAGAGGATTTATTTAGTGAGAATTTCTCTTTAGATCAACTTGAACAAAATATTATTCGTAGCGCTATGGATAAAAGCCAACAGAATGTCTCAGAAGCTGCACGTATGCTTGGAATTAGTCGAGCAACATTGGATTACCGTTTAAAGAAAATTACGCTAGGTTAAAATCAAATTTGCCTCAATAACCATAGACCAATAGCCATAGAAATGTGTTTGGATAGCGCTTTGATCAGCTACAGGCCGCTATGTTATCTGTCTATAGTTGTTGATAGTTGTCAATT
The DNA here is from genome assembly GCF_052824985.1 of Acinetobacter sp. 1125_18A. NCBI lineage: Bacteria > Pseudomonadati > Pseudomonadota > Gammaproteobacteria > Moraxellales > Moraxellaceae > Acinetobacter > Acinetobacter sp. 1125_18A. The sequence continues at coordinate 217,787 of NZ_VTDG01000004.1, forward strand.
TAAAACAGATGAGTTGAATGCTTGTTTCAATGAAGTCGATTTTACACTTGGATGTTGATCTCATATTTTATTTAAATCGTCGGGCTTAAATAAAATACTAAAACAACTTCCCCCTAAAGCTTGTGACTTGGAATATTCAATGCGACCTTCATGCGCGATCATAATTGCATTGACAACAGATAGACCTAAACCACTGCCACCATTCTTCTTGCCTCTGGATTCTTCAAGTCGATAAAACGCATCAAATATAAAGGGGATATGCTGATCTGCAATACCGGGTCCTTGATCTTCAATGGTTAAAACCAAACCTTCTGATTTTTTTTGGGTGCTAATCCGTAAAATCCCTGCCTGTGCATAACGAATTTCATTTTCAAATAACGCAATTAAAATCTGTTCAAGCCGTTGTCGGTCAAAAAAGCAGGCTTGATCTGATAGATCGGTTTCGATGACTAATTTTGCTTGATCAAAACGGTCTTGAAGTAAGTTTACAGATTGTGTAATGACGTCAGATAGACAAACTGACTCTAGGTTAAGTCGAAGTTGTTGATTATCCGCCAGACTTAGGGTTCTTAGATCTTCGATTAAAAATGACAGTTGCTCAACTTGATTGAGCAAATTTTTTAATAAGGCTTTATCTGGGGTAAATATATCGTCAAGCACGCCTTGTAAGCGACCTTGTAAGATAGTCACAGGTGTTCTTAATTCATGTGCAATTGCGGCATTCCAAATAGATGCATTGTTGACTGAGATTTCCAGTTTTTCTGCCATACGATTAAAATCATTGATCATCTTTGTGATTTCAGCGACAGAAGAGGGATTGTCCAATTGCGCTCTTACGGAAAGATTGCCCAAACTAATTTCTCTTGCTGCAATGGCTAAAGAATTTAGCGGGGCGATAAAGCGTTGCGCTAATTTTAATCCTAAATAAACAGAAGTTAATGAACCGCATAAAGTCACCAGTAAAATCCAGATCAGATCAATCAAATTAAATGACCAATCCTCAGAATTTAACTGTTCTAGCGAGACCAATTTAAACTCGATGGCAACAAAATAAGTTAAATAGCCAAACACCAAGGAAAAACAAGTGGTCAATAAGCTCACTTTGGCCATGGTGATAATCAGCTGGCGGCTAATTCCAATGTTATTTTTCATCATTTTGCCTTAAACGATAGCCAACACCACGAACATTGATCAGTAAGTCAGTTTGATGATGATCTTCCAGTTTTTTACGTAATTTACTGATGTGACTGTCTACAGTACGCTCCAAGGCATCACCATCAGGCAAGCAATGGTTCATTAATTCTGATCGGGTAAAAACCTTGTAGGGCGCTTGCGACATCAACGCAAGAATCTTAAATTCCGTTAAGGTAAGGTTTAACAGTGCTTTCGAATGTTCTTTGATAATGTATACACAAAGTGTTTCTGTATTAATTTCAATTGATTTAAAGCTAATGATTTGGGCTTTCGCCTGAGATGACATTGCACTTCTTCTCAATACTGCCTCAACTCTGGCAATAATTTCATTTGGATTAAATGGTTTTACCACAAAGTCATCAGCGCCGATTCTAAGTGCTGTGACTTTATCCACTTCTTGATCTAATGCGGTCAGCATAATCACAGGGGTTTGTTTGGATTGACGAATATGATTTAAAACTTCCCAACCATTTAAGATCGGCAATTTCACGTCAAGAATCACCAGATCAATCTGTTGCTGCGCATGTATTTCGATGGCTTGCTGTCCATTAAGTGCTCTAAGCACATTGAAGCCATTTTTTTTCAGATAATGCTCCACAATATCGCCGATATCATAATCATCTTCAACGACTAAAATTTGTTTACTGGCTGGATCAGACGCAAAAGAAATATTGCCCATTGCTGGATACTTTAAAATGGATACAGGCCCATCATAATTTATTTTTAGTGGCTATATCCACACAATCTCCACACTTTGGTGACGCTAAGTACACAAATATTGCCAATAATCGTCATATCTAGAACTCTGGGTGCAGATGATGCCTAAGCCTTATTTTTTTATTATTTTATTGGTTGTTTTAAGTGGGAGTGCGTTAACTGGATGTAATCGCTCAGGAAATGCTGAAGCAGAACAAGCACAGCAGGCTGCACCAGCCAAAGTCAGTATTTATACCGTTCAACAGCAAGATATTCATTTGATTGAAAACTTACCTGCACGTGTACAAGCCTATCGAATTTCAGAAATTCGCCCACAAGTTGGCGGAATTATTGAAAAGGTGCTGTTTACCCAAGGCAGTGAAGTTAAGGCTGGACAACCCTTATTTAAGATCAATTCGGAAATTCTTCAAGCAGATGTCAATAGTAATCAGGCTTTATTGGCAAAAGCACAGGCAGAAGTGGTGCGTCTAAAAACCCAACAGGAGCGATATCGACAACTGCTTCCTTCTAATGCCATTAGTAAACAGGAATTTAATAATACAGAAGCTGCTTATCAACAGGCTTTGGCCGAAGTTGCTCAAACTAAGGCAGCATTGGCACGACAAAATTTAAACTTACGCTATGCGACTGTACGCGCCCCGATTTCAGGTCAAATTGGTAAGTTGCTGGTAACCGAAGGTGCATTGGTCAGCACCAGCGATACCAATCCAATGGCTTTGGTACATCAGTTAGATAAAGTCTATGTTGATGTTAAACAATCAATTTCTGAATATGAGCAATTGCAAGATCGTTTGAATGATGGTTCGTTGTTACAACGTGGCGGTGCTGAGGTCAGCATATCCAATAGTCAGGGTAAATTATATCCAGTGACTGGAAAGATTTTATTCTCAGATACTAGCGTGGATCCCAATACCGGTGACGTGACCATCCGTGTTGAAGTAAATAATCCTCAACGGAAATTATTGCCAGGGATGTATGTCAGAGTCGGTTTAAACAGAGCATCACAACCCAATGCCTTACTTGTACCTGAGCAAGCTGTGCAAAGAGATATTTCAGGTCAAGCACAACTGATGATTGTAAAAGCAAATCAGACTGCTGAAACACGTCCAGTGAGTTTAGGGCAGTTATATAAAGGTTTCTATGTGGTGAATAGTGGAATTAAAGCAGGTGAAAAAGTCATCGTTGAGGGGCATGATCGAATTCAACAGCCAGAACAGCCTTTAAAAATAACCCAGTGGAAGTCGCAATACATAACCGATGTTGGGGGCACGCAAGCACAAAATAAGGGCAGTGATCAAAGCACGGCAGGTCAGTCTTCTTCGAATACAGGAGAAAAATTATGATATCGCAGTTCTTTATTAAACGGCCAATCTTTGCTTGGGTGATTGCACTCTTTATTATTCTGTTTGGTGTCTTAAGTATTCCAAAGTTGCCGATTTCTCGTTTTCCTTCAGTTGCACCACCTTCGATTAGTATCTATGCAACCTATCCGGGAGCAACACCAGAAACCTTGAATGATAGTGTTGTTACCTTGATTGAGAGAGAGTTATCGGGAGTAAAGAATTTACTTTATTACAGCGCCACCTCTGATGCCAGTGGTCAAGCGAGTATCACTGCCACATTTAAACCGGGGACTGATCCAGAGTTGGCTCAGGTGGATGTGCAAAATAAACTAAAGTCTATCGAACCGAGATTGCCACAATCAGTTAGACAGCAAGGCCTGATTGTTGAAGCGGCATCTTCTGGATTTCTGATGATGGTCGGAATCAACTCACCAAATAATCACTTTAAAGAAATTGATTTAAGTGATTATTTGGTTCGAAATGTGGTTGAAGAATTAAAACGGGTTGAAGGGGTTGGTCGTATCCAATCCTTTGGATCTGAAAAAGCCATGCGTATTTGGATAGATCCAAACAAACTGGTGTCTTATCAGTTGTCGATAAAAGATGTCACAAATGCCATTCAAGCACAAAATACGCCGATATCTCCGGGAAGTGTCGGGAGTTTGCCTGCGGTCCAAGGACAGATGATTACACTGCCATTAACGGCTGAAGGACAATTAAGTACAGTCGAAGAATTTCAAAATATTACTTTGCGTGCCAATCAGAGTGGCGCACAAGTCACACTTAAAGATGTTGCACGGGTGGAGCTTGGGGCGCAAACCTATAGTTTTTCTATTTTAGAAAATGGAAAGCCAGCAACCGCTTTGGCGATTCAAATGAGCCCAGGGGGGAATGCAGTCAAGACATCTGAAGCGGTCAAAGCAAAAGTTGAGGAGTTGAGCAAGGTTTTACCAAAGGGAATGCAATATTCGATTCCTTATGATACTGCACCGTTTGTTAAGATTTCGATTGAAAAAGTAATCATGACATTGCTGGAAGCAATGGTGTTGGTTTTTCTTGTTATGTATTTGTTTTTACATAACATTCGTTACACCTTGATTCCTTCAATTGTCGCACCGATTGCACTTCTAGGCACATTTGCAGTGATGTTGATCAGTGGTTTTTCGGTCAACGTTTTAACCATGTTTGGTATGGTTTTAGCCATCGGTATTATTGTCGATGATGCGATTGTGGTGATTGAAAATGTGGAACGCATCATGGCAACGGAAGGCTTATCACCTGTTGATGCCACTTCTAAAGCAATGCAAGAAATTACCAGTCCAATCATCGGGATAACCTTGGTACTGGTGGCGGTTTTTTTACCGATGGCCTTTGCCAGTGGTTCGGTAGGGATTATCTATAGACAATTTACAGTGACCATGGCGGTATCCATTGCATTCTCAGCATTTTTAGCACTGACCTTAACCCCTGCACTTTGTGCAACCTTGTTAAAACCGATTGAAGCAGATCATCAGAAAAAAGGCTTCTTTGCGTGGTTTGATCGCTTTTTTGACCGCGTCAATAAAAAGTATGAAGCAATTTTAGTGAAATTGTTGAAACACATTTTTACTGTGATGATTGTATTTGTTGTTCTGACAGGTTTCTTAGTATTTGCGTTTAAATCGATCCCAACTGCTTTTTTACCAGAAGAAGACCAAGGCTCATTTATCACCTCATTTCAATTGCCTGCAGATGCCAGTCAAGAGCGGACATTGACCATTGTAAAATCGTTTGAGGAACATTTAAAAAGCAGAGAAAGTATTAAGGAAAATGTTTCTGTACTCGGGTTTGGCTTTAGTGGTTCTGGCAATAACACTGCCATTGCCTTTACAAATTTAAAAGATTTTAAAGACAAAAATACCTCCGCTGCAGATGAAGTTAACGCTGTAAATACGGCAATGGCAGAAAGTGCAGAAGGTACGATTATGTCTGTTTTACCGCCGGCAATTGAAGAAATGGGAACAACTTCGGGCTTTACTTTACGTTTACAAGATCGCGGTAATCTTGGAATGCAAGCTTTGAATGAGGCACAAGCGCAGTTGATTGGTCTTGCAGCAACCAGTAAAAAACTGGCTTATGTTTATCCAGAGGGTTTACCGCCAGGTAGTAATGTCGATTTAAAAATTGATCGTAATAAGGCAGAAGCTTTAGGTGTGAATTTTGCTGATGTGACAGATACCATTTCATCTTCAATGGGCTCAATGTATGTCAACGATTTTCCAAATCAGGGACGAATGCAGCAAGTGATTGTTCAAGTCGATGCTGATTCACGGATGAAAGTCACTGATATTCTAAATTTGAATGTGGTTAACAAGACTGGAGCACTGGTTAAACTCTCTGAGATTGTTACACCTGTGTGGACACAGTCTCCGCAGCAATACAATCGCTATAATGGACGACCATCATTGAGTATTGCAGGGGCAGGCGCAGAAGGGGTTTCTTCAGGGGTAGTGATGAAGGAAATGGAGCGACTGATTGAGCAATTACCAAAAGGAATTGGTTATGAGTGGACAGGGCAATCCTTGGAGGAAAAACAGTCAGAAGCGCAAACCAATTTCTTATTGGCATTGTCAATGTTGGTAGTTTTCCTCGTCCTTGCTGCACTCTATGAAAGTTGGTCGATTCCATTGTCGGTGATGTTGGTTGTACCTTTAGGTATGATTGGTGCAGTGGTTGCGGTATGGATCCGAGGAATTCCCAATGATATTTTCTTTAAAGTGGGTTTAATTACCATCATTGGATTATCTGCAAAAAATGCCATTTTGATTGTTGAATTTGCCAAAATGCTAAAAGAAGAAGGAATGACTCTGATTGAAGCCACTGTTGCAGCTGCCAAACTTCGTTTAAGACCGATCTTGATGACATCGTTGGCTTTTACCGCTGGTGTAATTCCATTGGTGATTGCTACAGGTGCAAGCTCTGAAACTCAGCATGCGATTGGTACAGGGGTTTTTGGTGGTATGGTCAGTGCGACGATACTTGCAATCTTTTTTGTCCCAGTATTTTTTGTGTTTATTCTCAGTGCTGTTGAGAAATTACGTGGCAAAGCTTTACCTGTACGTAAACTGCCTTAAGCGCTCTGCGTTAAGCTTTTAATTTTTAGTCTTGTGTTTTGTAGAGGATAAGCATTTGTTCTCTACAATATTTCTAGCGAATAACCGCATTTATTATATGCATTCATTTAGATGACCTAATTTTTCTTCCTATTATTTTTATCTCGTATAGTTTTCTTTAGATATACAGGTCAGTTGTTTTAACTGCATTATTTATATAAGTTTATTTTTTACATTTAAATAAATACGTTCAGTGGCCCACTGTTTTATCGTCAAATTACCTCTTCTAAACCATTCTTATTTACATTTAATTACATTTCTCATTAGGCATTTTTGCCTTCTCATTCGTCTATATAGATAAAGGCAGTGTTTTTTAAATTCACGGCAATTGATCTGATAGACGAAGCAGGAAGGATTCATGAACAGTACAACGCAATACAATAGATTGAGCAGACAAGAAAAGCACAGGGTTTTATCCAGCACTCAGCAAATGCGCTACATTTATTTGTGCTGTATCTAAGCCTATGTCTGCTGTAATTCTCGCTTCAAATGATAAGCAAAAATACTCTACGCTTTGTGGGGTAGTGATCAGTCATATATTGTTGTTATGGTCTTTGTCTTATTTAAAAACAGATGTTCGTATTGAATCACATTCACCTGAAAATGCGATTCAAATTCGTTTTATCAGCTTGAACAAAACCGATGTTGTACAACAAAGCAGTACAAAGCTGCAGATGGCATCAGAGCAAGCTGCAACGCAATCAAAAGCACAACCTCAATCTACAGTAGCAACAGCGGTACAACATCAACAACAGGTCAAAGTGATACATAGTACTGAGTCAAAAAAGTTGAAGATGGATCAAACAACACAACAGACAACGAAAACACAAGAAAAAAAACTAACCGATCAACAGACGGAAAGTAAATCTGAATCAAATCGTCAGTCAACACAAACATTCACGGAAACAAAATCATCTGCGAATACTGAACAGACTGCTTCAGGTCAGTCAAATGAGATAGCCAAACGTGCAGGTGGTGAAGCAGGCAAAGACAATAAAAAAGAACAAAACGCTGCCTCTACTTCTCAACCACAGCAACCCCTTCCCGTGAGTCGGGTTGATGTACTCAGCTTTGGCAAGCTTAATTACGATGATCGCGAATTGCAAAACCAGCAGCGCTTGTTGGTTCTCACCATCAAAATCAATCCACAAGGGCAGCCAATAGATGTCAGAGTAAAGCAAAGCTCAGGCATTAGTAGTTTGGATGAAAGAGCTATACAAGCTGCACAAAAAGCAAAATTTAAACCACATATTGTCAATGGTGAAGCATTGGCAATCGTGGTGGATTTTCCCATTCAGCTTAAGCTTGGTCGTAATCGCTGATTGGATCATTAAACAATGAAAGGGTTTATTTAGGAGTTTTTATGAACGCATCAACAGAAAAAGTGATCAGCAGTAGTTTAATGCAACGCTTGAAACAAGAAACACTGGCAGAGCATGAACGTATGGAAATTTTGATGCAGCAATCAGGCGCGTTTGAGAGTAAAGAGAATTATGCGCAATTCACCCTGTCGCAATATTATTTTCAGAAAGATGTTGAACATCTTTATCAAGATTCACAGGTTGAACAATTGATTCCCGATTTAGATGTGCGTGGGCGTTCCGATGCAGCTTTACAAGACTTGGCTGATTTAGGTTTAACGCCTCAGCAGCAGGGTATTGCAACAGATGAAATTAGTTTTCCACAATCTTTGGGCTGGATTTATGTTTCAGAAGGTTCAACCTTAGGCGCAGCATTTTTACTCAAAGAGGCTCAGGCTAGATTTGGCTTTAATGCTGATTTTGCTGCACGTAACTTAGCAGCATATCCAGAGGGTCGTGGATTAGTGTGGAAGCGTTTCAAGCAAACCCTAGATGATGCAAATTTTAGTTTAGAGGAACAGCAATTGATTATTGAGGGAGCTATGCAAGGCTTTCATCGTTTTGGTGAACTTTTAGCACAATTAAAAACACTGAAATAAATAATTGATGATGGATAAAGGAAATCAAGCAATGAAGCAAACGGGGTCAGAGACCAATCTAAATACCAGTATTTCTATGTCGGAGCCGAGATTGGCGAAGTCATGGTTGGTTCGCTGGATCTGTATTGCACTGGCGGGGTTATGTCTGGTCTTAGGGACGATCGGTTTGGTGGTTCCTGGTTTGCCTACGTTTGATTTTTATTTTCTTGCGACGTTGTTTGCTGCAAAGGGTTCGCAGCGAATGCATCAGTGGATTGTTAATAATAAAGTCATTGCTCCAATTTTACAGCAATGGCAACTCAAACGAACTTTACCTGTAAAAGTAAAACTATTTTCTTTGGCCAGTATGAGTGTGGCTGCTGGAATTTTAATTTGGACTGTGCCTCATCCATGGGCAGTAGGGACCATTGTTTTGATGATGGTTTGTGTGCAATTGTGGATGTGGTTAAAAGCATAGATGAGGATAATCTCAGGATGGAAATCTTTGAATATTATAAAAATACTGAAGAACTTAAACGCTTGCTGTTGCAAGCAAACTTAAAAGTAACCACAACACGATTAACTGTACTGAATATTTTAAGAAATGCACAACGAGAGCTGACAGCAGCCGAAATTTTGTATAGTCCAGATTTAAAAGTGAAAAAATTATCTTTTGCTGGTGTCTATCAAACCCTGAAACAGCTTGTTAAAGCAGGATTGTTGGTTAAATTTAAGCTGGGCAGTGAACAAGCATTATATTCATTCAAGGGAAGTCAAACCAATATGAGAATATATTGTAAAAAGTGTAGTCAGTTGCAACAAATTAATGATGAGGCTTTAGAGCAGCAAATTCGAGGACTTATTTTAGAACATGGTGCAAGTTCATATCATCTTGTTATAGAAAAACCCTCTTGTCCTTATTGTAGTCATTAAAACAACATGCCAAAGGGTAGATTATTTTATGATAAAAATATCCATAAATAATAAATCGGAATTTACACTGAATGATAACCAAGATATTGAGGTTCAATGTGCATTAACTATTGATAATTTAACTTTATTTTTTAAGTATATTAAACGATCAAATAGAACATAAGGATGTACATGAACTAAAAAATAATCATATATACGGGGAATTTCTCTCAGAGTGTCTTGACATTTAAATGATAATTATTATCATTTAACAGACCGTCAAAGAGTTGATCCTATTGTGAACAAAAATCCTGCATTTGTAGATCAATTGTACCGTAATCACCAATCTTGGTTGCATCAATGGCTTAGAAAAAAAGTAGGCAATAGTGAGCAAGCTGCAGATTTGGTACAAGATACGTTTATTAAAATTCTGCAAACGCGTGATGAACTTTTTGGAGTAAAAGAACCTCGTGCATATCTGGTGACCATTGCTAGAAATTTAATGATTGATCAGGTGCGCCGTAAGCGCATAGAACAAGCCTATCTGAATGAATTGAGTCAGATGGAATATATGCTGGATACAATTCCTTCGCCAGAAGATCAACTTCAGGTTGTTCAAGCGATTGACCAGATTTGTCAGGCTTTGATACGCGTCTCTGAAAAAGCACAGCAAGCTTTTGTGCTACATTATTTTGAAGGTTTAACCCATAAAGAAATTGCAGAAATCATTGGTGTTTCAACCAAGATGATTCAAAAATATCTAGCAACTTGCCTTGTGCAATGCTACGCACTGAAACAAGAGAAGGATTTGTTTGAGTAAATGATTGAAGAAGAGAAGAGTAAGCAACAATTAATCGAAGAAGCAGCGGAATGGATTGTGCTGCTGAGTACCGATGATGACTTACTCAAAAGAACAGCGCAAACAGATTTTGATGCTTGGAAAAGCAAGAGTCCACAACGCCAAAAAATTGCTCAAGATATCGAGCAATATATTACTTCGATTCAAAAACTGGTACAGACTCCACAACAACAGAAAATGACCCAATCTGTCTTAAAAACAGGTTTGCATAGTGCCCGTAAGCAAAAAAATATGCGCTATGGTGGAATTTTAACGGTGATATTGTGTTGTGTAGGGGGTATTTATAGTTATTTTATTTATCATCCAGTGTCATATCTAACCGCTGATATTAAAAATCATGCGGGAGAATGGAAAACCCAAACCTTAGCAGACGGTTCACAACTTAAACTCAGTGGTCAGAGTGCGGTTAATCTGGACTTCTCAGCAAATCAGCGTGTTGTGGAGTTGGTTCAAGGGGAAATATTTGTAGATGTGGCCAAAGACAAAGCCCGTCCTTTTATTGTCAAAACCCAACATGGTCAAATTGAAGCATTGGGAACTGCATTTAGTGTTCAATATCAGCCAGATGCGACTGGGCTTAAAATGCTACATTCCAAAGTGAAAGTTCAGTCCTCGAAACAAGACGAAGATCAAACCAAAGCATCTTCTGTGATTGTGACAGCAGGGCAAGAAGTCATACTTGATCGAAATGGTATACAACCTATACATACTTTTAATTTATACAATGAACAGCAGAAATGGAATCAACGGCATTTGATTGTTGAAAATATGTCTTTGTCAAAAGTGCTAAATGAGTTGAATCGAAACAGCAAAGAAAAAATTATATTTAACGCTGCTAAGTTAGAGAAAATTAAGGTCAATGCTGTATTGCCTTTAGATCATACCGAAAGTGCATTGCAATTATTAAGCAGTGTATTCCCTCAGCTAAATGTCTATCAAATCACCCCATATTTCACAGTTGTGACTTTGCAATAAACAGCATGATTTAAGCACTTGGTTTGAATCATGCTGTTTAGCTTTAAATTAGGCCTAAAATTTATATCGTTTTTTACTAATTGTTTGATAAATATAATTAATAATAAACTTAGAAAAATAAAAGATAGATAATTTAAATTTATTTTGAATAAATGGTTCCACTTTTTCAATTCTGAAGCGTCATAGTAAGTAGAAGCAAATATTAGGAATACATTTAATTTAATATATTGAATGATTCTTATTTACATTTACTGGAGCGTAAAATGAGTGAAGCTGTTTGCGGTCAAAAGCATCCAAAATATTCTTTCAAAGTGACATCATTGGCATTGGCGATTCATCTCGTTTGTGTGGGTGTAGCAACAACAGTCGCGACACAAAGCAGTTATGCGCTCAGTACAGAAACGCAGTCATATCATATTCCAGCGGGTTCACTTGCCAGTGTTCTGAATACCTTTGCCGAGCAAGCGGGGACCTCGATTGCAATTGATGCAAATCAGCTTAAAGGTAAAAGTAGCTTAGGTTTAAGCGGACAATATAATTTAGAAAACGGCTTTCAACATATTTTAGCAGCAACCGAGTTTACTGTGGTGAAAGTTGGAAATGGCTATATATTGAAGCATGTGGATAAAGCTGAAATTAGACCCATTCCAGTACAATCTCAGCCGATGATAGCTGATCAAGAAAATGTCGTACAACTTAGCCCAATGACTGTTTTTGGCACTGTCAGTCGCGATACAAAAGGGCAGAATGATGTTTATGATCAAGATATTTCTAGCGTCTATGCCAGCAAAGAGCAAATAGAACGATATAAAGGCGCTCAGCCAGCAGACTTATTCAAGGGAATGGTCGGAGTATACAGTGGTGATGCCCGAAACAGTGGTGCTTTAGATCCAAGTATCCGTGGTGTTCAAGGGCCGGGCCGTGTTCCTGTCCTTATTGATGGGACAGAACAGGCACTCACTGTATGGCGTGGTTATAACGGTGCGAATAATCGGAGTTATATTGACCCTAATTTAATCGGTGGGTTACAAGTCATTAAGGGGCCTTCCATCACACGCAATGTAAATACAGGTGTGGGTGGTGCGGTCGTTATTCATACTCTAGCTGTAGATGATGTTTTAAAGGAAGGTAAAAATTTTGGTGGGGAGATAAAAGTAGAAACCAGCAGCAATGCAGTGAAACCTAGAGAACCACAATTACTCACAGGTCAAAGCATTTATGATAATCCAAATTATCCAGCTACAGGAACGGACTGGCAAGGCAATCCAGTGTTCGAGCCTTATTATGATCCATCCTTATTTAAAGTAGCACGTCAGAATAAAGAAAATAATATTTATTCAGGCGATGATGTTGCAACACGTATTGCTTTGGCGGGACGTAGTGATAATTTTGAAGTTTTGGCTGCTTATGCTTATCGTAATAAAGGCAATCACTTTGCAGGAAAAAATGGCAGTGATTTTTATGATAAACCTGCCACAGGACGATTTAATTACGTTCCATACCTTGCCAAAGTTTACCCAGGAGGTACAGAAGTTCCCAATACATCCCTTGAAACAGAATCTTATTTGTTAAAAGCGGCGTGGAAACCCACAGATGAACAGCGTTTAGAGTTCGGTTATCGGGACAGTTCAATCATCAATGGAGAAATTTTACCTTCACGAATTGCTTGGGGTGAAGTCGTCAAAAATAAAGCAGGGGTACCACAATGGCCTTTAAGTCATATCGACTCCAAAGCCTATAATATGGAATACAAATATCAACCTAAAAACAATAATTTAGTCGATTTCTACGGCAATATTTGGCGAACTGATACCAAGAGCCATACTTATAGTTCAGGTGGATTTCCCAATGATACCAATGCAAACTTGGGTGTTTTTGTGAACAGTGCTACCGCAAACTCAGATAATACTCGCCAAGGAATGACCTTAAGTAATAAGTTTAAATTGCTGTCTAATCTGGGTTTAACTGTTGGGGGGAGTTTTCAAAAAGAAAAACTTAGTTCGGATGATATTTATAAAGACCCGAATATTAACGGAACAAATTCGGGTTATAGGATGTTACCGAGAGCAGGTCGTCGAGAAGAAAAAGAATTTAATTTTAACTTTGACTATCAACCTGTCTCATGGCTGAATTTAAACGCTGGTGCAAGATATCAAAACTATTGGGCCTTTGATGATTTTCTTAATGAACGAGTCAATGCGGGTGATCCCCAGTTTAGCCTGATTAAAAAAGCCACGGCATTAAGTATGACTTATTTTACTAAACGCCCAAATATGACACCAGAACTTGAACAGCAAACACGAGAAAGTATAGAGGCTCTTGCTTTAGCGGAAGGTTGGACTGATGAGCGCAAGCAGGCTCGAATTTTAAGTCGAATTTATCAGAAATCTAATAAAATTGATTACAAAATGGATAACCGTGGAAAATTAACCATTGCCAATAATCCCTTTTTAAATGGGACCTTAGTACAAGGTCGGGATTATGGATATTATTCTGGTAGTGGCATTCCTAGCGGTTATGAAGATATTGACTTAGCAAAAACAGGTGTGCAAAAAAGCAAAGATCATGGTTGGACACCGACAGCTTCAGCAACGGTTAATTTTAGCCCAAATAGTCGAATGTATTTACGTTATAGCGAAGCTTATAGAATGCCAAGTATGTTTGAAAGCACGCTTGGGTTTTCTGGAACCTTAAGTGGTTATAAGTTGCAACCAGAGCATGCATCAAATTATGAACTTGCCTATGTTCATAATCTATCTGAGTTATTTAAAAATAGCAGTTATGCAGATATTAAGTTGGCTTATTACTATAACAAAACCAAGAATGCGATTGAACGTAGTCCAACTTTGGCATTTAGCAATGTCGATAGCCTTACCACAGAAGGATTAGAACTGCAAAGTCGCTTTGACAATGGGCGTTTCTTTACTGACTTAAGTGCCAATTATCGTTTTAAAAATAAAGTTTGTGATGAAAACTCAGCGATGCTTCTAGGGGCGAGCCACCAGTTTTTATTAAATCGTTGTGTTGATGATGGATTTGTAGGCGGATATTTAGTCAGTATGGCAACCCCAAAATATTCAGTGAATTTAACACTTGGTGGACGATTCTTTGATCAAAAACTTGAAGTCGGAACTCGTGCGAGTTATCACCATAAGTATGAAAATCCTGAAACGAAAAACTATAACGATATAGAGATGAGTTATTACGCCAATACCCCTTTGGCATGGAACTCAATGACCATTGTGGATGCTTATATCAATTATCGACTTAAACAAGACACCTTATTTGAACTGGTGGGGACTAATCTCACTGACGAATTCTATATTGATCCATTAACTCGTTCGGCAATTGCAGCACCAGGTCGAACATTTAAGCTAAGCATTACCCATAAGTTTTAAGGAACTTAGAGGTAATTAACCGAATTTATTGCACACCAAATGCAATAAATGTGTGGAAAATAAGACACGTACTCCTTGATTTTACACTTGAATTTAAATATTAAAATCAGTGCAGCACATGTTTTATTTTAATGATAATCATTAAGACTTTTGTTTTTATTCTTAATGATAAAACTTTAAACTCAAATCGAGGAACTTAAAATGAAACTTCAATCTATCTCATTGGCTATTTTACTATCTGTTGGTTTAGTCGGTGTTGCACAAGCAGCTGTTGTAGGTGAATCAAGTGATATTGGTAACATTGTAGTTGGTTCTACAGGTTCACTTGGACCGACTCATCCAAACTCAGGTGTTGGTTTTGGTGTTAACACTCTTTATAACGGTGCAATTGTTGCATTCTCAGGTTTTAATGGCTATGCAGATGGCAATGGTGTTGTACGTCTAAGCCCGTACTTACCTGGGCTTCCAGCGTCTCATGCTGGGATTGGTTATGCTAACTATAAACAAGTGCCTACACAAGACGTCTGGTTTGGTGAGTGGAATGCCGAAGCCAAAGATGCCAGCGGTAAGCGTTTAGGTACGGTTGATCCAGCAACACACACTGTTTATTACAATGGTAAAGATGCGGATACCAGCGTACCGTCTACAGGTACTGCAAATTATAGTGTTCAAGGTGTCAATAATTATAATGGCTCTAATTTATTGTCAGGTACTTTTACTGCTAACTTTGCAACCAAACAGTTAACGGGTTCATTGAGCGATAGTTCACGTACCTTTAATTTGGGTACTGCAACAATTAATAACGACGCAACGATTAGTGGTTCAAATGCATCTTGGACGACTAATCCGTCAGCTGGTGCAGGGACAGTTTCAGGTCAATTCTATAATAGCCAAAGCAGCTTAGCTGGAATTGCAACATTTAACAATAATGTGCATGACGTTGCTTTTGGTGGAAAAAAATAATGATTTAAATGAGAAAGGCTTACTTCGGTAAGTCTTTCTTTTTTTATTCTATCTGGTGAGTTTATAGATGAAAAAAATAGTATTGCTTGGTGCCGTATTGCAGTGTGGACAATGTGTTTATGCAGCGGATGATACCAGTATCAGGTTAAATCAGGAAATTAGCCAACAGCAATATCAAAATGATAAGAAACTACTCAAATCAGAAGACCCTAAGAACACACAAGCATTACCGAATCTGATCATACAAGGTCAAGAATATGTGGTTAAGGATGAACCCGCAGAAGTTGCATATGCACTTTACTTGGCAGTGATGCAAAAACAATGGCAAGTGGCTTTAAGCTATCTTGAAAAATATAAAAAATTTCCAAATTATGATCAGGCTTTGACTGAGTTCGCTGAGGGCGTCATGGCACGAACACAGGGGAATTTAAGTTTAGCTGAGAGTAAACTAAAACACAGTCTAGAGATTCAATCGAATAATTTAATGACTCAACTTGAACTGGCTCGTGTCTATACTGAACAACAAAAAAATCAGCAAGGTCAACAGTTATTTCAACACATTCAATCTCAACTGGCTCTATCTACAGATCCCGCTGCCCAAGGTATTGGTCAAACCGTAGAGATGTATCTCAAAGGGCTTAAACAACGAGATGAATGGCATGGTTCATTGGCTTTTGGTTCACGCTATGCCAGCAATATCAATAATGCTTCCGATAAATACGACATTATTACTTACTACGGTATTGATCCAGTGACCAAGGAAGTAGTGCCTGTTGAACAATTAAAGCGTGGCACACCTGATGCGATCAGTGCACAAGGTTTGGACTATGAAGCGACCTTAACTAAACGATGGTCGCTTTCTGGACAACATGGTATTGCATTGCGTGGATTATTCTATGGTCAAGTTTACCCAGAGCAGACAGATTATAATGAATTAACTTTTAACTTAAATGCGGGTTATAGTTATTACAACGAACGTAATCAAGTCTTGATTGCCCCCGTATTTGAACATAAATACTATGCCCACGACCCGCTGTATAGTGCCTATGGGCTAAGGGGTGAGTGGATGCGTTTTATCTCTAACGACAAAGCTGTCAAGTTAGAAGCCGAAATGAAAGATATAAATTATTCCCAGTATAAAGGCCAAGATGGCGTAGAATATTCAGTCTATTCAACCTTTTGGAAAATTTTACCGAGAAACTGGACCCTATTTGGCGGACTGGATTTTGTCGACCATAATACCCAAGAGCAATATTTCACAGCTTATCAACAACAAGGCGTGCGTTTGGGCCTTTCCAAAAACTTTGACTCAGGTTTTAACGCAAATTTATTTAGTTCTTTCCGTTGGCGTCAATTTGATAAATTTACTCCGGTGTTGGAGGCTAGACGACATGATTTTGAACAAAATTATACTTTGATTTTAAGTGCACCTCGTTGGGCTTTTTATGGTTTAACACCTAATCTCACTTATCAATATAATCAAAATAACAGCAATGTAGAGTGGCTATATTCTTATGATAAACATAATGTTAGTTTAAAGCTGGAGCATCGGTTTTAAAGTGTTGTAGAGGTTTTATTACTGAATTCTAATTTAGGCATTTATATAGCCAAATTGAATTTCAATAAATCTAAGTTTTAAATGGGCCTATGATATAGAGGAAATCCATTGATTCCCTCTATTCATTCATCATTTATTGAGCAAGAAAGCTGACAGCTTCCTCAATCAAGTCTGAAATTTCTTTTGGATGTGATGCCAAAGAAGCATGGCTTGCATCTAACGAAATCACTTTTTTTGCATTTAAGCGTGCAGACATGACTTTTTGATTTTCAGGGTGGATCATTCGATCTTGAGTCGAGATTTGATACCAAGATGGTTTCGTTTTCCATGCTGGCGTGGAAATCGTATCGGCAAAAGTGCTTGCTACTGGCGCTTTTTGGGTGACACCCATTGCAAACCCTTCATCTTTGGTTAAATCCTGACAGAAACTTTCATGGAATTTATCTGCTTTAAGCCAGAGATAACCATCACTGTCTGGTTCTAAGTTTGGTGCAGCCTCAGGTAAATGTTGTTGAGTAATGCCACCAGGGCTTTCGTTTGAGTCAGGTGCAAAAGCAGCAATATAAACCAGGCCTACCACATTCGTTTGATTGCCAACTTCAGTAATTACAGCGCCACCATATGAGTGACCAACCAGAAGCACATCTCCTTTAACTTGCGCAATCATTTTTCTTGTTCGTTCAACATCTTCAGCCAGTGAGCTCAGCGGGAGTTCTACTGCACGTAATGATTCATATCCTCGGTGAGACAGCTCAGTTACCACTTTACTCCAATGAGCAGCGCCTCCCCAAAATCCGTGTACGAATATAATTGTCGGTTTATTACTCATGTGTGTCTCCTAGCTAAATGCTATTGTATTTGTTGAGCTAAATGATTGAAGACTTTTTGTATAAAGATTGGATAGATACTGAATGTAATTTTTATACTCAAAAAAGCTTCTATAAACGATTATTCATGTTTAAATTCACTTTAACAATAACAGAAACACCAATGTTTTTGCAGAAACACTTTTTAGGAATTGTGACAAAGAATGAGAGATAAATATGCTGAAAAAAGTGCTTTAACGGATATATTCTTTGATATTTACCAGTTTGCAAAAATATCAGGTGAGATCTATGACTTCGCGCGATTTACAGATCAACAACAGTTAAGCTTTAAACAGGATTATGCATATATCCATATCGTTCAGCAGGCGACATGTAGACTTAAAGTAGCAAACTCTAATCTAGATCTGGTTTTAAAAGCAGGGGATATTATTGTTCTACCTTCAACTGGAGAACACACGATTGAATTGTTGGATGCTGAAAACCAAGCAGCCGCTGTGATTAGCTGTATTTTTAAACTCAGCGGAATTTATGGTGCAGCCATAATCGAGGGGTTGCCTCGCTATATCCATGTCCCATCGCATAATGATACTGGTAAAATTGCAGAATGGGTGCCAATGACTGTTGCTGCGATAAAGCTTGAGCTTGAGCATCCTAGCCTTGGTAGTCAAGTGATGCTTTCACGAATCATCGATCTTCTATTGGTGTGGTCAATACGGTTTTGGTTGGCAAAGGCAACCATCGAACATAAAAGCTGGATTGTCGCTTTACGTGATCCTGCGATTAGTAAAGCATTATCTTTGATGCATGATCGTCCTGCTTATGCATGGGATGTGGAAAATTTGGCTCAATCCACCCATCAATCTCGTTCAAGTTTTGCTAAAAAATTTGTTGAACAAGTGGGTGTTTCTCCAATTCAATATTTAAAAAATTGGCGGATGAGACTAGCAAGTCAGTTTCTAAAAGAGACAGACAAAAATATCTTTCAAATTGCTGAATTAGTAGGATATAGCTCACAAGCAGCATTCACTCGTGCTTTCACACAAACATATGGATATGCACCGAAAGTATTTAGAGCATCATTGATACAAAGTGATCTATAAATACAAATGATCAACTTTAGTTTTTATGCTCTAAAACGCGCTTTAACACTGAATCGTATTTAGTCAAACTGATCTGGAACAGCAATAAAACTTGAAGATTTAGGCTAGGTCTTAGATTTTTTTGAAGGTGTGCTTAGATTGGTTAATGTCATAAATGTAATTCCCATGACCGTGAATTGTATAGTTTCGACCTCTAGAATGAAATGATATCTCAATGGGAAGAATGACATGAAAACTTTAATCAGATTAACTGTTATTGGTCTTTGTAGTGTTTCAAGTTTAAGTTTTGCATCACATCAAAATACGCAAGAAATACGCATTGATCACTTTGGTACAGGTAGCGATGGAGATAACACGTCAGGTCTTTTATTGAAAGAGCCAATAAAACTTGTGCCTTATTCAAAGCTTGATCAAAATAAGGGGCCGAGAATTGAACATTATGGCACAGGCAATGATGGAGACAATACCACAGGGTTATTATTAGTCGATCATGAAAAGTACTATGCGGCAAACACATCTACTGTGCAAGTTGATACTGTACGTATAGATCATTACGGTACTGGAAATGATGGAGACAATACCACGGGCTTGCTACTCAAAGATTAATTTACAAAAAATATAGAAGCTTGTTGATAAGTAAGATTAACAAAGATAAAAAAATGGGTGTAATCAATACACCCATTTTTCATTTAAACCAATCTCGTCTTATTGCGCTGCTTTTTCAGCTGCGATTGAAGCAATTGCTGCATCAACACCGTCAATAGAATCTGCAGCTTTTTTAATACGAGCAAGCGCATCAACAAGTACTTCATCAGCAGTCGCATAAGAAATACGCATATAGCCGCCTAAACCAAAAGCATCACCAGGAACAACAGCAACACCAGTTTCTTCCAATAACCATTCTGAGAATTCTGTGCAAGATTTTAAGCCTTTTGCACGAATCAAAGGACGAATGTTGGCATAAGCATAGAATGCACCATCAGCAGGTAAGCAGCTAATCCCTTGAATTTCATTCAAGCCATTCACAACTAAATCATGACGACGTTTGAACGCTTCAATCATTGGTTGAAGTACATCTTGAGGACCATTTAACGCAGCTTCAGCAGCAACTTGTGAAATCGAAGTTGGGTTTGAAGTTGATTGTGATTGGATTTTTTTCATTGCGCCAATCAATTTTGCAGGTCCTGCTGCATAGCCGATACGCCATCCAGTCATTGCATATGCTTTAGATACACCGTTAAGCACGATAACACGCTCATAAAGATCAGGAGCTACAGTAGCAATATTGTAGAACTCATCATCCCAACGGATCGGCTCATACATATCATCAGAAGCAACATAAACTTGAGGATATTTACGGAGCACTTCTGCTAAAGCTTCAAGCTCAGCTTTGCTGTAGATCATGCCTGTTGGGTTAGAAGGACTATTTAAAACCACCAAACGTGTTTTGTCTGTAATCGCAGCTTCTAGTTGAGCAGGTGTAATCTTGAAACGTTGTTCTTCACCACATTTCACGATGACAGGAACACCTTCAGCAATGATCACCATATCTGGATAGCTTACCCAATATGGCGCTGGAATAATGACTTCATCACCTTTGTTTAACAAAGCAAGTGCTAAGTTAAAGAAAGACTGTTTACCACCGCAAGACACTAAAATCTGATTTGCAGCATAGTCAAGATTGTTATCACGTTTTAGCTTCGCAATAATTGCTTTTTTAAGGCCTGGTGTACCATCAACAGCGGTATATTTGGTAAAACCGTTGTTAATCGCTGTAATAGCAGCATCTTTGATGTGTTGTGGGGTGTCAAAATCTGGTTCGCCAGCGCCCAATCCGATTACATTTTTACCCGCAGCTTTTAATTCAGCAGCTTTGTTGGTAACAGCAAGCGTTGGAGACGGTTTGATGGCATTTACACGATCAGAGAGACGTACGTCCACGGCATTATTCCTTCTTATAGGGATTAAAAAAATAAAAAGCACATTATCATAGCCTAATTTTTCATGTTTGGTCGTCTAATATCTATGCAAATTCAATAAATATTCATCAAAAGCAGAAATTAATGTATCAAGAGAATACAAATAAAAGCGAAAGTTTAAGAGCACTCGCATCAAAGCTGAAATTTACGTACAATATAGTCAGTTAAAATTGAGTGAATCACATGAGCACCCAAAATACTCCCAAAAAGAAGCCATTGGTGAATTTACCATTTCCAATGCCATCATCTTTAGAAAATGATGATGATGTTGCCCACAACAACGTCCGTCCTAAACCTGAGCAATATGCAGATCGTACTTGGATGCCACCTCGTGGTACACGCCGTTCGATGGGAAAACGCTAAGTGTTTGAGATATAAAAATAGGTGCTTGATGCACCTATTTTTATAATAAGAATTAAAAAGAATATTTTTATTAAGGCTATAACATTTATCCTTATGGATTATTAAGCACTACCATTTAACATTTCCGTGACATATTCATAATAATTTTTTTTCTTTTGATACATCAATAAATCTGCACGTTTCAACATATTGTCTATACTTTCATTTGCAGATGTTGTTGCATAACCAATGGCAATACTAATAGGCTGTGACGAATAATATTGATTGTCGATATTGAGTAATTCTTCAATAGTCATAATCATCGATTCGACGGTCTGTTCATTTGCCGCAGGCATAAGAATCACAAACTCATCTCCACCAATACGGGAAGCGGTATAACTTGTATTGGCAATGGTACGAGTCAGAATGTTGCCCATTCGTCGCAATAATTCATCACCAACATCATGACCCAACTGATCATTGATGGCTTTTAAACCGTTCATATCAATAAAAATGGCTGAAGTCGGACGCAGTACACCACGCTCTAAACGATTAATTTCCTCTGTATAGAACGAACGATTGAATAATTTAGTCAGAACATCATGTTTCCCCAGATATTCCAAATACGTTTCTGCTTTTTTCCGTGCAGTAATATCAGTCAATGCAACTTGCACTAGACTCCAGTCATGTTCATAACCCGGGAAAACAGTAAATTGAAGCAATACATTTCGTACTGAACCATCCAATGCATAATTTACAGCTTCACGTTGATGATGAATTTTACCATTCCAGAGTTCAATCAGTTGCTCACGGAAAGTCTGATACATCTCTTTTGCAAATACTTTGTTTAAGTTTTTAAACAGGGTTTCTTTGTCTTTGGCTTTAAATAAATCAAGGGTTGCTTGATTGACATCCAATAAGATGATGTCTTCGATACACTGGTTTACAAAGTCGGTATGTACATCTAAGAAGGTGCGAAAATCTTCGATACCAATTTCACGGAGTTGGTCTATGCGGAGTCTTACACGACTAAAATCTTCAACCCACAACGAGGTAGGCGAGTAAATAAAGCGAGATTCTGCCAGTTGGCGATTTTTTTCTTCTAAACGGCGCGCATTTTGATAGTCCGTAATATCTTCAGTGGTGATTAAAACCCGGTCTAAACTGACTTCTGAACCCGGCATGATGATACCGCGTAATTTGATGTCTAATTTTTTGCCTGAAATCGTGTAATTGACTGTGGTATTTGAAAATTCAGGTTCTCCATTCCAAAGTGCAACCAGCTCTTTGATATGTGAGTGCAGCATTTCTTTCTGAAAAATAATATTTAAGTTCTGATACAGGTGTTGCTGATTTCTGGCTTCAAATAAATCTAAGGTTTTTTTATTGACATGTAGAATTTTAATTTTGTGTGCACAAGCCGTAATCTGATCTGGATTTTCTTCTAAAAAGCTTTGAAGATTTGTGATTCCTTGGCCTTTCCACTGATTAAATTGTTCTCTTACTTCGCTATAGTCCTCTATCCACATCGGGGTAGGTGATATATCAAAAATAGAAGAATCAGAAAATTCCATTATAAGATTCTCGTGTGTTGAGCGGTGATCTAGAATGTTTGAAATATATCCTAAAAAAGAGCGATATAAAATAATAAAATCCAAGTTATTTATTACTTATTGTATTTTATGATCGCTGGTTATCCTTTTATTGGGTTTGCATTGATGTTGGTTAATTTCAATTAATTTCTTTAATTCTTAAAAGACATTAATCCGTATTTAATAAATAATATGCTTGCTTATCTTGATACATAATTTGATCTGCTTTTTTTAATAAATCATCAATATTTTTATAATGGCTTGTTGTCGCATAACCAATCGCAACATGAATTGGATGTTGAGGATTGTTCAGTCGATCTATCTCTAATTCTTGTTGAATGATCTTAAGTAATGTTTCTATATGCAGATGATTTGATTCAGGCATAAGAATCACAAATTCATCACCACCAATACGCGAAACAGAATAAGGTGTTTTGATGGTGGATTTTTTTAACAGGTGTGCAAAACGTTGAATCAGTAAGTCGCCGACATGATGTCCCTGTAAATCATTCACTCTTTTTAAACCATTGATGTCTAAATACATACATGAAAGTGAATTAAATTTTTGAGATTGTAAGCGTTGAATTTCACCGATAAAAAATGTTCGATTATATAACTGCGTTAATTGATCATGTTTACTGGCATGTTGCAGATGATCTTCTAATTTTTTTCGTTCCGTTAAATCGGTAAAGGCAATTTGCACGGTATCCCAGTTATGTTTTGAATCTGGAAAAATAACAAACTGTTCGAGTACATGCAGCAAATCTCCATTGATTGACTGGTATTCACATTCTCGTTTAAGTTGATGATGATCATTCCATAAGTGTAATAATTGTTTATGAAAATTTTGTTGATAATTCTCTCTAAAAATATGATTTAAATGCTGATAAAAATGTTGTTCATTGTCGGCATTAAATAAGTCCAGTAAAGCTTGATTTACACCAACTGATCGGATGTTTTCAAAACAAAGAAATAGAAAATCTGGATTTTGCTGAATATATTGATCTAAGTCAGTGACATTATTCGCTACTAATTGATTAAATAATGATTTTATTTTGCTGTAGTCTTTGACCCAGAGGGCAGTGGGTGAATGCAAAAATAGGGATTCTGCAATCCGACGTGCATTTTGACACTGAGAGATATCTTCCGTGGTTAATAAAACTCGATCCCAGCTTTGTTTCGCATCCGTTAAAATATTGGCTCTAAGTTGGATATCAATTTTTTTGCCTTTGCAGCTAAGGTTGACCACTTGAATCGAGCAATCTGTTTCTTTATTCCAAAGCGCTGAAAAAAATTGGATATGTAATAGTTCAGTATTTTCTGTATGCATTTCCGGAAATTTTTCTAAAATATCCGCTAAATCATCAGCTTCATATAAAATCAGGGTGCTTTTATTGATATGAATGGTGCGGATCGCCGCCAAACAAGGTTTTAAACGGCTAGTATCTTCCAATAGATGTTGCTTAATATCGGATATACCTTGCGCGGTCCACTCATCAAATATTTTTTTTATACCACTAAAATCTTGTAGCCACATGGCAATTGGAGACAAATCAAATATTGTTAAATCCATTTGCTCCATATATTTTCCAATTTCTCTTTTATTAATTTAATCTTAACTATATAACATAAGTAAAAACTTAACATAAATAGTTGTTCAATTAAAAATAATCAAAGCATTTTACTTTTTAGCTCGATGTTCTGCTTTGGGTGCAGCAATGGTACGCTGACCAGTCCATACTGCAATAAAGTCTGTTTCATTTAAATTATAGAGTTCTAAAAGCGCTAAAATAGCACCCCCAAAAATCATTGAACCTTCTGAATTAGACTGAAATTCAAATATTTTTCCATTTAAATTGTGCAGGATATCTTGTATTTCAAAAATACGATCTCGACCATTACTATCGTTAGGATACATTGGCGTATTGAGAATAATTGTAGCAAGGCTTTTTTCAGCTTCAGTTAAATCTAAGCTTTGAATCTTTTGCTCTATATCTGAACTAAAAATAACCTCATCAGTTAAAAAACTATGCAGTAATTTTTGCGTGAGCTTAGGCAAGGTTTTTTCTACAAATGGACGGAATGAAGCAGGGAAGATCACATTGCGTGAAATACCTTTAAACATCGGCGCGATTTCTTCGACTTTATAGCCTGCAACACCACAACCCACCGACGTAATAAAATATTTCATCTTCGGGTGATTTTTTGTATAAATTTTAAAATCATCAATATAGTGTTGAATTTGCGAAAGTGGCATTTGTTGTAAATGTTCATTCATGGTCGGTATAGCAAAACTTTGTCCTGCCCAGCCACGTCCAACACCTTTGGTTGCGCCAAAATGTAAATGTGCTGTTTTTGCCGCACCGCCTTGATGAGTACCCGCCATATTACTACCAAAAACAAACACAGTATCTTCTGGCAAAGTTTTGATTATGCTTTCATCATGATAGTGATATGTCATGTTTTTCAATCTTTTAATTGGCTTGTTTCCATGTTGCTATTGAAATAAAAAAGGGTCAAGGTATTTGTTGAATATTGTGTAAAAAGCCCCATCTAGAATAGGTGTCAATGTATGGGTTTAATTGGTTTCTGTTAAACTACTGTGGCTTCTTCCCGATTGGTTAAAGAGTGAATTATTGTGAGTGAACATCAACCTTTTGAACTTGTTACAAATTATCAACCTGCTGGGGATCAACCACAGGCAATAGCAAAATTAGTCGAAGGCATAAATAAAGGTTTTCACGACCAACTTCTACTCGGTGTAACGGGTTCAGGGAAAACCTATACCATGGCAAATGTGATTGCACAAACGCAACGTCCAACTATTGTCATGGCACATAACAAGACTCTCGCTGCACAATTATATGGTGAATTTAAAGCATTTTTCCCAAACAATGCAGTTGAATACTTCGTTAGTTATTATGACTATTATCAACCTGAAGCTTATGTACCATCTTCGGATACTTTTATTGAAAAAGATTCAGCAATCAATGATCATATTGACCAAATGCGTCTCTCTGCTACACGTGCTTTATTAGAACGCCGTGATGCCATTATTGTCGCTTCAGTATCCGCAATCTATGGTTTAGGTGATCCCAATGCTTATATGAGTATGTTATTGCATATTGTACAAGGGGACAGAATTAGTCGTGATGACATTATTCGCAGACTTGTTGAAATGCAATATACCCGTAATGAGCTGGAATTTTTACGCGGTACCTATCGTATTCGTGGCGAAATTATCGATATTTTCCCTGCTGAATCGGACCAACATGCAGTTCGGATTGAGTTGTTTGATGATGAAGTCGATTCAATTCGATGGTTTGATCCAATTACTGGGAAAATGGTCCGTAAAGCACCGCGTATAACAATCTACCCAAAAAGCCATTATGTAACGCCAAAAGACAATTTGCAGCGTGCAATTGGAACGATTCGTGATGAATTGGCTGATCGTTTAGTGTTCTTTAAAGAACATGAAAAACTCCTTGAAGCACAGCGGATCGAACAACGGACCCGTTATGATTTAGAAATGATGCAACAATTGGGTTATACCAATGGTATTGAAAACTACTCAAGGCATTTATCTGGTCGCCCAGCGGGTGAAGCACCTCCGACATTATTTGACTATATCCCAGATGATGCGTTACTGATTATTGATGAATCGCATGTGACTGTTCCACAAATTGGGGCAATGTATAAAGGTGACCGTTCACGTAAAGAAAACTTGGTCAATTATGGTTTCCGTTTACCTAGTGCATTGGATAACCGTCCGATGAAATTTGAGGAATGGGAGCGTATTGTTCCAACCACTATTTATGTCAGTGCAACACCTGCGAAATACGAACTGGAAAAATCTGAACAAGTTGCAGAGCAGGTGGTACGTCCAACAGGATTGGTCGATCCAGAAATTGAAATACGTCCTGTATTGACTCAAGTGGATGATGTGCTTTCAGAAATTAATATCCGTAAAGAACTCGATGAACGTGTTTTAGTCACCACCTTAACCAAGCGGATGGCAGAGGACTTAACTTCATATTTAAAAGAATATGGGGTTAAGGTGGCTTATTTACATTCAGATATTGATACCGTTGAGCGTGTCAAAATTATTCACGAACTGCGGACAGGAGTACATGATGTTCTGGTCGGGATTAACTTGTTGCGTGAAGGTCTGGATATGCCAGAAGTATCGTTGGTTGCCATTCTTGATGCAGATAAAGAAGGTTTTCTTCGTTCTGAACGGTCGTTAATCCAAACCATCGGTCGTGCCGCTCGTCATTTAAAAGGTAAGGCGATTCTATATGCTAACCGTATAACTGATTCGATGCAGAAAGCCATAGATGAAACTGATCGTCGTCGGGCCAAACAAATTCAATTTAATGAAGAGCATGGCATTATTCCACGCAGTGCTGTACGTCAAGCAATTAAAGAAATTGATACTGGTGAAGTGATCAGCGATGATCAAATTGAAGCAGGTATTAGTGACCAGCATCAGGCTTTAACTGCGGATGAGCGTCATATTTTATCTGATCCAAAACTCTTTACGAAACACATTAGCAAGCTTGAAAAAGAAATGCTAAAAGCGTCTAAAGAACTGCAATTTGAACAAGCTGCGCGATTACGTGACGAAATTGTGCGTTTAAAAACCAGAATGTTAAAGTAATTGTCTCATTGTGAAATGATTTCACTTTTGTGCTTGCTGTAGCTTTAGCTCGAACAAGGATACATAAAGCTACAGTCTAAGTTTAAATTTCTGATTATTTTATAATAAATAGTAAAAAGTAATGCTGAGGGTATAAGGTGCAATTATTTAAAATATTACCCAATTCTTATGACTTTAAAAAATTAATAATCGTATTTGGGATGGTTTTTTCGAGCTTTTTTTATCCAAAAGTCTATGCGGAAAACTCGACTTTAGCTGCGATTCCAAAATTGGAATTGGGTCAATATTTAGGGCTATGGTATGAAATTGCCCGCAAGCCAATGTATTTTCAAAAAGATTGTAAGTCGGATGTGACTGCACGATATACCGTGAATGAATATGGCAATGTTGCAGTTGATAATAGATGTGTAGATCAAAATGGACAAGAATTACGTTCATTGGGTGAAGCATTTATCAGTAATGAGCCGTTTAATTCAAAATTTAAAGTAAGTTTTATTCCCGAAGCGATTCGTTGGATGCCGGTGGGACGTGGTGATTATTGGGTGTTAAAAATTGATTCAAACTATCAAATGGCTTTGGTGGGAGAACCGAAGCGAAAATATTTGTGGTTGCTGTCTAGAGACCCTCATCCAGATGAAGCAAAAGTAACTGAATTTCTTCGTTATGCCCAGACTGTTGGTTTTAACTTAAAAGATCTGATTCGAACCAAGCAGAACGCGCAAGAATAATCAGAAATTTAAGCCGATATATTTTGAATATTTCGATATTTGCAAATCTTGAGTTTGGAAAAATAATTGAATATTCAAATTAATTTTGGGTGAAGATGTTTATAATGCCTAAGAATTTATTTGAAAATCACCGTGAGGCGACAGATGTTTAAGGGCGTCGTATTGTCTGTATTGGCATCTGTAACATTTGGGGTCTTATACTTTTATACCAAATTGCTGGGCGATCTAGATAGTCAACAAACCTTTGGTTGGCGGATTATCGCCACTTTACCGTTCCTGACCTTATTTATGTTATTGAGCGGTGATTTTGTCCATGTTAAAACCATTTATCATCGAATGGTCAAACAACCTGCTTTATTACTTTTATTGATCATCACTTCTATTTTGACCTGTTTCCAACTTTGGCTTTTCCTTTGGGGGCCGATGAATGGACGGGGCTTACAAGTATCGCTTGGATATTTTCTTTTACCCTTGGTTCTAGTCCTTGCAGGTAGCATTTTTTATAAAGAGAAATTATCTAAATTCCAGATGGTTGCCGTTGCTTTTGCGGTGCTTGGAGTAGGGCACGAATTATGGCGTTTGGGCACTATTGCATGGGAAACCCTCAGTGTTGCATTGGGCTATTCGCTTTATTTTCTTGTTCGAAAAACTATTAAAACCGATAATTTAGGTGGCTTTTGGTGGGATATTTTAATTTGTATTCCCATCGCAATTTATTTCACTCAAACAGGATTAGATGCTTATAACCAATTTGCTGATGCACCGGTTTTAATATTTGTGGTTGCAGGACTTGGGATACTGAGTGCGATTGGTTTAGGTAGCTATATTTTGGCGAGTCGCCATCTACCGATGGTCTTGTTTGGATTGTTAAGTTATTTAGAACCTGTCTTGTTGGCCTTAGCATCCTTGGCGCTGGGTGAGTCTATTTCAGCAGATGAATGGTTTACCTATATTCCAATTTGGTGTGCTGTGGGGGTTTTGGTATTGGAGGGGATCTGGCATCTCTATCAACAAAACAATAAACGGAAAAACTTAGCCTTGAATATCGAAAAATTAGACGAAAGAATTGGTTAATCAATAAAAAATAAATTGATAATTGTTGGGCTATAATTTTTAAAAGTGTTAAATTTATCTCATTAATCTATGTTTTAATTTGGTTTTTGAGTAAAAAAACGCTGAATATATTATGAACACAACAATAATTCCCTATCAAACACGGGCAACCTTATTGCAATTAGAGCCTAGTACCGATTTAAACTGGGAACAGGTTTTGTGTGATGTTTTTGACGAAGCCAATATCGAAATACGCGAAGAGATTGAGCGTCAAATTTTAAGACCGAAAGAAATTCAATGGAACAAAGGCAATAACAGCTTTGAATTTAAAATCACAAATTCATTAGAAAATTTAAAATATACCTTTGAAAATGAGCGAATGCGTTCCATTGCAACCAAACTGAGCAACTCAATCAATTGGTTAAAAAATATTACAGATAGTATTCAGATTGCAGACTATTTAGAAAATGCGTTGTATCAAATTGATTTGATTTCGGTGGATGATCATCTAAATTTGCAGCGAGAAAAATTACTGATTCGTCGTGTTTTTTTACAAGATGTGGCGAAATTGATCCGTACATTAAATATTGAAGCGCCAGCAGGTATCCGCAACTTAACTTCTGATCAAATTAAATGTTTTATTATTGAAGTGTTTATTAAACAACAATTATTGGGTTATTGGTTTAAGCCCTTATTGACCAAATCATCTGAATTAATGAAACGTCCTTTTTTTAAGTATTTTATTTTAAGAGAACAACGGATTCGTAAGTTTGAGATTGTTAAAACCTCTGAATTTATCTATTTAATTGCACCAATTGAAAATTTTGAACAGAATCCTTATTCAATTCGACGCTTTTTGTTTGAAGAAAATATTGAATATAAAAATCAGGTCTATGTAACGGGTTTGGTTCTCGATACGGATCAAATGAGTGAAAGTGAATATCGAGATAGCACGGATCTTTTGATTCAGAAAATGGTCACAATTCAGCATCAAGTCCATAGAGATGTGATTGAAATTGTGCAAGAATTTGAAGAATTTACAGAAAACAAGCTCTTGCCATTTTTGATGGAACCCCTTGGAATGGTGGGGAAAAATAGTGATACGGTTGCACAAAACCATATCAAAACCATTGAACAGTTGCTCACGGCCAATATATTGATGCCTTTAAGAAATGCGGTTAAAAGCGATTTATCACATATTGAAGAATTTGAATATTTGTTTATGAGTGTACATCGAATATTTTCTGAAATTTTATCGCATTATCGTGACTTTAAAGAACAACCCGCATTATTTTTTAATTCTCATGTACAACTGTTTGAATATCGTCTGCTGGCTTATTTAAAGCTATTGGAAAAGCGTAAAGATGAAATTTTTATTCCAATGAGTCCGCGAGAGTGGCAAGTCATGCATGAACGTTCTCAACAGCCAATTAGAAAACTTCAAGAAATTATCGCTGAGCA
This sequence comes from Acinetobacter sp. 1125_18A, assembly GCF_052824985.1. Lineage (NCBI taxonomy): Bacteria > Pseudomonadati > Pseudomonadota > Gammaproteobacteria > Moraxellales > Moraxellaceae > Acinetobacter > Acinetobacter sp. 1125_18A. Next base: position 248,539 of record NZ_VTDG01000004.1, read on the forward strand.
AGTGAAAGATTATAGGGCTTTAGACAGCTATGTTAAACAATTAAAGAATGAACAAAATGAAGTAGAAGGCTCGCTGTTAAAAAAAATGATCAAAGGTGGGAAAGTTGAAAAAGATATTGTTCAAGCAAACCATGCTGCAATGTTGATAAAAAAACAAACCTATTTAGAGGTATTAACTGTCCCTAAATGTTTAGCAAAGTATAGTGTATTTATTGAGTTTGAAAGCCTGACTTCAATGAGTGAATTGGAGCGCCATTACGCATTTCCTTCAGGGGACAATGGTATTATTCGCTTTCCTTATTTAATGAAGCTGCCCGAAAATTTAGCTGATTTTGATTTGGAAGAATTTAATGCGTCGATTAATGATGATTAAAGCGCGTGTTAGGGGCTGAGTAGAAAGCTCAGACTAAGCGCGATAATAGGATGTTTAACGAAGCTACATCAGCTTTATTTTTTCTTTTGTCTGGTTTTTTCTTTATTGTTATCTGGTTTATTTTCCTCTTACTCTGCTAAAGTCAATATCAATACTAAAAATCTACATAGATGTAAAAAATCGAAATGGCTAAAATATTGTTTAGAGATCAAGGCATAATTTAAAATAAAATACCCAGTATGACAAAATATTATAAAAATGTATCACGATTTGATTTCAACTAAATGAGAATTACATTACAATTATGGGGTTTAAAAATCCATGTCTAGATATACATAAATAGAGGACGTATCTGTGAGCAAAGACACTATCATCGCCCTACATGCAGAGCACCAAGGTCGCTGGAAAAACCGTGAAGAAATCGCGGAACGTATGATTGCATTAATCGGTCAATTATACCGTGAAAAAAACATTGTGACTTCTGTGTACGGTCGTTCTTTAGTGAACCGTTCAGTAATTCAAATTCTTAAAGCACACCGTCGTACACGTATGATGGATGTTGAGCTTTCTGTTGTACATACTTTCCCTATTTTAGAAGCTTTAGCGAAATTAGATAATATCGGTTCTGCTGAAGTTGATTTAGGTAAACTTGCAGTTGAATATAAAGAAAAGGGTGGCGATATTGATGCATTTGTTGCTCAAGCTGTTCAATCTTTAGAAGGTCGTCCTGCGCAAGTTGAGCCTAAAGATGTTGTTCTTTATGGTTTTGGTCGTATTGGCCGTATTTTAGCGCGTTTAATCATTAGCCAATCAGGTCTTGGTCGTGGTTTAAGCCTTAAAGCGATTGTTGTACGTAAATCATCTGATGGTGATTTAGAAAAACGTGCTTCATTGTTACGTCGTGACTCAATTCATGGTCCATTTGCAGGAACAATTTCTGTTGATGAACAAAATGAAGCAATCATTGCAAATGGTAACTTTATCAAAGTGATCTATGCGTCTAGTCCTGCTGAAGTTGATTACACAGCTTATGGTATCGACAATGCACTAGTGATTGATAACACGGGTAAATGGCGTGATATCGATGGTTTATCTCAACACCTTAAATGCCCTGGCGTAAGTCGTGTTGTGCTTACAGCGCCTGGTAAAGGTGATATGAAGAATGTCGTGTTTGGTGTTAACCAAGCAGACATCATTGATTCAGACAAAATCATTTCTGCTGCAAGCTGTACAACTAACGCGATCACACCAGTTTTAAAAGTGTTAGAAGACAAATACAAAGTGATTAATGGTCATGTGGAAACTGTTCACTCATTTACAAATGACCAGAACTTGATTGATAACTACCACAAAGCGGATCGCCGTGGTCGTGCTGCAACTCTGAATATGGTTATTACAGAAACAGGTGCTGCAAAAGCTGTTGCGAAAGCATTACCTCAGTTACAAGGTAAATTAACAGGTAATTCAGTACGTGTTCCAACACCAAACGTTTCACTTGCTATTCTTAACTTAACACTTGAGAAAGAAGTAGATCGTGAAGAAGTGAACGAATATATTCGTCAAATCTCGATCAACTCTAACCTTCAAGGTCAAATTGGCTATACCAACTCTACAGAAGTTGTATCGTCTGACTTTATTGGTTCGCGTACAGCGGGTGTATTTGATGCACAAGCAACAATTACTTCTGGTAACCGTTTAACAGCTTACGTTTGGTACGATAACGAAGTTGGTTATAGCTGCCAAGTATTGCGTATTGCTGAACAAGTATGTGGCGTAAGCTATCCAAAAGTACCGGCTGAAACAAATGCATAATTTGTAAGAGTTGTCGAAAAGGAGCTTCAAATGAAGCTCCTTTTTTATATTCAAAATTGATGATATATGGTTAAATTCAAATGAAAATTACCATTTGTCTCAACAATTTGACTATAAACATTTGATTAAGAAATTAGAGAAAATAAAATGAAAACAAAAATCTTATGCATCATGATGTTATTTACTTGTTTTGCTACACATGCCAAATCCTTAGAATTACGTCCTTTATTAAAAGATCGTTTTGAACAAAACTGTGCAATTCGGCAGCAATATGATTTTCATAATGAAAATACAGAACTGATTGCACCACTTGAACATTATACGATTGATGTAAAATATGTGGATAAACAGGTATATGACTCAACCGCTTATAAATTAAAAAATGTCACTTATGCTGGCATTCCTATTCGCAAAATAGAATTTAGTTTTGGTCGTCCAGCGCAACAATACAATGAATATTTATATTTTGATTTGAGTGCTACAGCAGCAAAGCAGCGATTTAAAACTCTAAAATTCAATCAAAACCATGAAAAAGGCGATGTGAGTGTTGAGTATAAAAATAATACAGCAATTGTGCAGTGCTATTGGTTAGCTGATTTTCCGAAATAATCCGTAGGTTAGATATCAATTGTTTATTAATTGAACAAAATTCTTCGACTTTTATACATAAAAACGCATATTAATTCACATAAGTATTTAAAATGAAAAATAATTAAGGATAAAAATTAAGGACAGGATTTTGCAGTTGAAGCAAGTTATGGCAGGAGTTGCCTTTATTCTTATTGCTACAGTGTGTGGTGTATTGATTGCAATCTGGGTATTTAAACATTTTAATATTTATATTCCACTTGAAAATCAAGCTGTACGTATCGATTTAAAAGAGCCTTTACAAGCCAAAGTACAAATTCATGACGCATTAGATGTGGATGTTAAAGGAAAAGTCAAAGCTGAAATTCCTATTCATGAAAAGCTAAATTTACCGATTACACAAACCTTAACCCCACACGTGTATTTTGATAATGAAGTCCCAATTCAAACCACAATTCCTGTGAATGAAGTGATCAAAATCAATCAGGATATGCCGATTGATACCAAGGTTAAAGTCACTGTTTTAGGCAAAGATATTACTTTACCGTTAAAAGGGAACATCCCGATTCATATGGATGTGCCGATTAATTTGCAAGTGCCACTCAACCAAAATATTCATTTAAAGTTTGATGCGCCTGTAAAGGTTTTACTTAAAGAAAACTTACATGTGCCACTTGATGCGACATTAAAAACCAATATTCCAATTCAAGGCCACCTCAATGTTCCAATTAAATCAGCACTTCAAGCAACAGTAGATGTTCAAAATACATTGCCAGTAAAAATTGAAAAAGGGCAACTTAAAATTCCACTCAATAGTTTAAGGCTATCACGTCGCGATCATCCGCCAGTAGAACCACAACAACCACAGTCCGAAGCTTTAAAATAGGGTGGTATGGAAATGTGGATCTTTAAATCTATACGAAATTTGTTGTTCACTTTTATAAGTGTCGTATTGCTCATTGCGCTGTGCGTTTGGTTATATTTGAATATTCATGCCTCAATGCAGGTTTCTGCACAAAGCGCACAAATTCAATTGTCGGAATCTTTACCGACAAAAATCCATGTGGGGAATTATTTACAAACACATGCACAAGGCGCTTTAGATACTGAGTTGACGATTGACCGTGAGTTGGCTTTACCTTTGAAAGGCAAATATTTGGCTAATTTAAGTTTTGTTGTGACAACGCCGATTGAGGTTGAGCTGGATTATGAGACTGATATTCAGATTGAAACGCTAATGCCATTAGAAACGACTACGGACTTGGTTTATCAAAATAAACTGTTGCCTCAATTTCCTTTAAAAGTGGATATTCCGATTAAACTTTCGGTGCCATTTAAGTTAAAACGACGATATCAAGTCCCGATCAAAATTATGTTTGATGGGCCGGTTTATTTAGAATTTGATGAAGTGATTCATTTATATGTTAAGCATAAACTTAGGCCAATACTGAATATTAATGATCCAATGACGATGAAAAAAATTGCGGTGTTCCGTGCAACCATGTACAACACAGAAAGGCAGTCCCTAGCAGATCTAGAGATGAATATCGATTTCCCTATCAAAAATATTCATCCTTAATTACTCAGTATAGCATGGGCTTAAATTTTGTATTTAAGCCCATGCTTATCTTTAAAATGCCTAAAATAAAGCTTTAACCTGATCCTGAATATGCGTTGTTTTACGACCAATCAAATATTCCAAGTCTTTACTTTCACTATACATTGCACCATTTACAGTCTGTACATCTGCATCAACAATAAGCGCTACCAGTGCTTGGGGTAATCCTGCTGTGAGAAGCGCCTGAGTATAATCTTCTGGGCTGATATCTTGATACTGTACAGTTTTACCTGATGCCAAAGCGATATAAGAGGCTAAATCTGCAAAGGTAAAATGATTTGAATCTGCAAGCTCATAGGTTTTATTTTCATGTCCTGAGGAAGCAAGGACTTTGGCCGCAGCTTCAGCATAATCTAAACGAGAAGCTGAACTGATTTTTCCATTTTGAGCACTGCCGTAAAGCGTTCCTGTTTCCGCAGTATGCTTAACGTTACCAAGATAATTTTCGCTATACCAATTGTTGCGTAAAAACGTATATTTCAAACCACTTTGCAGAATAAGTTCTTCTGTTTCAGGATGTTCTTGCGCTAAACCGAGTAGGTTATCTGTTGCATTGAGTAAGCTGGTATAGGCAATGTGTTCAACTTTGGCTGCGACTGCGGCATCTATAACTGCTTTATGTTGTGGGGTACGACGACCAATTTCATTGGCTGAAATTAAAAGTAATTTATCTACATTGTGTAAAGCAGGTATTAATGTTTCAGGTTGATCATAGTTAAATAGGCGAAGTTCAATCCCTTGTTGTTTGAGCGACTGTGCTTTATCTATATTTCGAACCAGCGCCACAATATTTTCAGCAGCAGTATGTTGAAGTAAGGCTTGGATCACCAATTGTCCAAGTTGACCCGTTGCACCTGTAATTGCGATTTTCATAAATTCACCTTTAAATATGATTTAAATTGGATGTTTTTTAAACTTGATGTTATTATCATAATCATTAAACTTACTATATGTAAGTACGTACCTAAAAGTAAGCTAATTACTGTGTAGAGAGAATTTATGAGCATCTATGCTTCAAGTGATTTAATTGGTCAAGTTTTATCCAGTCAGTGCCCATCTAGAGAAATATTGGAGCATTTAACCAGCAAATGGTCTGTATTGGTTTTACGTTGTTTAAATGATGGTGTGCAACGTTTTAGTGAACTGCGCAATCGAATTGAGGGGATCAGCGAAAAAATGCTGGCACAGACATTAAAAGTGCTTGAGCAAGATGGCTTTATATTGAGAACGGTTTACCCTGAAGTACCACCGAAAGTAGAGTATCAATTGACGATTTTAGGCGCACAAGCGGCTGAAAAATTAAACTATTTGATTGGTTGGATCGAGCGCAGTTTGCCCGATATCTTAGAGAATAAACAAAGATTGCAAAAGTAAAACTCAGTGGATTCTATACTCACCAACAACTTGATCGCTGAGTGAGTATATTGAGAGGAAAGTCCGTATTATTGAGGATGATTTCCTTTTGTCGCAGCTTTTAAAGAGACTAGTCCTGTCATGATTGCACCAATGGTGGCTAAGAACATATCCTTATGTGCATCCCATATATCACCTTGTTGCCCATTGTAGTTTTCAGCTTCTTCTGGAGATAGGCCAATGGCAATCCACCATTCAATCCATTCATAAAATAAACTGGTTGCCATAACAAATTGAATGACCAATAAAAATAAGGTTTTAGGCTTTAAGCTTGGTAACCAGACTTGGAAAATTCGGTAGAAAAATGGGTAAAGGAATAAACCATAGAACAAGTGTACAAAGCGGTCAAACATGTTACGTGTCCAACCCATTGCTTGATTGAGATCAAAATGTAAGTATTTGATTGACCAATCATTATAAGGCACATAAGAATAAAGATAATGTGCTGCAATGACATGAATCATCAAGAAGAGGATATACAATAAAAATGATGAAAATGTCAGCCCTATTTTCTTTAGACAGAAAAACAGGGTAATCAGCATGAGCAAGGTGCCAATCTGATGCAGCATGTAGGATGGATATTCTAAAGGATTGATACTGGCAAGAATGATTGCGATTGCAAGAATAGCAAGAACAAGCCAATGTTTTTTTGTTAAGGCATGATAAATCATTATGGTATTTTCTAAAAATTATTACTGCGCATTGTAATCAAAAAGCAAAAAAATGCGAAGCATTGGCTTCGCATTTTTAGGTCTTTTAGAAGATTAAAAGCTTAGATTTTATCAATCAAATCTTTAATTTGTTTGGCTTGATCCGCAGCATTACCCGTGTAAGTCGCAGGGCTCATTTCAGCCAAACGTGCACGATCAGCAGCAGGTACGGCTTCAAGTTCAGTGCCATTGACAAAATCAACCATCATGTCACGTGTCATCGCTTGACCGCGAGTCAATGCTTTTAATTTTTCATATGGTTTTTCAACTGCATAACGACGCATTACAGTTTGGATTGGTTCAGCCAATACTTCTTGAGCATGATCAAGGTCTTCAAGAATACGTGTTGCATTGAGCTCAAGTTTACCAATACCTTTTGAACATGCTTCAAAAGCAATTAAACTTTGTGCCAAGCCAACACCCATGTTACGCAATACAGTCGAGTCGGTAAGGTCACGCTGCCAACGAGAAATTGGTAATTTTTCGCCTAAGTGGGCTAATACTGCATTGGCAATGCCCAAGTTTCCTTCAGAGTTTTCAAAATCAATTGGATTGACTTTGTGAGGCATTGTAGAAGAACCTACTTCACCTTCTTTTAGACGTTGTTTAAAGAAGCCTAAAGAGATATAGCCCCAAACGTCACGGTTAAAGTCGATTAAAATTGTGTTAAAACGACGTAAAGCATCGAATAATTCAGCGATGTAATCGTGTGGTTCGATTTGAGTTGTATAAGGGTTGAAGGTTAAACCGAGTGATTCAACAAATGCTTGTGAGTGAGCAGGCCAGTTGATTTCTGGATAAGCAGAGTAGTGCGCGTTGTAGTTACCTACCGCACCATTAATTTTGCCCAATAATTCAACTTGTTTAAATTGTTTGATTTGACGCGCTAAACGATATGCAACGTTGGCCATTTCTTTACCCAAAGTGGTTGGGCTCGCAGTTTGACCATGGGTACGTGATAGCATTGGTTGTTCTGCATGTGTTTCAGCTAAAGCCACAATAGAATCAACAATTTGTTGCATAGCAACAACTAACACTTCACGACCATTTTTCAACATCAAAGCGTGAGAAAGGTTGTTGATGTCTTCTGAAGTACAAGCAAAGTGAATAAATTCGCCTGCATTTTTAAGCTCATCAATATGTGCAATTTTTTCTTTTAAGAAATATTCAACCGCTTTTACATCATGGTTAGTGGTGCGTTCAATTTCTTTAATACGGTTAGCATCATCTTCCGAAAATTGAGTAACAATGGCATCTAAAGCTTTATTGGTTGCAGTAGAAAAAGCTGGAACTTCTGTGATTTCAGGACGATTTGCAAGCGCTTGTAACCATCGCACTTCAACAGTCACACGAGCATGGATTAAACCAAACTCAGAGAGGTAAGGGCGTAATGCATCACATTTGCTTGCATAGCGTCCGTCTAGTGGAGAAAGTGCGGTTAAAGCGTTCATAAAGATTCCTTAAATTTTGGAATTAGAGCGAATGGCGTAACTCGAACAGTATCAAATTAAACAACCTGATATTGTAATCGAGCAAGATCTTGAATATCTTGAAGAAGTTTACGTTTGCTAAAGATCATATTCCATGAACTACCACCTAGTTGACGCCATAGGTGAGCCATTTGTAAGCCTGTGAATAAACTGGCACGGATACGATTGGTATGTGCAGAGTCTTTAAAAGCTTCTGCATTACCACGGACTAGAATTCGAGGGTTAATTTGACCAGCAGTGTCGACATAGGTTTGTGCTAAATTGGCAATGATACTTGGATGTAAATAGTTATTATCAAAAAAAGACAGCTGTTTTAATATTTTTTGTTGAGATTGTTCAATAATTTCAACAAACTTTGGATTGCTATAAACTTTTTTTTCCAAGGCCAATAATGACATGGCATAAGTCATTGGCAGTTTTGCATTGGCAATTTTAGGAATTCTAGATTTCGGTGATGTCGAGAAAGGTTGCGTAATACTACTTTCTAAAGCTTTTAAACCTAAGGAGATGTCTGCCAATTGATTGAAGAAGTCTAAAGTTTGACCTGATGAATTGGCAGTGGCACGGATATTGAGGCTGGCTTTGATGAGCTGTTCAAAATAGAAATTACCGCTTTCACCAATGCTTTGACGTCCTGACATTGCAGTCATATGGGTTAGCTGTGTTGCTTGAAACACAGCTGCTAACGCCAAAGCTCGGTTTTGGCGTTGATTCAAAGTTTGAGGCTGTTGAAAGGGCAACTCAACCATGCCTAAATTCCTTTAAATAATTTTTAATCATTACTCAATAAAATCTGGTTTTGGTGCATTGGTATGATGAATCACACCTCCACCTAAACAGACTTCATCGACATAGAAAACAACACTTTGTCCCGGCGTTACGGCACGCTGTGCTTCATCAAATTCGACACGAACACCATTTGGCGTGTTTGCATCTTTATAAATTGTACATGCTTGATCAGGCTGACGGTAACGAGTTTTTGCCGTGCATCGGAAACCTGTGTCTGGAATCGCTTGTTCACCCGCAACCCAGTCAATTGTTTCAGACCATAAAATGGTACTTTGCATTAGTGGATGTTCATGACCTTGTCCAACCACAAGACGATTACCTTCGATGTCTTTATGTAGAACAAACCAAGCACCTTCTTCTGCGCCTTTGAGTCCACCTAAACCAATACCACCACGCTGACCGAGCGTATAGTACATTAAGCCGTGATGATCACCAACCTCTTTTCCTGTATCTAAGACAATTTTCCCAGGTTGAGCCGGTAAATATTGTTTTAAGAAGTCATTAAAACGGCGTTCACCAATAAAGCAAATCCCCGTTGAATCTTTTTTCTTGGCAGTAGCCAAACCAAGCTCTTCAGCAATTTTACGTACTTGTGGTTTTTCAATCTCACCAACAGGGAACAAGGTCTTATTGATTTCACGGCCATGAACCGCGTGAAGAAAATAAGTTTGATCTTTGTTGTTGTCTACACCACGTAATAAAGGCGCATATTGATCGCCTTTTGAATTGGTGGTTGTTTCACCACGACGACAATAATGTCCAGTTGCAATAAAATCAGCACCTAAATTGACAGCATGATCTAAGAATGCACGGAATTTAATTTCTTTGTTACATAGAATATCTGGGTTTGGCGTACGCCCAGCGGCATATTCTGCTAAGAAATGTTCAAAAACGCGATCCCAATATTCCATTGCAAAATTTGCAGTATGGAGTTTGATCCCAATTTTGTCGCACACCGCTTGCGCGTCAGCAAGGTCATCCATTGCGGTACAATATTCCGTGCCATCATCTTCTTCCCAGTTTTTCATGAAAAGCCCTTCAACTTGATATCCTTGTTGAAGTAAAAGTGCAGCAGAAACAGATGAATCTACACCACCCGACATACCGACGATGACACGTTGTTGCATAGGATTAGGCATCCAAATTTGAAATTAAAGGAGAGTTTTGGTGCTCATAGATGAGCGAAAGCGGGTATTTTTGCCCAGAAAGTGCGTCTTGTACAGCTTTAATGACCAAAGGGCTTCTTGCGCGAGCAGATTCAAGCAGTTCTTCAAGCGTCATCCATTGCGGACCAATGATATCTGTATCAAGTTGCGCGTCTGGAAAGTATTCAGTTACATGGGCTAAAAAGCAAAATCTAAAATAGGTACGGTCTGGAAACATGGGTGGGGTATAGGTATAGATCCCCAGTAATGAATTGATTTCTACTGCATATCCTGTCTCTTCCATGGTTTCACGTAACGCAGCTTGAATAATGGTTTCATCAGATTCAACATGCCCAGCGGGTTGATTGAACACAGTATGGCTTACACCTTCAGTATATTCTTCTACAAAAAGAAATTTTCCATCTTTTTCTACAACTGTCGCAACAGTAACGTGGGGTGTCCAAGCGGTCATGACCAGCACCAAGGGAGATAAAGTATTATTCTACAAAATTTAGCGCGTGGTGGCTATGTTCATAAGGGTTTTCTTTGATCACCCTAAAAGGATTTATATCTATAGGCTGTTTAAAAATACCTCATGGTCGAGTTTTGTTTATTTTTTTTAAAATTTTTATTTGCTTATTTTATAAAGGAAAGATTTATCTCATGGTTTTTTTTTGGTGATACTTCATGTAAAAAGTTTAATAAAAATATTCTTATATCTTGATATCTAAATGCAATTAAATGTGACATCAATTTATGAAGTAATTTTTTTTATTATTTTAATTCTTATCAGTAATGACCAATAGATAGAGGTAGCAACTCATAAGTAAATATTTCAAAGTTATTGGTTTTATGGTGAATGGCATTTAATTTATTTTTGTACAATAAATACCCGAATAAGGCATTTACTATGATTGAAACATATGATAAAAAATACGTATATATAAAATTTTATTAAACTTAACAATTATTTATTTTTCCTGTTAATAGTGTGTTTATTCAATTTGGTTTTATTGGATGCTTCGTTGAATAGGTATGGTTATCCAAAATTAATTAGTTCATGGATCTATCGTTTAAAGATGTGTAATCACAAATAGAGTGGAAATAAACTTTTTTGATAAATATAGTTTAAGCATATTTTATTGGAAATATATGCTTATATTGAGTCAAAAATAAGTCTAACTTTAGTAATTTTATAAGTGAGTATAATCATGAAAAAGGCAATAAAAAAGGTATTGTTTGCAGCAGGGCTTTTGGTTGCGGCTGAGCTGGCGACGGCATGTACGCGGGTTGTTTATTTAGGCAATAATGATGTGATGACAGCACGTTCTATGGATTGGAAAAGTGATGTTGGAACAAACTTGTGGATATTGCCCAATAATGTAAAACGCAGTGGTATGGCTGGGCCAAAATCGATTCAATGGACATCTAAATATGGCAGTGTTGTCGCAACAGGTTATGATATTTCAACAACAGATGGTGTAAATGAAAAGGGTTTGGCTGCAAATTTACTTTGGCTGGTTGAGTCTGAATATCCAAATGTTAAAAACAATAAAAAACCGCCATTAAGTATCTCACTTTGGGCGCAGTATGTTTTAGATAACTATGCAACAGTAGATGAAGCAATTCAGGCTTTAGCACAAGAGCCGTTTATGATAGTAACAGATCAAGTGCCAGGTGAAAAAAGACTAGCGACTCTGCATTTATCAATTTCAGATGCAACGGGTGACAGTGCTATTATTGAATACATTGGTGGTAAGCAGGTCATCCATCATAATCGACAATATCAAGTGATGACAAACTCTCCAACCTTTGATCAGCAATTGGCGTTAAATACATATTGGAAACAAATTGGCGGAACAACGATGTTACCTGGAACCAATCGAGCTGCAGATCGGTTTGCAAGAGCATCTTTTTATATAAATGCGATTCCTAAAGATGCGACTCCTGAATATTCTTTAGCAAGTGTATTTAGCGTGATACGTAACACATCTGTTCCGTTTGGGCTCAATACAGAAGAAGAGCCAAATATCTCCTCTACACGTTGGCGTACAGTGGTAGATCATAAGCGAGGACTTTATTTTTTTGAATCTGCTGTATCACCAAATGTTTTTTGGGTAGACTTAAAAGAGATTGATTTTAAAGATGGTCAAACCAGAAAGCTTGAGTTGGGTGCTGATCAAGCAAAAGTTTATGCAGGTAAGGCTAATTCTTCTTTTAAGGTCGCTCCACCATTTCAATTTTTGGGCATACAATAGGATTTAAAAAAGTATGATAAAGAAATTATTATGTATACCTTTCAGTGTATTACTAATTACTGGGTGTGCTTCAAATCCTAATGACGCTACTTCAAATTTAGGTACGCAGGGATTATTAATTTGTCAGCCAAATGAGCTTTGTCCAATCGTCACCGTAGTGTGGAATGAGACACATAAAGATTTTTTAAAAGTGAAACTTAGCTTAAATAGTGCCTATACAAAATATAATATTGAAAAAGTTGTATTTAGTGATGGCGCAAAAAGTCACTCATTTAATGTGATTGGACCAACTGAAATTGATTTTGCTTTTAAGGCAAATCGCTCTCGCAACAGTGTGCTTATTCCAGTCAATCTTATGGGGGACTTTAAAAGTTCTCAAAATATCTTTATGGAAATACATACAGATCAAGGTGTGATTACTCGATATATCTTAAAAGATAATGTCAAAGCACCAGTATTTGAAGAATTAACCAAATACTACAATGTTTCAAAATAGAAATTTGATCTAAAAAATATAGGCTTCATTCCACTGTGCTTCAGTGGAACGAAGTCGACTTGAACCACTTAATTCAAATAATCAATATGCTTTAAAAGATGTTTATATGTTTGTTATATCCCTAATCATTCGCTTCTAAATATTGATTTGCTACTTTGACATAGTGTCTTGCGGAATAAGGCAAAAATTCCTTTTCTTTATCAGTTAAAGGTCGAACCTTTTGTACTGGGCTTCCCACATAGAGGTAACCACTTTCTAAGCGCTTACGCGGTGGAACCAGTGAGCCTGCACCAATCATGACATCATCTTCAATCACTACATCATCTAGAACAATGGTATTAATTCCCACTAAAACACGGTTGCCAATGGTACAACCATGTAAGGTGACATGATGTCCAATGGTCACATCTTCCCCAATCACTAAAGGTGAGCCATTGGGTTTAGCATCATTTTTATGACTGACATGTAACATGCAATGGTCTTGTACATTAGAATAACGACCAATTTTGATGTGATTGACATCAGCACGAATCACTGCAAAAGGCCAAACAGATACATTCTCCGCCAAAGTTACTTCACCGATCACAACGGAGAGATCGTCAATATAACAAGTTGAATCAATTTTAGGATGATGACCTAAATACGAACGAATATTTTTTTTCATGTTGGCTTCCATGTCAAAAGCAAATTTAACCAGTGTATTTTTACCGAGTATAAATTAAAAAGGCATCCAAATCTGTGATCAGGATGCCTGTGCTTTAGTCTAATAGATTCAATATTAGGTTTAAGCGAATAACTTAGAACAAGTTGCTAAAGAACATTTTGATATGGTCGATTAAGCGAGAGAAGAAGCCTGCTTCTTCTACAGCTTTTAAAGCCACTAATGGTTTTTCAGCAATCACTTTACCATCTAAGGTTGCTGTTAATTTACCAACGACTTGACCTTGTTTTAATGGTGCATTTAAGTTGGGTTGAACAGTGACTTGTGTTTTGATTGCATTGGCTTGACCTTTAGGCATGGTCACATTGAAGTTTTCAGCTAAACCAATTTGTACATCATTTTCTTTACCAAAATAAACTTTTGCTTTAGCAAGCACTTGATTTGCAGGTTGAACGCTGACCGTTTCAAAGTTTGAATAACCCCAAGATAACAATGAGCGTGTTTGGCTCGCACGTTCATTCATAGACGGTGCACCAAAAATCACTGAAATTAAACGCATTGGACCGCGTTTTGAAGATGTGGTTAAGCAATAACCAGCTTCCTCTGTATGACCTGTTTTTAAGCCATCAACACTTGGGTCAGTATAAAGCAAGGCATTACGGTTACCTTGTTTAATCCCGTTGAAGGTAAATTCTTTTTCAGAATAAATAGGATAATATTTTGAACTGTCATGAATGATATGTTTAGCAAGTACCGCCATATCTTTTGCAGTGGAGTAATGACCTTCAGCAGGCATACCTGTTGCATTGATAAAGTGTGTATTGACCATGCCCACACGTTTGGCTTCTTGGTTCATTGCATAGGCAAATGAACCTTCATTACCTGAAATATGTTCAGCCATTGCTTTAGATGCATCATTACCCGACTGGATAATAATACCTCGTAACATTTCTAAAACTGTTGCAGTACCATTTAACGGCACATACATACAAGATTCAGTACTGCTACCACGACACCATGCAGACTCATTCATGCGAACTTTTTCACTTTCGGTCAGTTCGCCTTTAAGAAGTTTTTGCTCAATGATGTAACTCGTCATCATTTTCGTCATCGAAGCAGGAGCTAATTTTTCATTTTCATTCTTCGATGCAAGAATTTGACCTGTCTCATAGTCCATTAAGACATACGATTTATTATTTAATTCTGGCGGAGTGGTTAAGACGGTTGCTGCATAAGAAAATGAAGGTAAAAGTAATAATGCAGCAATGGCGCTTTTTCGAGTCATTCTAGGTCGTTCCAATCGTTATATGAGCACAAACAGGCTAGCATTTTAGGGCAAAGCAAAGCCGACTTCTATAAGGAAAGTCGGCTTATTTCTTACTTATTGTAACTAATTCAATATTTGTTGAATAAATTGCAGAAATCGTTATGACTGATAGTTACTAATGTCATTACAAATTGCTGTGTTTTCAGTATCACCCGCTTTTTTAGCATCACTTTTTGCTTCTTTTAATGCTCTTTGGAAATCTTTTTGCTTGGCAAGTGATTTTAAGGTTGCTTTAGGATCTTTGTCATTAGGCATATAGTCTTTAAGTAAGTGATCAAAACCTTTATTAAACGCAGCGTCTGTTTTAATTAGACTCGGGCAGATATCCGACAATACATAAATTGCAGCCAATTCTTCTTTAGATACTTGTTGCTGTGTGACTTCGATTTTGTCAGATGCGGCAAAAGCATGGGTCATAAACAAACCACTTGCTGAAACAAGGCTTAATGTAAGCATTTTTAAAGTCATACGCATAAATAACCTAATCAATTTTTAATTTGAGAACCTGCATAGATTAAACGTAAAAACTGTGAAAAATATAGATAAAGTGTATCGATGTTGTAGATTTATTTGAAATTTTCGCAAACTGAACAATGCAAAAGATGTCAAAAAAGGGTTTTTTAACATCGCATTGGGGGGAGGTTTTTTATCTTATGTTAGTGTGGAAGTTCAAGCACATCTGCACATACTGCTTTGTGTTCAGCTTGATCAACTTCTTTGGCACTGGTTTGTGCTTCTTTGAGTACGGTTTGGTATTCTGGATCTTGTTGAAGCTGAGTCAATGTTGTAGGTTTAGACAAATCCTTTAATAAGGTTTGGGTTAAACTTCCGATTTTAGTTTGAAATGCAGGGTTGTTTCCAATTAACGCTGGGCAAACTTCGGCAAGCACCTGTGTTGCGGCAATATCCTCTTTCACAATTCGATCAGATTCTTGTGAAGTTAATGTTTCTGAAAATGCAGATTGTGCGCAAAGTGTGATGAGTGCGATAGAAATAGTACGAGTAAGAGAACGTGTAATCATCTTTATAGTCACAAATTAGATTTAAAATTGAGTAAGTAACTATATATAATTGTTCAATAAATTTGAATTAAATTACTCGGTAGTCATTTAATAATTTTTAGTCAGAGAACTTTTTAGTGAATATTTTAGTTGCCAATGATGATGGTGTTTTTGCACCAGGTATTCAAGCTTTAGCAAAAGCATTACGACCATTAGGTCGAGTTGTTATTGTTGCGCCAGAAAGTGAGCGCAGTGGTTTTTCAAGTGCATTAACCCTAGATCGACCACTTCGACCGATTCAAGTTGCACCAGATATGTGGGCAGTAAACGGCACACCTGCTGATTGTGTTTATTTGTCAATGAATGGTTTATTTGATTTTGAGTTTGATTTAGTTGTCAGTGGAATCAATAGTGGTGCAAATTTAGGTGACGATGTCCTTTATTCTGGAACCGTAGGGGCGGCATTTGAAGGACGGTTGATGAAACAGCCTGCAATCGCAGTTTCATTGGCAGGCAGTAATGTACGTTCCTATGACCACCCTGAAGATTATGCGCAAGCCGCAAACTGGGTTTACAACTTTATTGCTAAGGGCTTACCCGAGCTGCCTCCACGACATATCTTAAATATCAATATTCCAGATGTCGCAGAAATTTTAGGGGCTCAAATTACGTATCAGGGTCGTCGTATACAATCAAAACCAATGACCAGTCAGGTTGACCCGCGTGGTCGTCAAGTCTATTGGATTGGTTTGGCGGGTGAAGCGGTGACAGATCCCCAAAAAAACGCACAAAACCTGCAATCTGACTTTTTTGCCATTGCCAATGGTTACGTCAGTATTACGCCAATTCAGATGGATGCAACCAATTACACAATTCTTGAAACACTACAATCACAACTCTCACATAGTCATTTTGATGTATGAGTGTTATAACTTTGTGAAAAAGCACTGTTAAACAGTGAAATACGTGTGTATTTTGCTAATCTTAAGCAAATATTTTTAAATTTTAAGATTGTAGAGAGGGAAATCAATGCTTTTGGCTCGATCAACACTTCCAATTCAAATGCCTAAGCGATGGATGAAAATCATTTTGTCCACAATAGCAATCACCTCTACCATAGTGGTGACTGGGTGTGCATCGAAGCCTCAAATTAATAACCCTACACGTTATGCTGTTGCACCTGACTATTACACAGTTCGTTCTGGTGATACCCTAAGTGCAATCTCTATGCGTTATGGTTTGAGTTATCTCAGTGTTGCTGAAATGAATGATATTGCTGCGCCTTATCGAATTTATGTAGGGCAGTCATTACGTTTGAAAAAAGGTGGGGGTAATGTCACCCGATCTACAACGAAACCGTTGACGAGCAATGAACCACAAATTCAACGCCAAACGATTAAGTTACCAACGCAGCAGCCGACGTCGCCAACTGGCACAACGACGGCTCAGCCAGTAACGCCACCGCCTGTACAAACGACGACGACAGTACAATCAACTCAATTGAGATGGGTAAAACCATCAAATGGATCTGTTATTGCAAATTATAATATTGCGAATAATATTAAAGGAATACGTTTTGGAGGGAATCAAGGTGATCCAATTTTTGCCGCAGCAGATGGACAGGTGGTTTATGCTGCAGATGGATTAAAAGAATATGGTAATCTTGTCTTAGTAAAACATATTGATGGTTACATTACTGCATATGCTCATAACAGCAAAATGTTGGTGAAAAGTGGTCAAACTGTGACAGCAGGACAGAAGATTGCAGAGATGGGATCTTCAGGTGCTAGCAGTACCATGTTGGAGTTTCAGGTACGTTTAGATGGCAAACCGATAAACCCAGCAAATATTTTACCAATAAATTAAATATTTTAATGCAAAGTGTAATTTTCTTCGTATAATACAATGAGTTGTTTTGAACAAAAAAGTGTGAAACAGCTCATAATTTCAGAGGGAAATTTATGTTAGATCAACTTCGGGCAATGGGTGTATTTGCTTGTGTTGTTGAAAAAAGCTCTTTTAGTGGTGCCGCGCGTGACCTTGGCATTACGACTAGTGCGGTTAGTCAGCAAATTAGATCTCTAGAACATGAAATGGAAGTGACACTTCTACATCGTTCTACGCGAAAGCTGAGTTTAACTGAGGCTGGTCAAGCTTTTTTCCACAGTTGTCAAGAAATGCTCGCTGCCGCAGAGCGTGGAAAAATCCGCATTAATGAGTTGCGCGATGATTTAGTTGGGGATTTGCGTATTGCGACAACCCCAGAAATAGGAGCAACACATGTTGTTCCTGCTTTATCGCATTGGATGTCTGCACATAGAGGTTTGATGGTTCATTTTGAAGCAGATAACCAATATATTGACTTGATTCAAGAGCGTATAGATATTGCTATTCGCATGTCTTCAAAAATCGAAGATGCGAATAACTTGAGTTGTATGCCACTTGCACGAGTCGATCAGATCTTAGTTGCATCGCCAAGTTATTTAAATCAAACAGCACCTATTTCACGTCCTGAAGATTTACAGAATCATGATTTGATTCCGATAAATATCATGAAAAATTCTCAACATTTTTCATTTCAGCATGGCGCAACTGGTGAAGTTGTTAATTTAGAAATGAAGCATCGTCTTCAGACAAATAACGTATTTGTTGCAAAATCATTGTGCCAACATGGGCATGGTATTGCGCGGATCCTTTATTTAGATGTGCAAAAAGAATTAATGAACGGAACATTGGTTGAAGTGCTTCCAGAGTGGAAATTACCAACTTTCACTTTAAGTGCTGTGACCTTAAAGCGTGAACAGCAGCCGATGAAAATTCATCGTTGTTTGGATGCTTTGAAACAATATTTTAGCCAGTTACCTGGTGGTAGAATTTTCCAAGAAGCTTCATAGAGTCAAAGTTCTAATTCTAATAAGTTCTAATAAAAAAGCCGCTTTAAAGCGGCTTTTCTATATCTGCAATTTTATACGCAATGATGATGAAACCAAAAGAGATTAACAGGTTAATCTCTTAAAGCGTTTATACACACTTAGGCAAGGAACTCTTTAATTGCAGGCACTAAGCGTTTTAATAAATCATCTGCTTGTTGATGATTCATATTCAAAGCCGGCAGTAAACGCACCACATTGCCTGAAGTAACGTTAATAATTAAATGATGCTTATCACGTGCAATGTTTACTAATTCGGCACAGTCTTTAGGTAATTCGATACCAATCATCATGCCGAAACCACGCACAATCACATTTTGCTCTACAAGTTGAGCACGGAACTGATCGACCAGATATGCTCCAATTTCAGCAGCATTTGCAACGATGTTTTCTTTTTGGATCAAGTCAATCACTGTGTAGACAACGCGTGAGCCTAAATGCGTACCACTATAAGTAGAGCCGTGATTTCCCGCAGCAAGTACCCCAACACCACGACCTTGTGTCATCACAGCACCAATTGGGAAACCATTTCCTAGGCCTTTTGCTGTGGTTAAAACATCTGGAATAATATTGGTATGTTGATAAGCAAAGTATTTACCGGTACGACCATTACCTGTTTGGACTTCATCTAGCATCATCAACCAATTATGTTGATTACAAATACGACGAATACCTTCAAGGTAGCTAAAGCCTTGAGGTGCGGTATTGACACCGCCTTCACCTTGGATCGGTTCGACCAGAATTGCCACAATGTCAGGATGCTGAATAGCGGCTTCTTCAATGGCTTCTACATCGCCAAAAGGCACACGAATAAAGCCTTCAACTAATGGTGCAAAACCTTCTTGAACCTTTTTATTGCCCGTAGCTGAAAGCGTTGCAAGGGTACGACCATGGAATGATTGATCCGCAACAATGATTTTGGGATTAGAAACACCCTGTAAGTGACCAAATTTACGTGCAATTTTAATTGCACCTTCATTTGATTCTGCACCACTGTTTGAGAAAAAGATTTCTTCCATACCCGAAACTTCAGCCAGCTTTTGCGCTGCTGCAGTTTGCCAAGCGACTTCGTAAATATTGCTGGTATGGATTAATGTAGCCGCTTGTTCTGCAATAGCCTCTGCCAGCACAGGATGAGCATGTCCTAAGCCACACACGGCAATACCTGTCAATGCATCTAAATACTCTGTACCATTTTCAGTATAAAGATAAGAACCTCGTCCTCGTACAAAGCTGATCGGTTGACGGCTGAATACAGGCATCAAATGTGAAGGTTGATCAGTTTGTACCGGAGCGAGGGTGATGTTATTCATAACTAACTCTTATCTGTTAGGAGTGGAAAGGGTAAAGGATTATCTAACCAAAATATGCGCAAGATTTAAAGCTTTAATATAAATAAAATTGGAAATAATCGTCTAGACATATTCTTTATTGTGGATTTAGGTATAATGCAGGCAGATGAGTTGAGGATTTAATCAATGACTGAACAAGCGCGTGATACAGAAGCGTTAATTCGCGATCAAATAGCTAAACATGCAGTACTTCTTTATATGAAAGGTACTCCGCAATTCCCACAATGTGGTTTTTCTGCACGTGCAGTTGAAGCACTTAGCCAAATTGGTCGTCCATTTGCTTATGTAAATATCTTGGAAAATCCAGATATTCGTGCAACTTTGCCACAAATTGCAAATTGGCCTACATTCCCGCAATTGTGGATTAATGGCGAATTGATTGGCGGTAGCGACATTATGCTAGAAATGTTCCAAAATGGTGAATTAAAACCATTGATTGAGCAATATAGCCCAGCAGCAGATGCTTAATAAGTAGATGATGTAGAAAAAGCACCAGAAGGTGCTTTTTTATTGGCTAAGCTTTATGTTGTTTTCACTTGGCTGAACTGATCAGTTGCCTAGACGAGATTATGTCGTGACTGATGCACTGTTTCAATCTTTGTTTGTTTTGAATATTTAACAAATTATCAGAATAAATTAGACAAAGCTTTGAATATTCAAAGCTTTGTCTATCTGAAGTTTAGCCAAGAAGCAACTTAAGCTGACTTGTGCTTATTTTGTTTTGCCGCAACTTCGGTTTGGTTTTCGTCAGTAATGATGCTTGCTGATTCAGCTTCTGCCTTTTTCTGTTTTTTTCCTTTGTTCTTTTTTTTCTTTTTCTTTGGCTTTTGCTCTATTTCAACGCCATCTTCCAAGGCTTGCCAATATTCAAGCTGTGCCATCACTGCTGCATAGATTGAACCTTTGGTATAACGACCTTTCTTGTCTAATGTTCCAACAGGACGTGCCATTAGGATTTCTAAAGCTTGATCAATGGTGTCAATTGCATGTATATGGAATTGCCCCTCATTGACAGCCTCAATCACATCATGGCGAAGCATTAAATGCTGCATATTCTGACGTGGAATAATCACCCCTTGTTTGCCTGTTAATCCTTGGAGTTTGCATGCATCGAAGAATCCTTCAATTTTTGCATTGACCCCACCAATAGGCTGAACTTGACCCAATTGGTTCATCGAACCTGTGATCGCCCACGATTGATCAATAGGCAATTGGCAGATTGCGGAAATCAATGCAGATAGTTCTGCAACCGTGGCACTGTCACCATCCACTTGACCATAACTTTGTTCAAAGGCGAGGGCAGCAGAGAAATGCAAAATCTGTTCACGACCAAAATGAGCCTTTAAGAAGCTCGACATCAGCAAGACACCTTTGGCATGTAATGAACCACCAAGTTCTACACTGCGCTCGATATCTAGAATGTCACCGCCACCTTGGTATACAGAAGCGGTTAAGCGTGAAGGTAGACCAAACTCAACATCAGCATAGTGGATCACGGATAAAGCATTGATCTGACCCAAGCGATGGCCGCGTGTCTCAATCAGTTGGGTACCACGTGACAAGTCTTGCCAATAGAGTTCTCTTAAATAGCCTAAGCGATATTGACGATGTTTAAGGGCAGTGTTGATATGATGAGAGGTGACTAACTTTTCATCTGACTGTGCAGCGTGATGATGAGATTCACGGATCAAGTCACCTAGGGTCAAAGCATGTAGAGACAATGAACTCTGGTCTTCAGCTTGGCGACTTGAATCTGTTAGTAATGCCGCCAATGCTGAGCGATCAAAAGGCAGTAATTTGTCTTGTTGAACATAGTCTGCAATCAGTTGCATATAAGCTTGTTCATTATCATCATTACGTTGCAGGGTATCGGTAAAATCAGCACGAATTTTAAAAACGCTGCCTAATTCTGGCTCTAGTTCTAAAATTTCATAATAAATTTCAGGTTCTGCCAATAAAACCACTTTTAAGTTGAGTGGCACAGATGCTGGCTCAATTGAAATACTGCCCGTTAAAGTCAGCATGTGCTCAAGAGAGGATAGCTTTAATTGTCCTGATTTTAATGCACGTTTTAGCCCTTGCCATGCATAAGGCTGTTCTAACAGCTGTTCTGCTTCTAAAATTAAAAAACCACCATTGGCTTGGTGCAATGAGCCTGGGCGAATCAGAGTAAAGTCCGTGGTGATGGTGCCATTTTGCGTCAGCTGTTCAACATGTCCCAGTAAATTATAGTGTGTTGGGAAGTCTTCAAAAATAACTGGTGCACCAGAGTTTGGCTTATTGCTGACCACAACATTGGCTTGGTAACGTGAAGGAACCCGATTAAATAAAGCAGGAGAGAACTCTTCACCTTCTTGGTCTAAAATCGTTTCAACATTTTCAATGATATCTGCTGCAAAATGTTTTAAGTATTGATCGAGTCCATGAACGGTTTTAAATTTACTTAAAATTAAATCAATACGAGGAATCACCACTTGTTTGGCAATATCACGATTCAGTTCAGAAACTTGATCACGTGCATCATCTTCCAAATCGCCGAGTTGTAGACCAAGGCGCTCAAGCTTTTTATCCATATAACGCATATTGGAATTAATTTCTGCGCGCTGTTTACTGTCAAGCGCATTAATATCTTCCTGTGACATTTCCAATACTTTGTCATCTTTGACATGGATCGGCACAAAAATATGTTCATCGTTACGATTAATCAGTTTTAGGTCGAGGTCTTCGCCTTCTTTGGTCAGTTCAACTAAAGCCAGTTGTTGCTCATTCCCCGTAATTTGACGAATGCGTTCAATACGATTGTGATACGTTTCGGCACTAAAGCGACGTTCAAGTTGCTTGAGAATGGTTTGCCATGCTTGATGGATTAAAGCTTGAAACTTACTGCCTTGGCCTGCTTGAAAACGCAGTGCAATCGGTTGTCGTGCATTTTTAAAATTATAAACATAGACCCAATCATCAGGCGTTTGCATGGTTTTGGCATGTTGTTGCAGCAAGCGCTTGATCATGGTTCTTTTGCCAAGACCTGCCGTACCCACAGCAAAAATGTTGTAGCCTGAATAAGGTAAAGCAATCCCTGCTTCTACAGAGGCTCTAGCGCGATCTTGCCCTAAGAAATTATTTAAAGGCTTGATTCGCTTGGTTGACGTAGGAATCTTGCTCAGATTGGGGATATGCGTCAGTTGTTCTGATTTTAATGCGGTTTGTGTCAACGTGTTTTGAATTTCCGTTTGATCAAAAGCAGATGGAAAAATCGTTTCAGTTTTTTGTATTGGGGTTGCAGTCGTCGTAATTGAAACAGTAGTAGAGCTTAATTGATCGTGTCTTTGGGTCACAGGTGAAATCCAAAACTTATATGGGTTGAAAAGTTAAAGGTATACAGGATTGGGGGTAAAGATCAAGCGCCAAAAGCGGAAATATCTGTAAAAGCGCTCATCAGTTGCATAAAAGTGATTGAAACTCTAAGCATTAAGCGGTTGAATAGCACTATTTCATTTTTCAGAAAATAACAACGCAATGACAACGCAATTATCTCAGCAATCAGCTGAGCAGAATTCCACAGCAAAAAATGGATGGAAATCTGCTTTTGCCGCTTTTATCGATCGGCGTGCTGCAATTATGCTCTTTCTTGGATTTTCGGCAGGTATTCCAATTCTGCTCATTTTCTCAAGTTTATCTTTATGGTTAGGTGAAGCCGGAATTGAAAAAAGTGCAGTAACTTTTTTTAGTTGGGCAGCGCTGGGCTATTCGTTTAAATTTGTATGGGCACCGCTGATTGATGAATTACCCGTCCCGATACTCACCAAAAAACTGGGGCGGCGCCGTGCTTGGTTGTTGATTGCACAAGTACTGATTATCTGTGCGATCTGTATTATGGCGTTTTCTGATCCAGCTTTGGGCCAAAGTTATATTTACCAAATGGCTGTGGGGGCAGTATTACTGGGGTTTTCCGCAGCAACACAAGATATTGTGATTGATGCCTATCGAATCGAGCTGGCTGAAACCGAAATGCAAACGGTGTTGGCATCGACCTATAACGCAGGCTATCGTTTAGGGATGATTCTAGCTGGAGCGGGCGCTTTATTTCTTGCTGCTTCTTTGGGGACTGCAAAAGGGAACTATATTTATGAAGCGTGGAAATATACTTATTTAACGATGGCGCTGGTGATGCTAGTGGGCATTATCACCACTTTAGTAATCCGAGAACCCTTGGTTAATCGAGTTGATAAACACTATAAAAATATTGATTACTATCGTTTAGTTTTGGTCTTTATCTTGGCTGTGGCGAGTTTTGTTTGTTTATATATTTACTCCGATGACATGGTTCAATATCTGCAAGCGACTTGGCAAGTCGAAGACAACTTGCTGAAGTTTTTAATGGAAGCAGTACGCTTTTTAGGTTCAGGTCTCGGTGCAATTCTTGTTGCAACATCGTTGATTCGTTTTGGTGTAGTCAATAAAAAAATGGCCTACGAGACTTGGGTTAACCCGATTGCTGATTTTTTTAAGCGTTATGGGGTAAAGCTAGCATTGGTTTTACTGTTATTGATCGGTTTTTATCGAATTTCAGACATTATTGCGGGTGTTATTTCGAATGTTTTCTATCAAGATTTAAACTTTACCAAAGAGCAAATTGCAGAAGCCGTTAAAATTTACGGGGTTATTTTTAGCCTATTGGGTGGTTTTTTAGGTGGCTTACTTGCGCAACGTATGAACATTATGAAATTGATGTTTGTCGGTGCTGTTTTAGCAAGTTCAACCAATTTGATCTTTATCGGGTTGGTAAAATCTGGTGCACCAATGCAAGCTGTATCTGTACAGGTTGGCGATAAGAAATTTCAAGCTCAACCTGATGAAGTAGGCTATTGGAAAGTTTCTGTGCCTGGTCAGGACTTGGTAAGGGAAAATACCATTCATATCAAAGCAGCATTGGTTGATCAGGCTGTCGCGAATGAATATACGGTGCCCTATTTAAAAGAAAATGCCAAGCCCCAAATTCAATTGTTGCCTATTACCAGTGACAATCAATTGTCTGAAACAGAAGCAAAGCAAAGTATTGTGGTTAAGGGGCAGATTGCAGGAATACCTGTATCTGAGCTTAATCCAGATCAGCCGATTACCCTTAAACTCGATGGCAAAACATATCCTGCAAAATTAGATAAAGATGGTTTGTTTAGTGGTGCGATTGACGGTAAAGCCTTATATGCTTCTGGCTCAAAAAACGTGATCGCCGTGGTCAATTATCAACACGCACAAGCAGCATTAAGTACTCAACAAAGCTATCAATTAACAACGATAAAAAGTGATATCGATGTAGATGTTCAACCAATTCCAGTGATCAAAGCGGATTCATCTGCAGCCGTTGAGATTAAGGGTAAAGTGATTGAGAAATATAGTTCTGGTTGGCTGTATTTTGCCATTGTTGTCGATAATTTAGCTTCTGGTTTAGCGGGTGCAGCATTTATTGCGTTCTTGTCTAGTTTGACCAGTGTGTCATTTACAGCAGTTCAATATGCGATCTTTAGTTCATTGATGACGCTTACACCTAAGATTTTAGGCGGGTATTCTGGAACAATTGTCACCCACATTGGTTATCCTAAATTCTTTTTAATGACCACCTTAATTGGTATTCCGATTCTATTGCTTGTGTTGTGGGTTGGAAAATTATTGCGAGAACATCAAGCGCAAAAGGTGGATCAATCCATCGAGTAAGCGACTGAATTACTCAAGATAGATTTATGATGATCGCAAGAGCCTATTTTATCTTATAGATAAAGTAGGCTTTTTTAACAGGATGAGAATTTGAATCATTGGATTGCTAACACATTCAAACAGCTTATTCGAAAGATAAAGCTGTAGTGTTCATCTAAAATAAGCGGTTATTGCTTAAAAATAATCCAGAAGACGACATCATTGATCAGCTGAAATATAGATAAATTGAAATATTGAACTGTATTGCCTATATTGGCAGATGATATCTGATCAAACAGGAAAATAAATCATGCGCATGTTGCATACCATGTTACGAGTAGGCAATTTAGAACAATCTTTAGCGTTCTATACTGAAGTTCTCGGTATGACATTACTTCGTAAACGTGATTATGAAGAAGGGCGGTTTACTTTAGCATTTGTGGGTTATGGTGATGAAGAGCATCATACTGTATTAGAGCTTACCCATAATTGGGATACTGCAAGTTATGAATTAGGTAATGCTTATGGACATATTGCCATTGGTGTCGATGATGCCTATAAAGCCTGTGAAGAGATCAAAGCACGTGGTGGTAATGTGGTACGTGAAGCTGGACCTATGAAAGGTGGTGTCACAGTCATTGCTTTTGTTGAAGATCCAGATGGCTATAAAATTGAATTGATCCAACAAGATCAAGATGCACGAAATAATTGATCATTTAAAAATGATGCGGGGCTATTGTTTATTTGGCAAAGACATATCAATAAAGATCTTTCATAAATCAAAAAATGATCATGTGGAGTGAATTATATTGGTATTGAAAGTTCCTTCTCCCTATGGGAGAAGGTTAGGATGAGGGTGCTTTTATGTTGATTTATGATTTTAAAAAGCACTTATGAAAGAAGTCTAATAGACCTTAAATTAACTTGATATGTGTCGTAAATAAATAGTGAACATTTAGCCAAATGAGTAGCTTTATTTATTTCGCTCAGTAAGATTGAATTTTACCCGATAGTAAAATTTAACTACTGGGCTTTTTCATGTTTAAAATACAGGACGTTGCTTATGAAAATGTTGAAATTATTAGCATTGGATCGCTTTACGATACTTTTAATCGCGATGGTGGTTTTAGCTTCTATTTTACCGATTTCAGGTCAGGCAGCGCTTATCTTTGGAAAAATCACCACAATTGCGATTGCGATTTTATTTTTCCTACATGGCGCAAAATTATCACGTGAAGCCGTGATTGAGGGGATTTTGCATTGGAAATTGCATGGATTGGTTTTTGCTTTTACTTTTTTAGTTTTTCCTTTATTGGGACTAATGGCTAAACCTGTGCTTGAACCTTTGCTGGGGCAACAGTTGTATTGGGGTTTTCTGTTTATGTGCTTTTTGCCGTCGACAGTACAATCGTCAATTGCATTTACCTCTGTTGCAAAAGGGAACGTGGCAGCGGCTGTATGCAGTGCCTCATTTTCAAACCTGATCGGTATGTTTATTACTCCGATTTTGGTGAGCATATTTATTTTCGGTCAATCTAAGCATAATTACGATCCAACTTCTTCTATTATCGAAATCACCTTGTTGTTATTGGTTCCATTTGTTTTAGGGCAAGTATTACGCCCCTATGTATTTCCATTGATGCAGAAAATGCCAAAGATCGTCAAAGTTTTTGATCAAGGCTCGATTTTGATGGTGGTTTATGGTGCATTTAGTGGGGCAGTGGTGGCAGGTTTATGGCATCAGGTCAGCTTATCTACATTGATTTACCTCACCTTGGCATGTTCGATTCTACTCACGGTGATTATGCTGTTGGCGTTGTATGTTCCAAAATGGCTTGGATTTAGCAAAGCAGATCAGATTTCAATCTTCTTCTGTGGATCGAAGAAAACCCTTGCCAGTGGTGTGCCTATGGCGCAGATTTTATTTATTGGGCAGCCTTTAGGTATGATTGTGTTACCGATTATGATTTTCCATCAAATCCAGTTAATGGTTTGTGGGGTGATTGCAAACTATTGGTCAAAGCAAAAACATTCTGACGAATAAATTAGTATCGATTGGCTCGCAATTTATAAATATTTCGAGTATAATCTTGCCCACTTGTTGTGCTTAGCTCTGACGCTTATAGTCTCGGTGGGCCAAAAGAAATGGTCTGTTGTGGTGTTAACCTGCTGGTTTTTAATTTAAATCTGCTTTCCTCAAAGTTTTATTAGATTTTGAGAGTGGTTAATTGCGATGACAGCTAAACCTTTCTTAACTTAGGAGAATCGACCATGCGTGCCGATATTCACCCAAAATACGAAAAATTAGTTGCTACTTGTTCATGTGGTAACGTTATCGAAACTCGTTCAGCTTTAGGTAAAGAAACACTTTATCTAGACGTATGTTCAGCTTGCCACCCATTCTATACTGGTAAACAGAAGAATGTTGATACTGGCGGTCGTATCGATAAATTTAAACAACGTTTTGCTGGTATGTCACGTTCTGTTAAGCGTTAATACGACAAAACATAAAAAACGGGCTTTAGCCCGTTTTTTTGTTGCTGAATTTTATCTCGTGTTGATCTATTTCAGGATCAGACAAAGTGATAGATTTAAAAAAAGGTTGAGCATTTTAAACGCTCAACCTTTTTTAGTATTAGAATTTATTGATCTTGAACATCAGTCAAGTGATCCAGTTTCTTCTGGAAATATTCGCCTTGCAAGAATCTGACATCTACATTCCAAGCATTTGCAAAAGAGTTCATATCATTTAGATTTTTCAGTAGCAATTCAATTGGCTTGATCGCATGATACTTTTCAAGGATATGCTGGAATTGCGTCATAGTCGCATCACTATTAAGCTGCTTTGTAAATTTCTCATCCAGCGTTAATAAGCTTACATCCAATTGTTTTAAGATCGCTTCACTTGAAATACTCGAACCAAAACGTCGAATTGAAATTTCGGCACCATGATCACGTAAAACGCCTATTTGCTTTTGAGTTTCTAAGATATTTTTTGCAATATCTTCTTCATCAAATTGTAAAATCAGTGGATGAGATTGGCGGCTTCCAACAATGGTCAATAGTTTAGAAATAAGCTCAGGGAACTGTTTGTCATGGAACAGCACATGACGATTTAAATTGACGATTAATTTTGCTTCTGGATATTGAGTGATAAAGTTATGTAATTGCTTACATGCTTCGACTAAAATCCAGCGATCTAATTTAATTGAAAGTTCAATATCATCATCTAAATCAATTAAATTACTTACTTTTTTCCACTGATTTTCAAAAATAAAACCGCTACTGACTTCATAGGTATTTAAATTGCTATCTTGTTTGTCATAAAGCTGCTGGTATTTTAGCTGAATCTCACCTTTTTCAAGAGATTGAGCAATTTGACCAAGAATCGCGGAGGTTTTAAAGATATGTGGCGCTGGTGTTTCTTGAATTTGAACTTGTTTCTCTACAGCTGTATTTTCAACTTGA
This sequence comes from Acinetobacter sp. 1125_18A, assembly GCF_052824985.1. Taxonomy (NCBI): domain Bacteria; kingdom Pseudomonadati; phylum Pseudomonadota; class Gammaproteobacteria; order Moraxellales; family Moraxellaceae; genus Acinetobacter; species Acinetobacter sp. 1125_18A. Next base: position 277,661 of record NZ_VTDG01000004.1, read on the forward strand.
GGTTTTGGGGCAAATTCAATGGAGTTACTTTGCACTTGCAGCGGTTCTGCTTGATCTAATTTTGGTTCAAGCAATGACAATTCAATTTTAGTGTCCTGTAAAGTTGCCGTTAATTGTTGGTCGGATACAGAGTCTTTTTTTGCCAGACGATGATTATAAGCTTGTTCTAAAACGTCGTTAAAACTTGCTTCTGTAAAGCTGTTTTGCTGTATGTTTGAATAGCCAATCTTGATATTCAGTGGGTAAGTATGACCATCAATTTCCAATAATTGTGGTTTTTCTAAAGCATGCAGCCCATGAATACGAGATTCTAAAATGGTATCAGACTCAGCTTGTAAAATCACTGCATACAACAACATATCAATTTGATATACCGTGGTATTGGTTTGTTCTTGAATGAAGTTTTTAAAGCCATCTAAGTATTGAACGGCTGTTTTCCAAGGAGAAGTTAAAATATTCTCAGGACAAGCGGCAAAGCTAAACAGTACCAATGCATTCGATTTGGCAGGTTGGTTAATTAAAGCGTACTGAATTTTTTGCAAACTACTTGCGACAGCACTGATGTTTTTCTTATTCGATTCGGAGGGTTGTGTTTGCGGTTTTTGACTTGCAGAATTGATTTCAATGGTGATTTGGATACAGTCTTCTTCATCTGAAGGCAGAAATTCAATTTTTAATGGATTTTCTGATTTAGCATTGCTATTCAGTGTATCAATTTCAAAACGTGCTAAATCAAAATTACCTTGAGAAATCTTTTTAAAACGTTGTTTAAAATCATTGATATTCTTCGGTTTTAAAATATCTAATATCGGCAATCCGATAATTTCTGCTTCATCTTTTAGACCAAACAATTTTAAATATTCAGCATTGGCTTGGGTATGGATACCTTCCTGAATTAAGGCAATCGCTTTATGTTGTTCTTCAACCAAGGCTTGGGCTTGATTCTTTGCACTTTCAAGATCGTTTAAAAGGTGCTTTTTCGCTTGTAAGGTACGGCTATATGACAACGCACGGATTAAGCTAATGTAAAAACGATCGGTATATTCTAAATTAACGACATCATAGATGCCTTTTTGAATATAGGATTGATATTGGTTGGTTTGATAATCTTCAGGTTCTAAGAACAAAACAGGCAGATCAATATCAGCAGAGGCTTGAATCAAGGTAATAGCTTGCTCAATCTTGATGTCATAAGCACGACCAAAAATAATCAAGTCCCATGAGGTATTGAGTTGTTTTTCAAAACTTTTTAAATCATCCAATAAAAGCGCTTGTACTTGATGATTCTTACTTTGAAAAAGATCAATAATTTGATTATAACGAATCTGGTTATCATCAATAATGAGTAATCTAGTTTCAGAGAGTTTTAATTTTTTCGATAATAATAAATTTCTCACTTTAAAGCTTCCCATACATCTTGATTATTCAAATTGGCAGATTGGTGTTGAATGAATTGATCAATGCGGTCATTTTCTTCATCATTGATCAATTCAAATTCGTACTGAATAAAGCTCTGGGTAATTAACAATGTTTTTGTTAAATACACCTTAATTTCTTCAGTGTCTAAACGTAGATAAATTGCTTGCTGTTCTTTGAAGAACGGTAAATTTGGCAAAATAATAGAAACGTTGGATTCATTTAAATTTTGCACTTGAACCATAAGGCAAGGGTGGTAGTTAATCGTCGAACGATCAGCTGGAACTTTTACCGCACATGGGTAGATGTCTTGAGCTAAAACCTCTAAACCCACTTCATAGGTTTTTTTAACCGATTGTTTGATCCAACGAATGATCGCACCTTTCCATTTGTCATTGAGACTTTCGTTGACCAAGATAAATTCACCCGTGCGTAAATTTCGTGGGGTTTCATCTGACCAGCGAATACGATAACCGTTTACACTAATATCCAGTACTTGGGTTTGATAGATCTGTTTTGCTTCACGGTCTAAAGTTTTGATTTGTCCTAAGTTCGATGCAGTGCTTGAACCTGTTGAAATCGATGAATGAATATTGGACTCAGACTGAAATGCATAATTATTATTTAAATTAAGTGTTTCATAGAAATTTTTAGCTTTGGATAAATAGAAGTGTGCGGTTTGTAAGCTAAAACAAATTTGAAGTTGTGCAGAGTATTCATAACGCTCATGTTGACGTTCAGTTGTTGTACCCAAGACATTTTGCACATGAAATTTTAAGGCAGCAGATAAATAGATTTGTTCATTTTTAGACAGATATTCGTCTTTATGAATCGTTGAATTAATATGTTCGAGCAGATTCTGTGTAGAAATATATAGAGAAGTACGGAAATTCGCATGTTGTTTGCGATTATAAATTGGTGGAACGTCTTTAGAGCCATCAATCACATAACGCGATAAGCTGGTTTCTCTTGGTAAAATTTGGATCAGTTTGACCCAATCAAAAGTACATTGATAAAGTGCTTGTGTTTCTGAAGGGCGAATCTGGTGCGTATTAAAAATATCCAAAAGCAGCACTTGCGCATAGGCTTGCTGGATATTTTGAATGGTAAAGTGTGTACCTTGTAATTGGTTGATATTGATATTAAATTCTTGGTTTTTAACCGCAAGCTCATAAAGATGATGTGTAGTGAGCCATTGATGGGTCAATGGACCACTGTAGAGCATTTGCTGTTGAACCAACAATAAACCAAGTTGTTCTAAAGCATAAAAGGTTGCAAGTGTACGGGCTGTTTGTAAATTTCGTTTTTGTTTGAAATTAAAAAATGAGAATTTATTTGAAACCAGTGTCTGATGACTTCTTCGCACAATATTGATATAGACGTTGGCAAAATAGGTACGAATTCTAGAGGATAAATCAATAATATGTTCAATACGCGCATTTTGAGAAAGACCTTGATTTAAGATGTTTTTTTCAAGGCTGGATAAAATGCTTTCGGTAATTGGGTGCAAAACTTGAATTAAATCAAAGCGTAGCATTTCGCTACAATCGAGTTCGCTGATTTCACAAATGGCTTTTAAGACCGACTCTGAGGTATCGCCAAGTTGCATAATAGATAGTGTGGCCACCCATGCATTGACAGATGCCACCGAATTTTCTGCAAAACTTAGACTTTCTCGTTGTAGAACCGTGATATTTTGAAAAATTTCTGAAATTTCTTTATTTATCATGAGCATTTCAACTCTTAAAAGGTTGTGACTCCAAACAGCGGTGTTTTATTATTTTCTCCCGCGACTTCTCGAACCAATTTAGGAACTAGATAACCCGGTAAACTGGCCAATACATCCTTATAAATCTGATCAATTTTTTCCGCCCCTAAATCGAAATGATGCGCACCTTTTACTTTATCTAAAACATGAAGATAATACGGTAAAATTTGTGCTTCAAAAAGTCGTTGACTTAAATTAACGAGAGTTTGTGCAGAATCATTCACACCTTTAAGTAAAACGGCTTGATTCAACACAAGAATATTTTGTTTTGCTAAATGAGATAACTTTGCACAGGTCAAATTATCTAATTCTGCAGGATGGTTCGAGTGTACCACTAGAATTACACGTAGCCTACTGTTTTTCAATAAAGAAACCAGCTCTTCATCGATTCTTTCTGGAATTACAATTGGAACGCGTGAATGAATTCTCAAGATCTTAATCTGACTGAGAGATTCTAGACGTTCTATCCAAGTGGCTAATTTTCGGTTAGATAAAGTTAATGGATCGCCACCACTTAAAATCACTTCATTGATTTCAGGATGAGCTTCTAAATAGCCTTTAATGTTCAACCAGTCTTCATTTTTAGGTAAATTTTCTTGGTATGGAAAATGACGACGAAAGCAATAACGGCAATGCACGGCACATGCACCAGTGAGGGTCAGTAAAAAACGTGATTTATACTTATGTAAGACCCCAGCAATTTGATTGGCTTGTTCTTCATCAAGCGGATCTGTGACAAAGCCTTCGTGTTCTTCCATTTCCAGATGATGTGGTAAAACTTGCAGTAAAAGCGGATCTAGGGGATTGCCAACTTCCATCTTTCTGACAAATGCACGGGGCACACGTAGTTTAAATTGTCCAGACGCAAGGATTGCACCAGACAATAACTGTGCTTTAGAAAGTTCAAGTATTTCTAACAGTTCTAATGGGTCAGTAATTAAATCACTGAGTTGAGATTGCCAATTTTGCTCTTGATATAAGTAATTTAACATGCCACGTGCAATAAATAGTTGAAGATAGGGGAAAGCGGGTGGTATTGCTTGTTCAGATTGAATCTGTCAGGTTCAATCTGAAATGTTTCACTGGAAAAATGCTTTCAGTACAGCTGATTTGTATTGAACAGCTGTGAATCACCAATGAATCGAAGATTTTACCCTCAATCTGACCGAACATGGGTAATTTTTCATTGCTTCACGATGTATTGCTCATTTAGAATACGAAAAATGTAAAATACATTCTTTGCTGTTTGGAATGATCACTGTCACAAATCGGGTGATTTGCTGATAGCATCGCAGTAGAGATTTAAATTAGTAAGTTCGGAGTGTGCCTTTCATGGCCTATTATTCTACAAATGATTTCAAAGCTGGCCTAAAGGTTATGCTTGATGGTAACCCATGTTCAATCATGGAAAACGAATATGTAAAACCAGGTAAAGGTCAAGCGTTTAACCGTGTAAAACTACGTAACCTAAGATCTGGCAAAGTATTAGAAAAAACTTTTAAATCAGGTGAATCTTTAGAAGCAGCTGATATTGTAGAAGTAGAAATGGATTATCTCTACAACGATGGCGAATTGTGGAACTTCATGGATCCAGTATCTTTTGAACAAATTGCTGCTGATAAAGTTGCAATGGGCGATGCTGCAAAATGGTTAAAAGACGATTCAAACGAAAAATGCACAATTATGCTATTTAATGGTATTCCATTAAACGTTAGTGCACCAAACTTCGTTGTATTGAAAATCGTTGAAACTGATCCAGGTGTACGTGGTGATACTTCAGGTGGTGGTGGTAAACCAGCTAAACTTGAAACGGGTGCAGTTGTACGTGTTCCATTATTTGTACAGCAAGAAGAAAGCGTTCGTGTAGACACTCGTACTGGTGATTACTTAGAGCGTGCTTAATCATTTTATTGAAAAATGATTAAGCTAAGGGATGATGAAAATCATCCCTTTTTTATTGCGCATAGCTTGAGTTGGTATACGGCTTTTTAAAAGTACACGCCTTTATAAAAATAGCGAACATCGGCTAAATTTTCGACTAAAGTCGTAGATCGACAGCCTATAATTAATAGTAGAGTCAGAGAGTCGGATAATTACATTGATGATAAAAATAACAAAGTCGCGATTTAAGTCACTGTGATGTCATGCTAATAGTACATATTCAGACCAGTTTTAATGCCAAAGTCTTAGATGAAAACAAAAAAATGAGGAGTAGAGTCACCAAGGAATGAGTCACGGAAATGCATTACGCTTTATAAAAACAATGGAACTGCTTTTTGTAATCAAGATGTGAGGTTTTAATGGAAAATATTCAAACAAAATCATCACCCTTATCAAAATTGATCTGGGTGATTGTCGCCATAATTGGTGCAGTATCTTTTGGAATACTTGCAGTCAGCAAGGGTGAGCATGTCAACGCGGTTTGGCTAGTGCTTGCAGCGATATGTGTCTATAGCATCGCATACCGTTTTTATAGCTTATTTATTGCGACCAAAGTTTTTGAACTGAATCCTCGGCGATTAACACCAGCACATCGTTTAGCAGATGGCTTGGATTATGTCCCGACCAATAAATATGTACTTTTTGGTCACCATTTTGCTGCTATTGCAGGAGCGGGGCCATTGGTTGGGCCTATTCTTGCTGCTCAAATGGGTTATCTACCAGGAACAATTTGGCTTTTGGTCGGGGTTGTTCTTGCTGGTGCAGTTCAGGATTTCTTGGTTTTATTTATCTCTACACGTCGAGATGGGCGCTCACTTGGCGAAATGGCAAAGCAAGAGCTGGGTTCATTTGCAGGTGTGGTGGTGATGCTTGGCGCATTAGGTGTGATGATTATCATCCTTGCCGTATTGGCATTGGTGGTGGTGAAAGCACTGGCACATAGTCCATGGGGTGTATTTAGTATCGCAGCGACGATACCGATTGCCTTATTTATGGGCATCTATATGCGTTATATCCGTCCGGGTAAGATTGCAGAAGTTTCTATCATTGGTTTTGTGTTAATGATGGCTGCAATTGTTTATGGTGGAAATGTTGCTGCGGATCCTTATTGGGGACCATTTTTCACCTTAACTGGAACACAACTCACTTGGGCACTCATCATTTATGGATTCGTGGCTTCAGTTCTCCCAGTTTGGCTGTTGTTAGCACCACGTGATTATTTATCAACATTCTTGAAAATTGGTGTAATTGCGGGTTTAGCAGTGGGTATTATTGTTGCAATGCCAATGTTAAAAATGCCGGCTGTTACGCATTTTGTTGATGGTACTGGTCCTGTATTTGCTGGATCTATGTTCCCATTCTTATTTATTACCATTGCTTGTGGTGCGATTTCTGGTTTCCATGCCTTAGTTTCGTCTGGAACTACACCTAAACTGATTGATAACGAAGTCAATATTCGTGTCATTGGTTATGGTGGTATGTTGATGGAATCATTTGTTGCAATCATGGCAATGATTTGTGCAACAGTGCTTGAACCGGGTGTTTATTTTGCGATTAATACGCCAGCAGCAGTATTGGGTACTACAGTAGAGAGCGCAGCAGAAGCAGTACGTACACTTGGTTTTGTGGTTACACCTGAGACATTGAGCTTGCTGGCAAAAGAAGTGGGTGAAAGTACGATTCTTTCGCGTACTGGTGGTGCGCCAACATTTGCAATTGGTATGGCTCATATCATCACGGATATTTTTAATAATCGTTCAATGATGGCGTTCTGGTATCATTTTGCGATCTTATTTGAAGCGCTGTTTATCTTAACTGCTGTCGATGCAGGAACACGCGCATGCCGTTTTATGGTACAGGATACGGTGGGTATCGTTGTTCCAGCACTTAAAAACTCACACAACTTTGTGGGGAATATGATCGGTACAGCGGTTGCTGTCGCTGGATGGGGCTTCTTTGTTTATCAAGGTGTAGTCGACCCGCTTGGTGGTATTAACAGCTTATGGCCTTTGTTTGGTATCGGTAACCAAATGCTTGCGGCAATGGCTTTGATCTTAGGTACAGTGATTTTATTTAAAATGAAGAAAGAGAAATATGTATGGGTCACCATTATCCCAACAATTTTCTTATTCATTACCTGTATGACTGCGGGTTGGCAAAAAATCTTCCATACCAATCCTAAGATTGGATTCTTGGCTCAAGCGGATAAATTCTCAACAGCAATTGCCAATGGTGAAATTTTAAAACCAGCCAAAACACTTGAAGAAATGCAAACCATTGTATTGTCCAATCAAATCAATGCTGCACTGTGTGCATTCTTTATGATTGTTGCGATTGTGATGTTGTTTGCTGCTATTGGCGCAATTCGTCGTGCATTGGCAAGTCCTACCCCAACAGTAAATGAAGCTCCAGCGGTATATGCAGATCCTGAAGAAGTGTCTGTTTCTAAATCACACTAAGTTGATATTGCAGATAGAGTGAGAGGTGAGTGATGAAGCTTAAATTTGCTCAAGGTGGTAAAACGGTGATTTATAAAATCATCAAGATGACCATCATGTCGCAAAAGGAGCTAATTTTTAATCCTAAAAATTGGTCTAGAATTGCAACATTATGGACACGCTTACAACAAAGTTTCCGTTTGATGGTGGGTGTTCCAGATTATCAAAATTATCTGGAACATATGAAAAAGCATCATCCCGATATGGATGCAATGGATGAAAAGACTTTTCATCGCTATTGTGTAGATGCCCGCTATCCAACGGCTGGTGGAACAATGAAGAAGTGTCCGTGTTGATGGAAGGTATAAGTTGATTTAAAGCTTAAATAGAAACGGCACTTGGGTGCCGTTTTTTATTGAATATGAGCGAAGTGATTTATCGGTTTAACGCAATAACAGCACACTTCATGATGAGACTTGTCGTATAACTGACAGTTGGCAAAGTCTAACTCCGCTAGAATCATGCAATAGATATAAATGAAAGGAGACTGCTATGAAAATCTGTATTTATGGTGCGGGTAGTATTGGATGTTATATTGGCGGTCGATTAGCAGCGGTAGGTGCTGATGTGAGCTTTATTACACGTCCTCGCGTATATGAAGAATTGAGGAAGTCTGGTTTAAAACTGACAGATTATACTGGTAAAACGATAAAAATCGCGGCAAATGATTTACAGCTCAGTGTTGATCCTAAAATAGTCACAAATGCCGATATAATTTTTGTATGTGTAAAATCGGCTGCGACTGAGCAAGTTGCCAAAGAACTTTATGACAACTTGGGCGCACACAGACCCTATATTGTTAGTTTTCAAAACGGATTGAGTAATGTTCCGATTTTAAAGCGGATTTTAAAACATCATAGGATTTTAGAAGGCATGGTGCCTTTTAATGTTGTAGTTCAAGCAGTTGGGCATTTTCATCAAGGGACATCTGGTGCGTTGCATGTGAAAGCGTATACACAGCAACAGGATTTAGCCAAGCTTTTTAAACAAGCTGAATTAGAAATTGTTTTTGATCAGGATATGCTTGCGGTGCAATGGGCAAAAATTTTGCTGAATTTAAATAATTCGATTAATGCTTTGTCAAAGTTACCGTTAAAACAACAATTGTCTAATCATCAATATCGACAATGCCTTGCTATGGCGCAACAAGAAACTTTACATCTCTTAGATTTAGCACAAATCCAGCCAGCAAAACTCACAGCAATTTCGGCACATCTATTGCCTAAAATAATCAGTTTGCCAAATTTCATTTTTAAAATATTAAGCCGTAAAATGTTGGCAATCGATCCCTTGGCGCGTTCATCTATGCAAGATGATTTGATGGCAGGGCGAACCACAGAAGTGGACTGGATCAATGGCGAAGTTGTTCAGCTCGCCCAACAGTTAGGTAAACAAGCACCTATCAATAAAACCTTAATCGAATTGATTAAACAGGCTGAAATTTCAGGAAGTGAATTTTCAATTGGTGCAGATGATTTAAAAACAAAGTTAGAACATGCCGCAAAATTAAAAGTGTAAATTTTGGCTGATAGGGGAAGCTATAAATGTTGAAGTGTATTCAGCAAATGAAAATAAGGATTTATCGCAGTCAAGATTGAGTATTCCTTAAAACCGTGTATGTTAAGGAAGTTACAATAATTTTATTGGGGAAATAAAAGGTGATTTGGGGAACAACACAAGTAAAAGCATCAGAACAACATAGCACTGTATCAAATTTAGACCTCACTCAGTTTTATCCAAAAATTGATGATTTTTTAAGTCAAATCAACCAAATTATTTTAGATAAAAGTCATCAGACTAAACTGGCGTTATGTAGTCTATTGGCTGGCGGACATTTACTTTTTGAAGACTTACCCGGACTTGGGAAAACCACCTTAGCCAGCAGCTTGTCACGTTTAGCAGGTCTCGATTTTCAACGGATTCAGTTTACCAATGATATGCTGGCAAGTGATGTGATTGGGATCAATATGTTTAATCAAAAAGAACATCAATTTGAGTTTAAACATGGTCCAATCTTTACCCAAATTCTGCTTGCAGATGAAATTAACCGCTGTAGCCCTAAAACCCAAAGTGCTTTGCTTGAAGCGATGGAAGAGGGCAATGTCACTATAGATGGTACACGTTACCCTTTACCACAACCATTTTGGGTGATTGCAACGCAGAACCCACTTTTTCAAAGTGGAACCTATAGTTTGCCAGAGTCACAACTTGATCGTTTTTTGATGCGACTGTCTTTAGGCTATCCATCACGCGCAGCAGAAAAATTATTATTACAACAAAACTCGCGACATGATTTGATCGAAAAGTTGCAAGCGATTTTCCAACATCAGGAAATTTTGCAATTACAATGTGTGGTAAATCAAATTACATTGAGTGATGTTGTTTTTGAATATATGCTTAATCTAGCAGAAGAAACACGTAAAGGTCGTCATGGCTTATCTCCACGTGGATTACTGGCGTTAAAAAAATCAGCACAAGCCTATGCCTTGATTGAAAAAAGACAATTTGTAATTGCAGATGATGTACAAGCAGTGTTTGTTGCTGTGGTGTCGCATCGTATAGGATTAGGTGAATCTGAGACACGAGCACTTATGCAAAAAGTTCCTGTTAAGGGCTAATTGGAAACGCTTATGTTAGGTCAACGATTTGTTAAATGGCTGCATCTTCGGTTTCGCTATACAGGAATCCGTACACTGAAACAAAACCAAGTGTTGGTGTTTATGTACCAACAAGGTTTTTTGTATCTGGTCCTTATTCTGATTACTTTTATCGCTGGGATTAATTATGCCAACAATTTAATTCTTGGTTTTTGTTTTTTAATCAGTGCGATTTTATGTATTAGTTTCTATCTCAGTTTTAAACAATTACATGCGATTACATTAGATGTGGTTGTCGATGAGGTGGGTAAGGTCAATGAAGCTTTTAAAGTGAGAATTAACCTACAACAAGACCGTGCTACGCCTAAGTTTTTAAACTTTAAAATTGATGAACAATTACAATCTTTTCTATTTGAAGAAAAACAACAAAGTTTTGAATTGAATTTTATCCCACAACAACGAGGTGAATTTTCAGTTCCCCCAATTCAAATTTACTCCACATATCCGCTTGGTTTAGTGCGGGCATGGACTTATATCTATTTAACTGACAGTTACTGGATTGCCCCTGAAGCGAAGTCTTTAACGCATCAATCACAGAATTATTCCAATACGGGTGAACCTGATTTAGATGAATTTAAAGAGTTAAGGACTTTTAAATCAGGTGATTCATTGCAAAGCATTTCTTGGAAACAGGCCGCGCGTGGACAAGGATTATTTGTAAAGCAATTCGATGATTTGGTTGATACCCATGCGATGCAAATTGAATATAGCAAAATGCCAAGCGCAGACCATGAAGAGAAGCTAAGTTTTATGATGGAGTTGGTCGATCGATGTCATCAAACGGAAACGCCGTACAGCATCATTTTACCGCATGCACAAACTGAAAACGGGATTGGTGAACAGCACTATATTCATATCAAAACCTTATTGGCGCAAGCGTGAGGATGAACAATGAATAAATCGATACAAATTTCAATTTTAGTTGTGCTGAGTTTGATTTGGCTGGCACAACTGGCTTATATGCCTGTGGCATTGTCTATTTTATTCCTCATTAATATCGTGGCTTTGGCACTGTATTATGACAAAACCAATAAACATCAAGTCTATAATCTGCCTCGATTATTTACACAAACCCCAAAATTAGTTTTTGCACTTTTAGCCTTACTTATCATTTACTTTGATTCCCGCACTTTTTTAGGCGTAGAAGCAGGCACAGCCGTTCTCTCCACATTTTTATTTGCTAAAGCACTGGAAACCAAATCAAAGCGTGACTTTATTATTCTGTTTAACTTTGCTTTGTTCGTCAGTGCCAGTTTATTTTTACACAACCAAGCCTTTTGGATGGCACTGTTAGTTTTATGTTGTTTAATCAGTTGTTTGGTTGGACTGTATCGTGTACAAATTGCCAATTTTGAAATAGAGCAACCTATTTTTCAGTCACTTAAATGTGATTCATTGCATATCCTTAAATTTATTGCTTTGGCGCTTCCATTCTTTGTTTTACTGTTTATGTTTTTCCCGCGTTTGCCACCACTTTGGCAAATCCCCATTCCCAATAATAAAGCGGTAACGGGATTAAGTGATCGCATGTCACCGGGTGATATTGCTGAGCTTTCACAGTCAAGTGCATTGGCATTTCGAGTTATTGGCAATATGAAGCAATTGCCAAATCGTAATGAGCTGTATTGGCGAGCGATGGTGCTTGATCGTTATGATGGTACAACGTGGACAAGTGAGTTTGCCAATAAACAGGTAAAAGCTTATTCCAAGATCGCAGGGCAGATTGATGGATTTCATTATCAATACCTTGCCAGTGATCCAAGTCAGCAATGGATTACCGGTTTGGAAAAGTCCATTCCAATAGAACAACGTTTTGAGTTACACCAAGACTGGTCGATTACACCTAAACGACTGGTACAGCGTACCCAGCCAATTGAATTGCAGTGGGTGGGGAGTCAGGTTAGAGATATTCAGGATGCACATTTTGAACAGATAATGCTGAAAAATAACCTCAGTTATCCAAAAAAGAATGATCTACAGGCCCAGAAGTTTGCTTTAAATCTGTATCAGCAGAGCCAGTCCAATCCAGAAGCTTATATTCAGAATGTATTGAACTGGTACAAGAAAGAAAATTTTGTTTATACACTTGCACCAGGAAGGTTGGGGAATAACCGCGTTGATGAGTTCCTATTTCAATCACGGCAGGGGTTTTGTGAACATTATGCCTCAAGCTTTGTCTTGCTGATGCGTTATGTTGGAATTCCAGCGCGTGTAGTCACAGGCTACCAAGGCGGTGAGTTGTCTCCTGATGGTCAAAGTTGGGAAGTACGCCAGTTAGATGCACATGCTTGGGCTGAGGTTTACCAACACGGGCAATGGCAACGTATTGATCCAACAGCCATCATTGCACCAATGCGCATTGATCGTGGTATGCAAAATGTGATGAATGACGATCGTTCGATTTTTGGTGATGCGGGTTATTCAAATTTGCGTTTTCAGCATTCATCGCTGCTTAGAACGCTGCGTGTTTGGAGTGACTATGCTAGTTTTCAATGGCAGAGTAAGGTTGTCGGTTATGATGCAGAGAAGCAAAGCGGCTGGATGAAGAAGCTTGGCTTAACATCGGCTTATAGTTATGGTTTGGTTTTAATTTTTGGAATTTTTGGATTACTGCTGATCTATTGGGGTGTGACGCAATTTTGGCGCACTCGTCAAATGTCAGGGCTTGAGCGAATCATTGCTCAATTTAATCATCAATTATCTGAGGTTGATCAAAAAGCTGAATCAGAAACCTTTCAACAATGGATGCAGCGTTTAGCCTTGCGGACTGAACAAAAACATCTGTTTGAACAAGTGAATCAGATTTTTCAAAAAATTGTCTATTTAGGTAATGAAAATCAACAGGATATTCAAAATATCAAGAAATTGCTTAAAGAGTGTGCGAATGCATTAAAAGTAAAGAAATAAGGCTTGTCATCTTATTAAAAAATGAATAATATTCTCAGCACTTCAGGTGTATAGCTCAGTTGGTTAGAGCGCTACGTTGACATCGTAGAGGTCTCCAGTTCGAGTCTGGATATACCTACCAAGATTTTTATTGATATTAATCAATAAATTAGGGGTGAAATTGTAATGATTTCGCCCTGTTTTTTATGTCAAATAGGTCAGCTTTGAGTAATCAAAATACTCAAAATTTGCATTAAAAACTGCTTTATATTTCGCTTTCGGGCGCCATTTTTGACTTGCGTATGCATCTCACTATGAATTGGCGCCTGAATTACGGCCCCAAATATTGAGAGTTATTAATATGCAAAAACCTGTCAAACGTGGCAATGCTTGGCGTATTCAAGTCAAGTACAAACATCTCCGTGATGCTGCAACTCGTGATACTTCTGAAGAATGCACCCAATGGGCTCATAAGCGCCTAATGGAATTACAACTTGAGTATGAAAAACAACTCAAGAATCTAGAAAAACCTCAAATAACATTAAAACAGCTTTTTGAGCTTTACTATGAAAAAGTTGGTCAATTCACAAAATCCAAGACATATATCAAAAACCATATCAAATGGCTTGATCGTTACTATGGCGATTTAACCCATTTTTCAATCCACGATCTTACACCTAAATTAATAACAGAAAATCGTGAAAGACGCCTGAAGTTTGTTAAGCCGGGTACTTTGCACAAAGAAATGAGTTTAGGCTCGTCAGTCTTTACCTTTGCCGTTCGTGAAGTGTTCCTCATTCAATCAAACCCATTTAACTTGGTTAAGAAGCCTACTAAGCCACAATCAAGGCAAAATCGTATTAATCAAGATCAGATTGATAGAGTCTTATTAGGATTGGATCATTACAATGAAAATACGGTTCCAAGTACACCAGCGCATTACATTGCTTGGGCGTTTCTCTTTGCCTTAGAAACGGCTATGCGCAAAGGCGAGATTCTAGAGATCCGTAAAGAACATATTCATGATGACTATGTGCATTTGCCTGAGACAAAGAATGGTACCTCAAGAGATGTGCCTTTATCTCATAAAGCCCGAAAGCTTTTAGATCTAATAGAAAACAGAGAGAATTATTTGATTCCCCATAACTCCAACTCATTTAGGCTTTTATGGCAAAGGAATCTCAAAAGAACAGGATTAAGTGGGCAATTCACATTTCATGATTCACGCCATGAAGCGATTACAAGAATGGTAAATAATCAGAAATTACCTGTAGAGATCCTTGCAAAAGTTACAGGGCATAAAACAATTAACGTTTTAGTGAATACTTATTACAATCCAACAGCTTCAGAGATAGCAAAAATGCTAAATGCTGCTTAAAATACGCCCCATAACTAGGGGCTTACTTTATGAAAAAAATTGATATTAAAGAAATAATAGTAATTGGGGTGGTGACATTTGCACTTTGCTTTGCAGTTTCTAAGTTTGTACTTTGTAAATTCGGAATGCAAACTGATTTTTTATCAGCTTCTGCAACATTTTTTGCCGCAGTAGTTGCATTTTATTTATATAGCGACTGGAAAGAACCCCACAATGCTCAAAAAATATTATCTGAAAGAAATGAGCTTATCCATAATCTAATTCAATTGAGAAGTGATTTTTATAAGTTTGCTGTTCACGTGCGTTTAAACATTCCACATGGTAATAATTCTAGTGAAATGTCTAAATATGAGTCTGATTATCTACTTTTGGAAAGTAATCTAGTATTGTGTTTGGATGAATTAAGGGATAAATTGTATGTTTATAAAAATAACTTTTTTGAAAATTCGAATGATGGGAGATTAGAGTTTATTCCTGGTACTGAAGCCTATCTTATTCAATTAGAAAGTATGTATAAAATTTTTATGGAGCATGACCCCCTTGAGGATTTTCACAAAGCCTATCAAAATGTAAAAACACATTTTGACAACGGTCACTTTGGTCATATCATGACTTCATTAACAACCAACTTAAGAGATTACATTATAGAAAATAAATAAAGGGCAATAAGCCCTTTTCTAATTTTTACGTCTAGCACCGCGTTTCGATGCTGTAATATGTAAATTCTCAAGTAATGGCATTACTTCTTTAGGATCATACAAGTGCTTATTTTGATCGCCCTTATTTAGGGGCCCAACTTTCTCAATAATAGTTTTACGAGATAGATTAAATCGTTGAGCAAGCCAAGCTGCAGTTACACGGTGCGGTAATTCTTCAGCCTTTAATTCAACTATTTTGCCACCCGCAAGGTTGTCACCTAGAAAGACTTGAGGCGGTTTGTCAGATTCAATGACAACTATATACTTGTTCATCTCAAATAATCTCCCAGTGCAAAGCCAAAATTAAATTTAGAGTTAGCCAGTCGGCTATTAATATTCCTAACATGGCACGACTCCTTTACGTTTCATTGCCTCCATCAATAAATCCTGTACTTCGCGCTTTGACTCTCTGCGCTCCATAACCACTGAATCCATAGTGTCTTTAGCAACGATAAAATGAAGATAAACAGGGCGGTCATAGCCTGCTTGGGCTTGGCGTGTTGGCCCAATACGTTCAACAATTTGCTGAAATTGTTCTAAGTCCCACCAATGTGAAAAGAAAACTAAAATATTCCCACCATCTTGCAAATTCAGTCCGTGACCCGCACTCGCCGGGTGTGCAAATAAAATAGGGATTTTTCCGCTATTCCAGTCGTGGATTGTTTGTGGATCTTTATCTAAATGGCGACCTTGAGGAAATGCTTTGAGCAAGCGCGCAAGGTCGCTTTTAAAATGGTAAGAGACTAAAACGGGCATTCCTGAAGCTTCTTCAATAATGGATTCAAGCGCCTGAATTTTTAGATCATGAATTGCTTCCCATGATCCGTTTTCATCCGTATAAATTGCGCCTGATGCTATTTGCAAGCACTTCATGGTTTTTGAGGCAGCATTAAAAGCTTCAACTTCAATGGATTCTGAAAGCTCAATGAACATCTCTTGTTCCATTTCTTTGTATATCTTTTTTGCTTTTCCAGTCAGCTCAATTTCAATGACGTTTACTATTGGCTCTTTGATATCAAAATAATCTTTTGCTTCAATGCTGATACAAATATCTTGAAGTTTATTGTGTATTTCCGCTTGGCTATGCTGAAATGGTATAAGCTGCACTGCGTTACGATCAGCACCAATTTGCACCTGCTGAAACCATCGGTTTGTAAAAGAATTGAAACTTGTACCAAGTCTTTGCCCTCGATCGAGAAACCACGCTTGCCCCCATAAATCTTTTAAACCGTTGGGCGCGGGGGTTCCTGTTAGCTCAATAAAACGATCAACCAATTTGGTATGAGCAACCTTACCTAAAGCACGTGCACGTACTGAACCTTGACGAATGCGGAAGCCTTTTAGCTTTGTGCTCTCATCCGCAACTATTTTTTTAAAAGGCCATTTAGCCCCTAAATAACCAACGAGCCAAGGCAAGTTTTCATAATTAATGGTGTAAACATCCGCTTTCTGTTTTAGCGCATATACGCGTTGCTCAGGTGTACCAACAATAGCAACGACCTTGAAATTTTTTAGGTGTTCCCATTTTTTAGCTTCATCGGGCCAAGTAGTTGCCGCAACACGCAAAGGTGCAACAACCAAAGCAGGACCAGGTTCAAACGCTTCAAGTATTTCTAAAGCGGTAAGGGTAGATGAAGTTTTTCCTGTACCCATACCCGCATAAACCCCACAACGTGGATTATCAATAATATGGCTGATAATTGTGTTTTGGTAAATGCGAGGGATAAATGGTTTAGCTGTCATGGCTTTCTCCACTTATCAATAACTAGCTGTAAATTGTTTGCAGAAACAGTAAAGTGATCGAACCAAGTGCTTGGTTGTCCTGTTTGCTCAAATACCTTTGAAATTCTTTCACCATCGAGGGCATCTGAAGCTGTTGAAAGTACTTCGATAAGATCGTGAACATTCACTAAAACTTGTTCAAATTCTTTACTCATCCCAATAACTCCTCAATTCGCGCTAAGCTATCTATAATTTCAATTCGTTGACCCATTTTGCGCATGCGTTCATGTTCACGGCTTTGTGCTTTGGTAGGCTTTTCGCCTGGTGCCTTTAACTCTGCCCAAAAGCTATTTTCAGGTAGCATTACGATACGATCAGGGGCGGAGTTACGACCGATCCATTTAACCTTTCTAACTTCACCGCCTAGTGCTTTAACTCGTTGCACAAAATGGCTTTCAATTGTTGATTCGCGCATTTAAATTACACACTCGCAAGGTTTTCTCGATTTAGCATCTTCAGGCAAGTTGACTCCTTCTCTTCGAACCATTGCCCAAAATGTTTGATGTTTAATATGTTCTGTTTGAGGTATTCCTAACATTTTCATCAAGAAGAAACTTTCTTCCATTTCATCTAGATAAAAGTCAGAATCAATTGAATAGCCGATTATTTCTTCAGCTAGTTTAGCCTTGTTAAAAATATCAGGACGTTGGCAATAAACGATATACCAATGCTGCCTACCTGCTTTTAAGCATCCGATACAATTTGCATGTTTAAATTGCCCGTACTGAGCTGGTGGATTGATTCCAATTTGTATAGTTTGAGAAATTGTTCTGCATTGTTCATCCCACAAAGCTAACGGGAAATCAGATCTGTAACCCATTGAACTTAAAATACTAGAACGTCTTTGAATACGATCTTTTTCGTTTGCATCAAATCCGTAATAAATGATGCAATCTTTTAAAGGAAAGTTGTTTTTCAAGAATTCAATAAATGGCTCAGTTTTCAACCTACTTGTACATAGTTCTGATCCATTGCCAACCTTAAACGCTTTAGCTTTTATCACTACATCAAATTGATCTGGTATTGATTCGATTGATAAATTTTGAATATTTACATATTGAATCTTTAAGTCTAAGTATTCTGCAACTTCTTTTTTAAACCGTTTTACGTCTTCTAATTCAACTGAACTATTTATGTCATGGTTAACTAAAAGTACATTCTCTTTGCCGAATTTTCTAACTACTTCAATTGCAGTAATTGCAGAACTGTGACCGCCTGAATAACAAATAATATGTTTCATAGGTTTAGTCCTTTTTATATCTGTATGATTCAAAGCCCGCTGCCGCTAATGGCAAATCTAGGGCCCAATTTGGATTTGTAGATAATTTTTTTGATAGGTCTGTATCATTAAAATCATCAATGTCTGGTGTTTCTGTAATGACTTCATCATGAACAGATAGAACAATTTCATATCCTGATTGCTCAATGATTGGCATGTTGTGCCCAAGCACATCACGTGATACTGCTTGTGTAATGTTCTCGGCAAATTTACCGCCATATGTATAAAGGCGTTCCCATTTACGTGTGTACTGGTTGTTGCCCATATATGAGATTTTTCCGTCCTCGACTTTTGCCCCCGGATAGCAAAGGAAACGACTAGAGGGGAGGCGAATTAAAAGCCAAGAACCCTTTTTGATAAAATCAACTTTTCGACATTTGAACGGGGTATTTGGATTTTGCAGGGCATTTGTTGCTGCTTGTTTTAGTTCTGACCACCAAGCAAATATATTTGGATGTGCATAGCGCCAAGATCGTTTAAACGAATCACATACAAGCCATGTTTTCTTTTTTAGTCCGAAAGTTGTACGACGTTCCTTTTTATGCCATTCCCAAGCACGGATAGCTTCATTCATGATTGATGGATCAATACCGTCAAATGCTTGTTCAGCCATCGCATCGAGATCTAAGCCATAAACAGTGGCAAAGGTTAGGAATGCGCCCACACCGCCCTCATAGCCTAATGCTAATTCTTGAACCTTACCTACTTGGCGTTGCTCTTTGTCCACATCCTCAGGAGATACCCCAAAAGATTTGGCATAAGCTAATTTATATAGATCGTGACCTTTACCATCGTCAAAATCATAAAAGGCTTTGATTTTCCATGATTCACCTGCAAGCCAAGCTAAAGCACGGCCCTCGATGTTTGATAAATCAGCTACTACTAATTTTTTGCCCTTAGGCGCACAGATGCATCCACGGATTGCAGAAGATGTAAGCTCCATGACGTTGTCATAAAACGCATCTGCAAGATCAATCTTAAGCGCTTCAATTCCTTGATCAATTTCAAATTGCTTAAGTACAGGACGCGGTAAATTTTGAGGTTGAAATAATCGACCGGCCCAACGTCCCGTACGAGATGCACCATTAAATTGTAAAGTACCTCGCAAACGTCCGTCTGAACTTATACCCTTGGCTAAAGCCTTATATTTAGCAGTACTTGTTGTGGATGATTCTAATCTCACAGCGATTAATTCACGAACAATTACAGGTAGGTTTTCGTCATTTAATCGACGTTCTAAAGTGGCTTTTTGCATATCAGGAAGTGATACGCCATGAACCTCGAGTATGTGCTTTAGCATTGCATCTCGTTGGGTTGCTGCTTGAACCTCACCATCCGTCAATGACTTAGTGCGTTTTGCTAATACTTTTTGTGCTTTATCTACAGCTGTAATTGCGCATTCAACTAACTCGAGATCGATGCAAACGCCTCGATCATTGATTTGTTGGTCTAAATGCCACAAGACTAATTCAGCACCTTTGTAGTTCCACTTTGGTATTTTTCTATGTAACTCGCGCATTGCTAAAATATCGTTCTTGGCATATTCGACAAAACGTGCCCATTCAACAGGATGGGTATCGCTTGTTGCACGACGTATTTTTTGATTAGCAGGGCGTGGCTTACAAAATAATTGAATAAGTTGCTTGCCTGCTTTGTCTTTCGCCTTATCGGTATCAATCTTGAAAATGTCACAAAGAACATCAAGCCCGCCAGGTAGTGAATGGCTCAAAGCTTGGACCATTGTGTCTTCCCAACGTTCTATTTTTAAATCGTATTGTTTAAATGCATGACGTAAAACTGTGCGATCAAAGCCTGAGTTATGGGCGATTAAATTTACTGACTGATCTTTTAGTAAATTACTTAATTCAATTGAAATGCTTGGGTATGTTGTTAAATCTTCAACATGCACTTGACCGTCATCTAAAGCCCAAGCAAAAATCATCACCTCTGCATTTTCTGCATAAGCGTGTGTGCCGTTTTTAATTGGTGTTTCGCAGTAGGTTTCTAAATCTAGATATAAATATCTGCTCATTTTGCTTTCTCTATTTTTGCTTTGGTAAAGTGAACGCAGAGGGTCAGCTATACATTCACTTTCCAAAACAAGTCACACTATCGCAGTGACACTCGGTAAATACCTACGCGGAAATAGGGGAACGTATTATTTACTGCTATGGTTGTTTCCAGTATCGACACTCATAGCTTGTCGAAATTGCCTTAGGCAAACTGGGAGACATCACATCTTTAAGCGGTGAAACTGCCTTGATAGAAATCAACCGCGCCTGCTAATTCGTTTTCTAACAATTCAATAAACTCTTCAGCGCGTTGTTGCTCATGGGCATCTTTCCCAACGAAGCGAAGAATGAAAGTAGGATTTGGGTCTTTTGTGGAAATGCGGATTGTGATTTTGAGTTCATCAATGGCTAAGCCTTTATATGACTCAGTTTTCAAAATGAAATATTCAGGTAGGTTTTCGTCCACACCTGTAGCTTCAACCTGTTCAGTTACGCTTTGCTTGTAGCCATATTCTTGAACATCGCTATCAACTTCATGCCCACGGTTGATTTTTACTTTACGCAATGCACGAATGGATTTGTCATGCGCGATTTGACCACCTGCATTGTGAGCTGTTACAAAATCAGACCAGTCATCTAGCCAATCAATTAGGGCTTGTTGCTCAAAACGTTGACCATCCGCACGTTCAAGCGCTTTAAATTCAGGTTTCTTTTCTAAGGTAAGTTTTGCAAGGTCATCCGCATGTCCAGCTTCTGCAACATCGCCTAAATTGAAAACTGCTTCTGCTGTTAGACCTTGTGCCGTTGAAACAAAAGCTTTAACGTCTTTGATTCCACGATCATTGATGTAGCCAACAAATGAAGGAATGCTAAGTGTGGCAAATGACCCACGGAAACGATCACGCAATTGGTTATATTTTTCAGTGCTGTAAATTCTAAAACCTTCAGGAACGATTGCGATTGATGCAGTGCTATCAACTTGAATCGGCATTTTTCCTTGTGCTGCAATTGCAAGGTTTTTAATTTGTTCTACAGAATTATTTTCCATTTGGATTTACTCTTGGTTGGTTAATTTTCAGTAATTGAGTTGCTTATTTAAAAATGATTTAGTCTGCGTAATCTTTCATGTTGGTGCGTTCTGGCATCAACGAAATGCAACCGCCTTTGAGAACATGCATAGGGGTTGCACCTTCCGATAACTCGGTGCGATGCCCTTTAGCCGTTGGGGTTTTATAGTCAATCGAATGGCTAACATTGACCTGTTGAGTATCTGAAATTTGCTTAATTTTCAGCTTGATTGTGACTTCACCTTGTTTGTTGTTCATAACAACGCCCGCAGCTACATCTGAAAGAACAGCGCCTAATTGCTTTTCGAAGATTCCTGCGTTTAGGTCACCAATAAAGTTTGGTACATCGGTTGATTTTTGGCTCATTTCTAATTTTCCTTTTACTTATTGGAAAGGTTTGCCCTAGTTGCCTAGGGCGGTTTGTTTATGCTTCCGCAAACATCGGATCGTTATTTAAATCGTCACCAGTCGCGCCCACATCCAAATCTTCAAATTCATCTTCAGACGCAACGCCACCGCCTGCAAATGCTTCACCATCTTTAAAGAATTGAACGCCACGGAGAGAAGCATTAATGCGCTTACCGTAATTATTGTCTTGTGCCCAAAGTTCGATTGACGCATTGACATAGCAACCTGCATAAGGGCGTCCATCTGCTTGTACTAACGGGGTACGGTCACGATCAACAACAGTTACACGGGTCTTGTTGCGGGCAGAGATATAGAAATTGCCTGCGTAGCCTTCGTAATCAGCCTTTGCATCACCATCATGCAAAGCTGTGCGATCTTTGGTTTCGATTTCTTTTTTAACCTGAGGCCATTTAGCGCCCCATTTGTCTTTGCCGATTTGCTCCATCGCTTGCTTGATTTGAGCAATTTGTGGGTGGTTTGCAGGTAAAATAAATGAAGCTGAAAAAGCGGGCTCGCCTTCGCCATTTACTGTTTTTGCTTCAAATAAAGCAGGGAATGCAAGACGTACGTTTGATAATGCAATTTTCATTGTGATTGCTCCTCATTAAGCATCAAGATTGTTAAAATCATTTTCAGGGTTGACGATAAGTGCAGGGCGCTTATCTGATTCAGGCACGACAGTTGGCTTACCATCTGCGCGTGTAATAAGGTTTTCAACTTTTGTCCATTGGCGAACGCCGATGACATTTTCTTTTTTAAGTTTTTCTGCTGTAGTCGGTGAAATGAGTTTCAAGTCATACATTTGATCAGTCTTAAGGCGCATAGATTTGAGCATTTGCTCCGCTTCTTCTGCATTTTCCCAAGCGCGATTGCCTTGTTTGCCTTGAACGATTTTGTATCCTGGTACTGATTCACCTTGATGCAGTTTGTTATGCACCAAGCCACTAACAGCTTTAATCCATCCCTCAATCAGGGGAATAGCACTAAAAAATTTGCTAAGGCGATCATTTTCAAGGTTTGTCACTTCACCAGTGGCAGTGTTGATTTGAGCATTTAGATCTACTGCATCGAGATCCTCAAATTCACCCGCAACAGTTTTGAGAATATGTTCAGCAAGAGCAGGGCAAGTCGCTTTTGCTTTGCACCATTGGCATTGTTTTTCGCCGGGGTTGAATGAGCCACCGAAATCGGCAATTGCACCACCGTCGCCCGTTTCAAGTCCTTCTTCTAAGCAACGGATATACTGAACTTGATTTTTTGATTCACGTGCAAACTCAAGGAGTTCATCCACGGTGCAAACTGCTTCTGAATAATGATTTAAACGCGGTTGGTGGATGACTTGTCGAACTTGTTTAAAGTCGCCAAAAGCACCAAAGTTATTTAAAGCACCCAAAGCGTAAAGTTTTAGTTGCTCATTATTTTCTGCATAAACCTTTACACCACGTCCGTATTTCAAATCGTGAACTTGAATTTCATCATCCGTCAGAATGATTACATCACTTGTTCCAAAGGCATTTTCTGCACCGATATACGATGAGAAATCTACACGTTGCTCAACGAGCAATTCATTGCCAACCGCTTGAGAGCGCACAGCATCAAGGTAGATTTGAATGTTTTCTGACATTTCCAAATCAACATTGAAACGGCTTTGATTATCATCAAAAGCGGTATCTAACCAGTATGCATTGCCTTTTTTAATACCTATAAAGCAGTTCAAAAAGTCCGTTGCATCTTTTCCTTGCTCAAGACACTCTGAAGCTAGGAAATGCGCTGCTGTGCCTTGTGCAGCATGTTCTGAGCTAGAATCTGGGATATCTTTTTCTAGGATCAAACTGCCAGCACATTGCATCCAACGGTGTGCAGATGAAGGGCTTAATTTTGCGTGTGAGGTCATGGCTGTTTCCTTATGCAAAATACGTTGTAAAGGTTAAATAGCCTATGCAAATCAACGTTGCTAAAAACACTGCGATAAAAACGATTAGTTCATTGCGTGTTAAAAGGGCGTTGTATTTAGGCTTTTGCGCAAAGTCAGATGACTTGATGCGCTTAGCACACATCTGATCTAATTTTGAATTACGCATTTTCAGCCTCGAATTTCTCGACTTCAGCAATTACAGCTTGGAAATCTTCAGGTTGAATTGCGGGAACATTTGGCGCATTGAACTTAGCCATGATTGCTAGGAACGCATCACGATCAGCTTTGGCAACTCGCATTAACGCTGCCTTTACATCTGCGGGTTCGATCTTTGACTGTTCCGTGGTTTCTGTTGTTGCTTCTTGTTCTGCAACAACCTCAGTGGTTTTTTCTTGTTTAACTGCATCTTTCTTTTCTGTTTTAGATGTAGTTGTTTTAGCTTCCTTTGTTGAAGTCTGTGCTTCAGGTACAAAGGTTGATTTAGTACCGAAAACATAATCTTCAATTGCCTTTGCTGTATCCACAATTTCAGGGGCGGTTTTAAGGCCCGCACCAATTAGTTGTGAACACAATGAATGGCGGATTTCTTGAACGGATGGGCTGTACTGTTGTGGCATATTCATGTCGGGGTTCCTTATAATTTACGTGTAACGTAATTTGTTGTTTTAAGTTATACGTAAATTTAATTTACGTCAAGCGTAAAAAATAGAATTTTGACAAAAAAAATCTCACCGAAGTGAGATTGATAAAATAGTTAAGTAGATTTATTAATTAGACGTCCATTTGCATTTTCTTTACTACACCACAAAAAGTTGTGCTTGGTACTAAAGGCATAAGGGGGTATTTTTCATTTAAGGGCTTTAAGTATGTACCAGATTCATCATCAATTAATTGTTTAAACGTTGCTTGATTGTTGTCTTGCACTGTGACTATTACAAAACTTTTATTATGTGGTTGCTCTTCTGGTTCAACTATAATCACACAGCCTTCAGGAAATTTAGATTCCATACTGTCCCCAACTACTTTTAATGCGTAGGTATGTTTCCGTGGCTTATACGTAGTTTCAACAAGTTCAATGTTGTCTAAGTTACTTAGAAAAACATCTTCATAATTTCCTGCTTGTACCCACGAAATCAAAGGGACTCTATATACCTCTGTGGTTTCACTAACGTTTGTGTTTTCACCTGAAGCTACCTGAAAAAATTCAGAAACAGATACATCTAACGCTTTTGCTAAGGCGGGTAGTTTATCAACTTCTATCCCTTGTTTGCCTGTCTCATATCTAGATATGTTTGCAGTAGCAACTTCGAGTTTTTCAGCTAGATCGTCCTGCGTCATCTTCCTTTCCTTTCTTAATTTACGCATTGCTTCGCCGATTTGAGCCTTCATTACAATCACCAGTTAATGTGTCTTGGTTAGCATTCTATCATTTATTACGTTTAACGTAATAAAGTAAGACGTAAAAAGGCTTGCTGTAATATTACGTTTAACGTATATTTTAATTTAAACGTAAGATTGGCTAGAGATTATGTCTACTCCATTAGAAAGAAAGCGCAAAGGACTGAAACTTACAGTTGAACAAGTCGCTTCATCAATCAATTGTTCGCCTCCAAACTATTGGAGGATTGAATCAGGTAAACAGCAACCTAGAAAAGATTTACTTAAGGCAATAGTGCTGTTTTTTAATGAAGAAATTTCTGAAATGGAAATCCTTTTTCCTGAACAATTTGCCGATGAAAGTGAATTTGATGATCTATCTCTTCAGGAGATGGGCAATGAGAATTAATTTTGAAATATGGTTTAAGCAGCAAGATTTTTATACAAATCTGCGCATTAACTTGGGTGATCGTATTTTTGATTTTGACAATCATTTAAATGCTTATCGATCTTTGCATGTTCAGATTGCATGGGTGACTTGGCAACATTTGCATGTTAATGAAGCCGATAAATTGAATCGATTAGGGTGAGAGGATGATGGATGCAATTGCTGTTAGTTACGCTCTAGCGCTTCTAGAGCCTCTAAAGGGAAGCAAAGATGAAATATCTGCACATAAAACTATTTCAGATTTGGTTGATCTTTTAAAAGCGAAACAGGCTGAGGTTGACCAACTTAAACACGAGAAATCACTTCAAGAACTTGAAATAAATCAAGTTGCTCAAGCAAATCAAGAGTGGCAAAGGCTGGTTGAAGAGAAAGACAAGAAGATTCAAAGGGCTTTAAAGATAGCAGATCAAACTTTTATAGGGTTGCCAATGCTACTCAGTAATGTTGAGGGGATGGTTAATGCCCTAAGAGGTGAGGATAAATGAACTATTTCAAAGAGTTCGGAAAAACCTTACTCGCCAATCACTATATGCTTATTCCAATCAAACAGGGCATGAAGCGCCCTGTAATGGATGAATGGCAGAATTTTAGAATCAATGTGACTGACCTACCTAAATATGCTAATCACGGAATCGGCGTGTTAACTGGTCAAGGGCCTTTTCCAATATGCGCAATTGATATTGATGTGCTAGATGTGGATCTAGCAGAGAAGTATGCAAATTGGTGTAGAGATAATCTAGGCGTTTGTTGTGAACGTATTGGACGAGCGCCTAAGATTCTTCTTGTATATCGCGCTGAGGATCCTAACTGGGGTAAATCGGCATCTGCCTGGTTTGCTTCATCTGAGGACGCAAATAAACCTTTCAAAGAAATCACTAAGCATCGCGTTGAAGTCTTAGGGCGTGGTCAGCAATTCGTTGCATACCATACGCACCCAGATACCAATCGACCTTATGAATGGGTGGATTTCTTTGGAGGGATTAACGAGTTCTCAGCCGATGCTTTAACTATTTTAACTCAAGAGCAAATTGCAGAAGCGGTTAATGCCTTTGAGCAAATGGCCCTTGAGCATGGCTTTGTGCGAGTTAAGAATAGCAAATCACGTATTGGTACAAAAACATCAAGTGAATTAGTTGATGACGATGATTATCTCAATACGATTACAGCAACTATCGGTTTGCAACTTGATGAAGCAAAAAAATATTTAAATTACATAGACAATGAAGATTATGACACCTGGTTACGTGTGGGCATGTCTTTGCACCATGAATTTAGTGCTAGTGATGATGCTTTGCAACTTTGGAATGATTGGAGCTCAACAGCAAGTAACTACACAACGTTTGAAGATGTTGAGTACAGATGGAATTCATTTGAGCAAACAGGCGAGTCTATCGTTACTGCCCATTGGTTACTTAAAGTTGGCCGAGAATCAAAGCAAGAAAAAGTTAGAGCAGAAAAGCGGAAAATCTTTGCAGATGTAAAACAGAAAATCATTGAATGCGATGATGCTCAGGTCTTAATTCAAGTTGTTGCTAAAGAAGCAGGCAAGATTGCAGGCACAGATTTAGCTTTGCGCAATGAGCTAGCAGGTTTGATACGTCAACGATATAAGCAATTGACGAAATTCACGATTAATCATCGTGAAATCAACATTGCTATGGGCGGTAAGAAAGTCCAAATCGCATTGGATGACGCCCAAAAGCGCCCGATGACTGAATTTGGTAATGCTTCAAGGATGCTTGATACATATTGCAATGAAATTATGTATGTTGCTGAAACTGAAAAATGGTATCGCTGGAACGCTGTATATTGGGAACCTTGCGTTCATAAGGTCATAGAGCAATTTGCCAAGCAAACTATTTTAGCCATGGGTGATGAAGCCAAAAAGATCGATGACGATACCCAACGAGCTGAGTTCTATCAATTTTGTGCTCAAAGCCAAAAACATGTAATGGTTGCCAATATGGTTAAGCTTGCACAATCTGACCCACGCGTACTCACTCCGTTCAATGAGCTAGATAGTGATATCAACCTTTTAGGTTGTGCCAATGGCGCTATTAATCTGCGCACTGGTGATTTGATCAAACCATCTCAAGACTTACTTATCACCTATAGCACCGGGGTTGATTACAATCCTAAAGCCAAATGCCCTTTATTTGAAAAAACTGTACTTGATGCCTTTTTTGGTGATCAAGGTATGGCAGATTTTTTCCGTCGATTAATGGGATATGCAGTGCTTGGTCATCCGGTAGAAAATCTTTTAATTATTCCTTTTGGCGATGGTTCAAACGGTAAATCAACAGTATTCACAACCATATCAAAAGCATTAGGGGATTACACCACTACTGCAGCTGCGGAAACTTTCTTAGGTGGAGGCAAAGGCAGTGCAGGCGGTGCGCGTGAGGATTTAGTACGTTTGCGTGGATCTCGTTTTGTATATGTCAGTGAGCCTGAAGAGAACCAGGAGCTAAAAGAAAGCCTAGTCAAGTCGGTCACTGGTGGTGAAAAAATTACTGCCCGCGGTATCTATGGCAAACAGTCAGTTGAATTCGTTCCTACTTGGACCGTTGTAATGCCAACTAACCATAAACCGATTGTCAAAGGCGATGATTATGGTATTTGGCGCCGATTAATGATGTTGCCCTTCGAGCGCAATTACGACACAGATCCAAACATTATCAAAGATCCTTTCTTATCTAGCAAAATGAAAAATGAGCTTGAAGGTGTACTCGCTTGGATTGTACGTGGTGCGATTGAGTACCAACAAGATGGCTTGAATCCTCATAGCAAGTCACAAAAGGCACGTGATGAATATAAAGATGAGATGGATTTGCTCAAAGACTGGATCAATGAATGTTGTGAGCTGGGCGATTTTCGAGAAACATCACAAAACCTTTGGGTGAGCTGGAAACAATATGCAGAGTCTAAAGGTGAACTGAAGTACATCCCGACGGCAAGAAGCTTAGGGCGTCGTTTAACAGGCAAATTTAAAGCCGCAAAATCTAACGGAACTAGGATGTATATAGGTATCCGTGTGCGTATATCCGCAGAATTTGCGGATGTGTAAATAATTGCAGATTAGTTTTAGAGGTAAGCTGGTTGCATTTTGCGAATTGGTAGTTTTTTACATATTTGATGTGAATTTAGAAGTTTTATAGGGTCGTTAGGGTCGTTAGGGGCGTTTGTGGGGCGTTTTTTCAAAACTATTATTTCTTTATATACATTTTAAAGTTTTGGAAAAAGTAAAAATAAACGCCCCTAACGACCCTCCTACACAAAAACGGCAAATTTAAACCCTTTGGCGGGTTGAAAAAAGTTGAGGTGACTATGGAAGCAGTACAAACAAGAAAGAATTTCCAAATTGCGATTGATTGGAAGATAAAAACACTTGAGCAATGGTTGGAGCAGTATGGCGCTTGGTTGCTTCTAGACTGCCATTACGAAGATCTAAGTGCGCATTGCAGCTTAGGTAGCATTCTGGACATGGCACAAGGCGTAAAGATCGACAGACGCAGAAGAGCGTTGCCACGTTGCAATATCAACGAATCACAAGCAATGGCAGTAGAGGACATGCTAAGTCACTTGCTTGAAACAGAGAGCGTAAAGGTTAAGCAATGGCTCAAAGTGGCAATTAAATATTACGTTGATGGCTACAGCGAGGATGATATTTCAGATTGCTTCGAAATGAGCACGTACGCAGTTCAGCGGGATAAAATGCTTGGCACATTGCGAATAGCGACTCGCTTTAAATTACGCAGTTTATTGACAGATTAAAAATAATGCTTGCGTATCGGATAGCATTATGCAATATTTCAGGTATCGTAGACGAAGTCTATGAAAAACAGTGAAAATTAAGCGTGCCATTGGCGCGCTTTTTTCATGAATAAAATGAAATATACAGATTATGTACTAAATTTGTTATGATAATGTCACTTTAAATTACTAAAACTAAGACTTATGGACATAAAGCCCTTCACAGACATTTTAAGCAAGTTTAACTCTCTTTTATTTGCCGTATTTGCATCTACTGGTGTAATTACATTTGATATTTTCAGTATAAAGGAAAAAATAGGGCTCTCAGAAACATCGGAATTAGTTAAGTTAATCGGTTTAGGTATAGGCATTTTATGGCTATTAAGCGGATTTTGTTTATTGATATTGTTGGTTGAGTTCATTTGTAGCTCTTTGAAGAATAGATACCTTGAATGGTCTTCAAATAAATATTTTAAAAACAATTTTAAAAACAATTTAAACAGCCTCTCAAATAAAGAAATTGTAATTTTATTACAATACTTAGAAGAGGATGCAAATACAATTTGGCTACCTATAGATGCACCTGAAGTTATTAGGCTACTTAATAATCGGTTCTTGATCCTAGAATCGAATGAGGGGAGAAACATGTCGAATGGCATGATTATTTGTCTATTATCAATAAATACTGAAGTAAAGGATGAAATTTTTAACCATATCACCGAAAAATTTGGTGAGTCACTCAATCGGGATATAGTCAATAACTTTATAAGAAGACACCAACCATCTTATTTAATATCGATTAAAGAACACAAACAGCTATGGAAAATATAAATATTTTTCTAAATATCAATTAAACCTCCCTCGGGAGGTTTTTTATTACCTAGAGTTTTGCAGGAGGAAATATGTCAAAGCTCACTGCAAAGCAACAAGCATTTATTGAAGAGTATTTGATTGATCTAAATGCTACTCAAGCCGCAATTCGTGCAGGCTATTCCGCAAAAACTGCATATTCCAAAGGGCAGTTGATGACCAAGACATTGAGCGCACATATAACAGAAGCTCAGGCCAACCGCTCAAAGCGAACTCAAATTACTCAAGACATGGTGCTCAATGAGCTAGCTAAGATCGGCTTTAGCAACATGCTTGATTATGTGTCTGTGACCAATGGCGGTGGTCTTGCCACTGACTTCTCAGCTCTTACACGAGATCAAGCAGCAGCGATAGGTGAAGTGACCGTTGAGGAATATACAGAAGGCAGAGGTGACGATGCTAAAAACGTCAAGCGCACTAAATTCAAACTGAGCGATAAGCGCGCTGCATTGGTAGATATGGGTCGGCATTTAGGAATGTTTAAAGACAAAGTGGAAGTCACTGGTGCAGATGGCAAGCCAATTGATTTAAGTTTAAGGGTGGTATTTGAAAATGATGGAAAAGAGAGTTCCGCATAAGTTCAAGCCCCTTTACACGCATTTAACCAATAGCGAACTATTTTATGTTTTCCACGGCGGACGAGGTGGTGGAAAGTCATGGGAAATTGCAGATTTCTTACTGATTGAGGGTGCAAGCAAAAAGCATCGTATTCTTTGCTGTCGTGAAATTCAGAAATCAATTAAGCAATCTGTACATAAACTCTTATCAGATCGGATAATAGCATTAGGCTTGGGAGAATTTTACCAGATCCTTGATACCGAAATCCGAGGAGCAAATGGCACAGAGTTTTCATTTTCAGGTTTGCAAAACCACACTGTAGATTCTATTAAGTCATTTGAAGGCGCAACAATCACTTGGATTGAGGAAGCACAAACAGTATCAGCGTATTCATTGAAAATTTTGATCCCAACGGTTGTGCGTACAACGAATTGCATGATCATTATGTCAATGAATCCAAAATTACCAAGCGATGCGGTTTATGCAGATTATATTGCTGTAGAACGTGCGGATACCCTTGTTGTTCAGATCAATTACGATGAAAACAAGAACTGCCCTGAAGAATTAGTAAAGTTGGCAGAGCAGATGCGCGATAGCGATTACGATGAATATGAGCATATTTATTTAGGTAAGCCTAAAGAAATTGCAGACGGTGCGATTTATAAGTCTGAGTTTGAGCAAATCAAACGTCAAAATCGAATTTGCAAAGTACCTCATGACCCAAATTTACCAGTTTATACATCTTGGGATTTGGGGATTCTTGATCCTACAGCAATTTGGTTTTTCCAAATTTATGGTAAAGAGGTTCGAGTCATTGATTATTACGAAGCAAATAACGAACCACTTGCACATTACACCCGAATCTTAGACGAGAAAAAACAGCAGTTTGGATATAACTATAGTAAACATTTTGCACCTCACGATATTGCAGCTCGTGATTTATCGAGTGGTGTTAGTCGTGAGCAGACAATGGCTAAGTTAGGTTATCGCATGACAAAAGGTGCAAGACTTGGTGTAGAGGATCGTATCGAAGCTACACGTCAATTACTTAAAAATTGTTGGTTTGATGCTGAAAAATGTAAATACGGTATTAGGGCCTTGCAAAATTATCGGCGTGAATTTAACGATAAGTTAGAACAGTTTAAGGCAACCCCTGTACATGATTGGGCATCACATGGTTCTGATGCATTTGGTGAAGGTGCTTTGAACATCAATAAAATGCAAATCCCAACAAGTAAAAAATCCCCACCGCCTCCACTCGCAACAAGGACAACATTGTCATGACAGATGAAAAGAAAAAAGACACTGATATTCTTGGACGTGTGCGCAAGTTGTGCGATGAAGCTGAGGATTATTGGGCTGATAATTACAAACTCGGCAAAGATGATCGTCAGTTTGTCACAATTGATAAAGAGCAATGGAGCGAGAAAGACCGCAAAGAGCGGGAAAAAGACGGTATTCCAACACTCACATTTAATGTGCTCAGAACGTATTGCAAACAACAAATCAATTCAGCCCGGTTGAATCGTCAGCAAATCAAAGCTGAACCTGTTGATGATATTGCGGATCCAGCAATAGCCAAAATCTTCAATGGATTGTTACGTGACACCGAAATTACTAGTGGCGCTGATAATGCTTATGACGCAGCAGTTGAGGGCGTTGTTTACGGTGGCATGGGCTTTGTTCGTATTCACGTTGATTACGTTTCACCTGATAGCTTCCAACAAGAACCCAAAATTCTCACTATCCATAATCCAGAGTCAGTTTATCTTGATCCGATGAGTAAAGAACTAGACGGCTCTGATGCTCGTTATGTTGTGATTAAAACATGGTTGCCAAGAGCTGACATTATTGACCAGTACGGTGAAGATGCGGCAAGTGATTTTGATGATTCAATTCAAAATAGTGAATGGCTCAATCATGACGATAAAACGGTATGTGTTGCTGAAATGTTTGAGATTCAACGTAAAGCAAAAACATTGTATTTATTGATTGATGGCACAACCACTTACGATGAACCTCAAGACAAAACGATGATTGAAAATCAACGTGAAAGTTACGAGGAGAAATGCTGGTGGTACAAACTTACAGGTACAAAAGTTTTAGAAGATCGTGAATTTATTGTGCCAATGCTGCCGATTATCCCGATATATGGTGACGTCACATGGGATGGTGAAAAGCGCTATGTTTATTCAATGGTTCACTTTGCCCGAGATCCTCAAAAGCTCTATAACTTTTGGAAATCTTCAGAAGCACAACAAATTCTAGAGGGATTGCGTAAGCAATATATGGTATCTGTTGAGGCATCACGTGATTTGCCTGAATGGGCGAATCCCAACGGTTATCAGGTTTTGCGCTATAACCATGTTACTGATGAAAATGATGTGCCATTGCCTCCACCTCAACAAATGCCTTCATTAACTGCTTTAAACGGTATTTTAAATGCAGCAGATGGAGCCAAGCAAAGCATTGAGCAGATTTTGAATATGCAACCTGCAGCGATGGGGAGTGATGAGCGTGGCCTTTCAGGTAAAGCCATTGGTATGCTGCAACAACGTGCCGATGTAAGCCATTTTCATATCACTGACAACTTGAACAAATCACTTGCTCAAGTTGGCCGTGTGCTAATTGGGGTTTATCAAAAGGCATATTCAGTGCAAATGGTAAAACGTATAACTGGTGAAGACAATAAAACTGAGCGTGTTCAACTAAATGCACCTGCGCCAATGCAACAGCAAGGGCAACAGATTGATGGTGTAATTGATGGCATTTTGAATAATTTAACGGTTGGTCGTTATGATATTCGTATGTCTACTGGTCCAAGCTTTATCAGTCAACGCCAAGAGAATAAGCAAGCGCTTACAGAATTATTGCAGTTTGTTCCGCAAATCGGTCAAGTCGCACCTGACTTATTGCTCAAAGCGTTTGATGACGGCAATATGCTTGAAGATATTGTTGAGCGTATCAAAAAATCTCTTGATCCAGCTTTGACACAAGATGGTGAAGATCCGCAGCTACAAGCATTAATGCAACAATATCAGCAGCAAATGCAACAGCTTCAACAGGAATTGCAACAGGCTCAAGCACAAGCTGAGGATAAGGATGCAGAACGTCAAGCTAAGTTTGAGATTGAGAAACTCAAAGCAGAAACAACGCTTGCTGTGGCCCAAATTAATAACGTAGCCAAAGCTGAATTGGAAGAGCTCAAAGGTGCAATCAATCTGATTTTGCAACATATGCAACCGCCTGAAGAGTGGCTTGATACCAATTCACACAATCAGCCACCACCTGAACAACAGACTTATCAAGAACCGCCACAAGATGGCGGTTTTTTAATGCCTGATGAAATGCAACAGCAAATGCTTGAACAGCAGATGTTAGAGCAACAGGCACAGCAACAAGAATTCGCACCCAATGACGGTCAGATTGGGATTGATGCGCAAAACATGGCTGTAGATGAACAAAACCCCGAACTTGACGGTTTTCAAGGCATAAGTGAGCAGTAGTATGGAAGATTTAGAGCAAACAACAGACAACACTGAACAAACCACAACACCAGTAGAAACAGAGCAATCTGAACAATCGCAAGGTGGTGATGGTAGTGAAGTTGAATTAACAGAGGAACAGCAAGCCGAAGCTGCTCAAAAAGCAGAAGAGGAAAAAGCTGCCCAACGGCAAAGTGCGATTGATAAGCGTATTGCAAAACTAACTTGGGAAAAAAACGACGCAATTCGTAAAGCTCAAGAGTTAGAGCAAAAGTATGCAAGTCAAGCTCAGTCTGCTTCTAAAGAGCCACAATTGCATGAATACGATTCAATCGAAGATTATGCAAATGCAATCTCTAAGTTTCAAGCAGATAAAGCGCGGCAGGAATATGCAAGTCAACATGAGCAGCAACGTAATGATCAATTACATCAAGCTCAAGCGTACAAACTTGAAGTAGCTGAAGCAGAGTTTTCAAAAACTCATCCTGATTATCAACGTGTCGTGGGTTCACTCGTTCATATCAGTGGCGGGGAATTACCAGAACAACTAAGCAGAGCTGTGCTTGAGTTGGGCGATGCTGCTCCTGCTGTACTTTATGAACTGGGTAAAGATCCTGTTGATATTGTTGAATTGCTCGATATGAGTCCAACACAGCAATTAATGAAGCTTGGGGAAATCCGAGCAACGCTAAAAAATAGTCCAAAAAATCCAAAAATCCCTAATGCCCCTGCGCCAGTGAATCCACCAAAGGGTGGGGCAAACTCAAAAAAAGATCCATACAAAGGATCTGATGAAGAGTTTTTGCGCAGCCGTGGTATCAAATAAGGTAATTGAAATATGTCAAATAATGTTTTAACTCATGATGTTGTAGCAAAAGAAGCAGCAGCAATGCTAATTGAAGAATCTGTCTTTATTAAATCGATCAACCGTGGTCGTGAGACAGAATTCAATAAAGATAAAGCGGGTTATAAAGTCGGTTCTCAAGTTCGAATCAAAATCCCACCAGTGCCAATTGTTACAGATGGCAAAGAATATAACGGGGATGATGCGGATCTAAACGCCAAGGAATCAACACGCGTTTTAAAAGTTGATACTCAAAAACACGTTTCATTAGAATTTGGTGCAGCAGAACAAACATTAACCTTAACCGACTTCAAAGATCGTTTTTTAAAGCCAGCTATCCAGTCTTTAGCAACTACTGTAGATGCGGATCTACTTAAACGTGCAATTGTGACTGTAAACAACAGCACATTGATTGGGGCTAATGAAATCTCGCCACTCGCTCCTTTTGGTCGTGCACGTGAAATGTTGGCACGTTCTTTAACGCCTGCAGCTGGTCGTATTGCCTTACTGTCATCTGAATTTACCAATGGCATTGTTGATACTTCAGGCACTCTATTTAATCCAAATGCTGAAATTGCCAAGCAATACAAAGAAGGTTATGTAGGCCGTGCACGTGGTTTTGACTTTGTCGAGTCTGAGCATATTTACCGTCAAGTAAATGGTAAAACATCTGGGATTACTGTTAATGGCGCTGGTCAAACTGGTGGCTTATTGACAGTTGGTGGGTTAGCTAATGGCGATGTGATCAAAGCAGGTCAGGTTTTTAGTTTACCTGGTGTTGAAATGCTACATCCGTTAACTCGCTTATCTTATGGCAAGCTTATGCAGTTTGTAGTGCTTGAAGATGTAACGGCAGGCGGTGCAACAGCGACTTTAAAAATCTATCCTGAAATCATACCTGATTTAGTCGGCGGGACTAAACAGGCAAATGCCAATGTTTCAGCATCTCCTGCAAATGCTGCTGGCTTAACTTTCGTTGGTGCTGATAACGATGTTATTGATCAGGCGCTTTGCTACACCAAAGACGCATTTAGTGCCGCTTTTGCTCCATTGAAAGTACTTGCAGGCTGCGAGGGTTACACCTTTAACACTGAAACAATGGCATTGCGTGTACAAACAGGTGGCAACTGGGTCAGTGACTATGAGGGAACACGTATTGACGTTCTTTATGGTTTTACCATGGTTCGTGGTAATCATGCTGCACGTGTAGGCCGTATCGATTAATCAACAATATAAATGACAACACATGCCCCTTAATTGGGGCGTTGTCATTTTTGGAGTATGTAAAATGCGTGAATTCCCAAAAATGCTATATGTAGGTTCGACTCAATCACATAAGCATCAACTTGCACAAAATGAAGACCATGAAGCTGAATTACGTGAATTTGGTTTTGTTGATTTTGCAGATTTAGAAAGTGAAGTTGAGCAAATGTCGAGTGGCGGCATGCTAGGTGGTGCATCAAGCGAAGATTTTAAAAACGCTTTTGTACCTATTGAACAATTTGATGCAGTCAGTGAAAAACTTGTTCAAAAAGAATTACAGCTCAATGTTGCCCAAACAGAGCGTGATGATTTTAAAACTGAAAATGACGATCTCAAAGGGCAATTGAGCAAAGTACTTGAAGAAAATCAACAGCTGAAAACGGTCATTGATTTATTCAAAGCTGAAACAGTGAACGCTACAGATGCAGCCGATTACAACTCGCTTACAACCCCACAGCTACAAAAGTTGCTTGATGAAAAAGGCATTGCATATTTAAAACGTGACAATAAAGAGACTTTGCTTGCTTTATTGGCTCAGCCAGTTAAAACGGAAGAATAAAAAGATGAAAAAAATGATAACTTTAACACTTTGTGCCTATATTGGAACTAAATCTGTATTAGCCACAACAATGACTCGCGGTGAGTATAACGAGTACCGAGGTTGGACTATTCCTGAAAATGAGGATCCAGCTGAGCAGGGTTATTTAGTTGAATATGTGGATGGCGGCAAACCAAATGATGAGCGTCATACGGGATATATTTCGTGGTCACCTCGTGATGTGTTTGAAAAGTCTTACCACCAATCACAAACCCCACAAGATCGAGTTCGTTTAGAACACCGCGAATTAAAAGAACGACGGGATAAACTAATTGATTTTCTTCAAAAAGGTCAGCCCGCTTTTATTGATGATAAAAACTGGACTTTACTTGAAGAACAGTGTGATGCAATGAATTGGTATTACACGATTCTAGGCAGTCGAATAGAACTATTTTAAGGCGAAATAACAATGAAAGTTCGTGATTTAGTCCATGCCTCAGCGCGTGTTATTGGCATCATTGCGTCAGGCGAAAATATGACAGATGCCGAGTTGAGTGATGCAGTATCCTCTTTAAATATGCTACTAGGGCAATGGTCTACATCACGAGATTATGTGTATTCATCTCAAGATATTGAGATCAACCTAAATGGTAATTCGTTATATCAAGTCGAAGCAAATTTGATTTCAGATGATGCCAAGCTCAATGACGAAGAAATCAAAATCTATCGTGATATTGCTCAAAACAAGCCTAAAAATTGCATTGAGTATGCCAAGATGCTGAATTGTTATGAATTACATATTCCGCAAAGAATTACAGGGAAATTAACGATTCAATCTTTGATTAGCCCTCAATTCCCACTTAAAGCGCTCGATGATATTACAGTACCAAATGAGTATTTCCGCGCAATTAAATACGCTTTAGCAATTGAGCTTGCACCTGAATATCAACTACCGATTACTCCTGATGTTCAGCAGCAATATCAGCAAGCTATGCGTATTATGCATCGTGCACAATCTACACCAACACCTGTAAAACCCGATCGAGTATTGATGGGTATTAGCCGTGGTAGACATTGGGGGCATTATGATTAAGCTGCCTTTAGTTGGTCCAGCATACAAAATGCAGTCACAAAGCATTAGTTGTCAAAATTGCATTAACTGGTATCCACAAACCATTGAATATCCAAACGGTTCACGTGTTGCAGCATTGATGCCTACACCTGGTCTAAAAAAATTATTTACTGGTGATGTTGCCGCTACCCGTTGTCTATTTGTTTTATCAAATGGTGCATTGCTTGTGGTAATTGGGAAAAAGCTATACCACAGCAAATCAAATAAATTAGAACTCACTGAGATCGGTTTAATCAGTGCACTTGGTACAGTGCGAATTGCGGATAATGGTCAAGTTGCGCTTATTGTGAATGGAACATATACATATGCATTTGATTTAAAAACCCTAACTTTGACTCGCTTATCTGGCTCAACCATTCCACGCTCAACACATGTTTTATTCTTAGATGGTCGCTTTGTGGTGAATAAAGCAAATACAGGTCAATTCTACTGGTCCGATTTGTATAGTACGAAAGTAAATGCGTTATCGTATGCAACCGCAGAATCTACACCAGATAACATCACTGCAATTGTGACATTTAACCGTGAATTATGGTTGTTTGGTGCGCAAAGTGTAGAGCGTTATTATGGTACTGGTTCGAGTAATTCTCCGTTTTCTCGTTTGTCAGGCGGTGCAATGGCGTTTGGTTGTCTTGCTCCTGATAGTATTGTTTCTCTCGCTACTGGTGTGATTTGGCTAGGTGTCAGCGAGTTTGGTGGCAATCAAATTGTTATGAGTGGCGGTGGTATTCCTGATCGAATCTCGACTCATGCGCTTGAAGAGGAGATATCCTCATTTACCAAGACTTCTGATGCTTCTGCTTATGCTTATCAGATCGAGGGGCATGTTTTTTATGTGATTTCGTTCCCATCGGCTAATGTGACGTATTGCTTTGATGTTTCAACAGGTCTTTGGCATCAACGCTCTTTTACCAATGCACAGGGCATACATGAGCGTCATCGTTCTCAGCATCATGCTTATTTTAACAATACGCATATTGTTGGAGATTACCGAAACGGCAAGCTTTACCAACTTGATAACAATACCTTTACTGATGACGGTGAGCTGATTTTAAGAGAAAGAACAGCACAAGCGGTCATCACAGATCAGAAGTTGACTCGTTTTAATCAGCTGCAGATTATTTGTGAAACTGGTTTTTATGGCGAGGTTAAGAAAGAAGATCCTGTCAATCCTGAACCTATAGGCTGCGAAGGCTCCATCCCTTCATGCACATTGGGTACTTTGACGAGTGGTGGTCTTTATAAAATCTATGTGAACGATGTTGAAATAACTGAGTCGAGGCGCTTGTTTTTAAGTGAAGAGGGCTCACGATCTTTATCAACAATTTTAAAAGATGATTTCAATGTTGTGTTTGTCCCATTAACTATAGATTTAGATATAGCAACCGATCCATTTTTTAATGATGTTGAAAATGGGCGTTTTGAAAATAGAAATCCAAGCTACATAAAACTCAGAATTGTGACTATTGATGCTTCAGCTATTAATCAGCAATTTGAACCTTTAAATGGCTCAATGCAACTTACACCTAGACCAGAAGAAGGGGCTTCTTTTTGTTTATCGCCTTATAAGTCTCAAGTAATTTCATGTGATGGAGCATATTATCGACAGTTTTTTCGAAGCTTTCGAGGTTTTTGGGATATGGAATTAAATGGAACCTTCTATAAATCATCTATAGATATGTTGCAAAATTATATTCATCGAAATTTTAGTGGCATATTAGATTCTGATTTTGATGGTTTTTTATATATTGCAAATATTTCTCAAGAAAACCAACGTATTAGATTAATTCCTGTTGATGATACTAGTTATTTTGAACCAAGCGAAAATGATACTTTTATAGCTCATGAAGATGGGAGTTTAACTTTTTGCTTAAGCGTTTATGAGGGGTGATACATGGAACCACTTTTACAACTTAATTGGTCAGATGATAACGGCCATACATGGTCTGATACTCGCCTGATCCCTTTGGGTAAAAAAGGTGAGTATCGTAAACGTGTGATTGCTCGTCGGCTTGGGTCTGGTCGAGATCGAGTCTTTCGACTTCGATGTTCAGAACCAATCAAGATCGTAATAATTGAGGGGCTACTCGAATGACTCAAGGCATCCCCTCAAAAGATTTACTCGTTGATAGAAACGGCCAGATAACGACAATCTGGCTTATTTTTTTTGAGCAACTGTATTCTCTATATTCAAATACAAGTGAAAGCAACACGGAATCAATTGCCCAGATTAAACAAATTGCAGATCAAGCACTTGAACTTGCAAGCAATGTCAAATCAACAAATGATGATCAGCAAAAAGAGATTGAAAAGCTATATGAGTTAATTAATGGCTCACAAGAGAATCAGCGACTTGAGCAAATTGAATCTAGCATTGAGCAATTACAATCCTCTTTAAACGATCTAAGCAACACATTTAGCAGCTCACAAAGTGATTTAATAAAACAGATTAAAAGTCTACAGACCCAAATAAACAACATAGCAAACTCAACCTTTGTTGATGCCCCAGAGGATGGAAAAACCTATGGGCGTAAAGACGCTGAGTGGTCTGAAATCGTGGCAGTGAAATTATCATTGCCATTTTTTTTAACTGATGGAACAAAACAGAGCATCCCATTAACAAGTGACTTTCAACTTCCATTTTTCTTATCTGATGGTACCCAATTAAACATTCAAACGGTGACAGTATGACAATTCCCTTAAAGCATAGGCCAGATGGTTTGGGAGAATTTGAGCCTAATGATGTTGTTCCCATTGAGCATGGTGGTACTGGATCTTCAACATTATTGGATGCTCAAAATGTTCTAGGTATCACAGACAAATTAGATCGTTCTGAATATATCCAACATTTCAAAGGTGTCTTTAATAGTTATGCAGCTTTGACTGCGGCATTGCCAACTGCCTCAGATGGTGATTATGCTCATATCGACTCAGGTTCTGGCTTCGATCGAATGGTCGCTATTTGGGATAGCTCAGACACTAAGTGGGTAGTTACTCAAGCAAACGCTGGTGCAAATACGGATGAAGTACCTGAAGGCAGCCAAAACCTATATTTTAAAAACCAACGAGTTTTAGCAACGATTCTTGAGGGTTTGGTTGCAGGTACAAATGCAGAGATATTGCCAACTGATAATGTGATTACTGCATTTCAAAAGTTACAAGCTCAACTAAAAAGCTCAATCCCTGTATGGGTTGACGCAGAAACTATAGGAACTTTTAATGCGTCAAATTTCGGTCATGCAACTATTGGCGGGCTCCCAGCGAAATTAGAGTTTGCAAGAATAGGCGGCAATCTTTGGGTCAGAGGATTTTTACTACATAAAGTTTTTGGGTCAGGACAAATTTTAACTATAACTGATAAGAACTATAAAATTTGGTCGAAAGGTACGGATAATGCTGGGATCTCTGCGGTATTTGCTTGGCTCTCAGGAAACTCAAATGCACTCACTTTAGTTTCTCCTTCCGATGTTTATAACGAGTCTACAGCGACAAGCAGTAGCCAATGGTTAAATGCGCCAAACACAATGGCGGCGACAACTTTTCACATCCCTATGCAATGTATAGGAAAATTAGTTTTACCTTAACAATAAGGAGTCAATCATGGACTTACTCAGTTCTTTAACTGGCTCTAATGAAGCCACTTCAATAGAAAAAGAACCATTAGATTATTTAAAAAAAGTATTCGATTTACAGAAAAGTTTGCTTGAGCTTGAGCAATTAGACATACCAGTTGAACATCATTTTGCACCTGGTAATTATGCGCGTGAATGCTTTTTACCAGCAGGCTCAGTAGTGATTGGGAAAGTACATCGTCATGCCCATGTGAACATTATATCAAAAGGCAAAGTAACTGTTGCAACTTCAGAGGGGCTTCATGAATACGAAGCACCATTGACGTTTATTAGTGAACCCGGAGCGAAACGTGCTCTGATTGTTCATGAAGATACGGTATGGACCACAGTACATCCAAATCCATCAGATACACAGGATCTTGCATTGATTGAATCCGATGTGATCGTTCCTGAGAGCGAAGTTGAAGCATTTATTCTAAGTTTGAATCAGGAGAAAATCACATGTCATGGGTAGCAGCAGGAACCGCCGCAGTATCAATTGGCAGTAATCTTTATGGAAGTAGTAAAGCCAAAAAGGCAGCCGCAAAAGCAGCAGCAGAACGAGCCGCAGCAGCCAAAAAAGCTGCAGGTCTTCAAAGCAGTGCCTATACAAACGCAGGCAAATTACAATCAGATGCAGCATTAAAAGGTTCAGGATTATTAAGTCAAGGTTATCTTGATTCTAATAATAATTTGCAACGTGGATACGATACAGCGAATTCAACGCTGAGCAATGGCTTAAATTCTGCATTAGCATATCAGAAACCTTATGCTGATTTAGGCTCTCAAGCGAGTGGCTTATTATCAAAAGGTTTATCTGATGGCAGTTTGACACGTGGATTTAGCATGTCAGATTTTAATGCTGATCCGGGTTACGCATTTCGAAAACAGCAAGGTATGGACGGAATCCAATCTAGTGCTGCCGCAAGCGGTGGATTGCTCAGCGGTGCAACACTTAAAGCATTAAATGGTTACAACAGTGATCTTGCAAGTCAAGAGTATCAAAACGCTTATAACCGCTTTGGTAACGATCAGGCTAATGCATTTAATCGTTTATCTACTACTGCACAAATGGGGCAGAATTCCGCAAACAATATGAGCAATATGACCTATAACAATGCTTCTAATGTTGCTGGCAATCAAACCTCACTTTCTCAATTGATCTCCCAAGGCTTACTTGGCTCTGCAAATGCTAATGCAGCTGGATTAACTTCATCTGCGGGCTTTAATGCTGATGCGCTTGTAAATTCTGCAAATGCGCAAGCAACAGGTCTTTATAACGCAGCAGGTGCAAATGCTAATGGCTTAATTCAAAAGACTGACATAAACAATCAGATGCTAAACGATGTTATTAAGAATAGTTCATCTGGCATTGGCGCATTAGCTAAACGCTATGGCGGTGGTGGTAAAACCTCATAAGGTGTAAATATTATGGCGACTCAAAACCCAATCCCTGTTTATTTCAATCCTGAAATTGGCCCTAACTATAAGGGCCTTTCATTTGAAGACATAGCCAACTCTTTTAATAACGGCCAACAGTTCAGCAATCAGATTCAGCAACAGCAGCAACAGGGAATTTTAGCTCGATTGATCGCTCAAAATACTGGTGCAGACGGTCAAGTTGATTTAAATAAGTCTTTACAGTCAGTACAAACAAATCCCAATCAGAGATATCAACCTGAAATGGTTAATACGTTGTCAGGGATGATTCAGCAACAAAATGCAGTGAAATTAAAAGCTCAACAAGATGCGATTAAGTTTAATGCAGATACCAATAAAACTAATGCTGAAACAGGGAAGTTGTATCAGGAGTCAGGTGAGAAAAAATTAGGAAATACTCAAAAAGGGCAAACTTTACTATCTAATTTAATTGCTACGTCTACAGATGTCACAGATGCTGCAAAAAAATTAGAGATTCTAGGTTCACAATATGGTTTGCCACCTGAAACTATTGAAGCAACAAAAGCTCAATTGATCGATTTAGCTGCAAATAATCAAGGCGGTTCAGATGCTTTTGAGAATATTCGTAAAAGCTATGGATTACTTGGGGCTTCAGATCCAATCAAGTATTTGACACCTGAGGCAAATACCGTTGCCAACAATGAAGCGAGTAATACAAATAATATACGTGACAATCAAACAAAAACCCTTGGAATTACAACTGATGCAGAAACAGC
Organism: Acinetobacter sp. 1125_18A; assembly: GCF_052824985.1. Classification (NCBI taxonomy): domain Bacteria; kingdom Pseudomonadati; phylum Pseudomonadota; class Gammaproteobacteria; order Moraxellales; family Moraxellaceae; genus Acinetobacter; species Acinetobacter sp. 1125_18A. The sequence goes on from NZ_VTDG01000004.1 coordinate 321,422, forward strand.
CAACAAAGATCGTATACAGAAGCAAAGCCAATTTACTGAAGCTCAAAAATTAGCAGATTGGATTGCCAAAAATAAACCCATTGATGAATTTACGGCTCCAGATGGGACAAGATATAACGTTTATCCAGGTGGTAAAGGGATTGCTGTTTCAGATAAAAACGGCACTGTATTAAAAGCACAAGTGAAAAGTGGTGAAACACAGATTCAAAAGACTGAACGTATGGAAAAAGCTCTAGGGTATGAAGATGCTGCTAAAAGTGCGGCGGGTGCTTCAACTTTGGCTGCTAAATTAGCAAATGATCTTAAAGGTTTAAATAGTACTGCTGGCGGTTTTGGTATTTTAGCTAAAGTACCAGGTTCTTCTCAAAAAACCTTTGCTTCACAGATTGAGACCTTGCAATCTCAAGTATTTTTAAATCAAATTGCTAAAATGAGAGGATTAGGGGCTTTAACCGATGCAGAAGGTCAGCGTCTTGCTACGTCTATCTCTAATCTTGATATAAACCTTGATCCTATTACATTACAAAGTAATTTAAGTGAAATATCTAAGGTTATGTCTGGAGCGGCAGTTAAGGCAAGTAAGTTAGCCAAGCTTCATGTTAATCCAAATGCTGTTCAACAGTCTCAAAGCCAACAAAGTGTAGGATCAAACCAATCTATGACTACATCAATGGTAGAGGTTAGGCAAGCAGCTCAGCAGATGGGCTTAAGCGTTCAAGATGCCGTGAATATGTTTAAAGCTCAAGGCGTTAACATTCAGTAGATAATTGATCGTTTTGTGTGCTATAAATCCCTCATTACGATGGGGGATTTATAATGAAAAATATTTTACTTATGGTTGGTTTTTGTGCGTCAACTGCTGCTTTTGGAGCAACCACCTACCTTCTCGAACATTCATCAAATGATGAATTATTTATAATAAATGGGGAGGTATATAAGGCTAAATCCTACTGCTTTAACATGAGGCAAAATGATAAAATTCTATTTTTAGAAGGTAGTCCTTATGGCGCTTGCGCTACAGCTAAATTGTATAACCTCAGAACAAAAGAATCCTGTGAAGTGTGGTGTGAATAATGAAAAAACTAATATTAATTTGTGGATTGTTTGCTTCAAGTTTTAGTTTTGGGGCGGATTGGAAGTATGTTACTTCAACGGGCAGTGAAAGTTTTTGGGTTGATAAAGGATACTATAAGTATGATGCTAAAACAAAGACTGTTGACTTATGGAGCAAGTCTGTAAGAAAAAAGATGTATGATAAAAACTACTTTACATCATCAAAAACACTAAACAGGATATCCTGCCCCAATAAATCAATTAAACAGTTAGCGCATGTAGAATACTTGGAGAGCGGAGACACTTCCAAATCCACAACTAAACCACAAGCTAATTTTAGTGTGATTTTTCCAGATTCGATTGGAGAAGGTTTCTGGGAGGTTGCTTGCAAATCTGGTGGAAAAGGGTTTAGCTTTACCAAAGATCAACTAAGATTTATGGATATGTCAACAATTGATCTTAGTGAATCACAATAAATCTTCTTGTGGGCATCTAAAGCTTTATATGATTTTAACTTAATGCTCCAAACCTAAAATATTTAAAGTAAGTATTTCAATTAAACCCACTTCGGTGGGTTTTTTAATGCCCGGAGATAAAGTATGGCAAGTCTATTGCAGAAACAAGTTTATCAAGCCTACTTGAATGCAGGCTTGTCACCCAATCAAGCGAGAATCATCACAGCGGAAGTAGGGCGTGAGGGTTCATTTAGCCCTAAAAATCTGTTTGGGGTGCATATTGACCCTAAAAACGGAGCTGCCAACTTAGGCATGTTGTCATGGCAAGGCAACCGTGGGCAAGCGCTTTACCAGGATTTGAAATCAAAGGGCTTGATAAAAGGCAACGGTATATTACCTACTCAAGAAGCGCTTAACTCAATGGCTCACTTCTCTGTGAATGAGATGAGAAGCAATAAAGCTTATAGCAAAACAGCTCAAACTTTTTTGAATAATCCAGATATAGATTATCAAACTGGTGCGGCAGTGTTGGGGCGTAATTATATCCGTTGGCGATATGATGACCCTGAATATAAATCAGGGCATATGAATAGAGATAAATTTTATCAAGCTTTGGGTGGTGTGGTTGGACAGCAGCAGCAACCAACTCAAAAACAATTTTCTCCAAATCTTGTAGATCTAAATGCACTTGGATACAAGCCTCAGATAACTGAACAATTTCAGCCATCGTTTGTTGACTTAAATAAATTGGGCTATCAAGAAAAGTCAAATCAAGAATTTCAACCAAAGTTTATCGATTTAAATGCATTAGGTTATAAAGGGTAAAATATGGCTCAATTAACAGCAGATCAGTTGGTTCAACTGGCAAGACAAGGCAAAGGGGAAAGTCCAGTTGATTTAGGACAATTCTCCACAACTATTGGTGTTGATGGTGAAGTAATACCAAAGAGTACGCAATTAAATGCTGACCAATTAGTTGCTATGGCAAAACAACAGCAACGAGCAAACTATAAACCGTTCGACTGGAAAGCATCACAAAAAGAGGGTATGACCCAAGCTGCTAAAGAAGCAGGGGGAACTCAGGCTTGGGAGTCTGGTTTGCTTGGTTTTTCTGATTTAGCAGCAGGCGCTATTCAAGGTGCTACTTATGCAGCGGATGGTATCAGTGGATTAGCAAATAACCTACTAGGAACTAATTTAGATACAAAATCATATGAACGTTTCACAAAGGAGCGTAAAGATACTGAGGATTGGCATAACTTACGCCGAGAAGCAAATGATCAAGGTTTTGATGGTTGGCGCCTTGGAGGAGCAGTCACAGGTACAGCGCCAATTGCGCTTACAGGTAGTGGTGGGTTATTAGGTGTTGCAGGTAGAGGTGCTGTATCTGGTGGATTAATTTCACAAGCAAGTTTTGCTAAAGACTCTAATACAAGATCCAAAAATGCTGCTGCAGGGGTTATTGGTGGGGCTATAGGTGGAGCTGCGGGAAAAGGCTTAACTACACTTGCATCTAAAGCTACAGATAAGATTTCTAGTAATGCTGTGAATAAGGTTTTAGATGCGCCCAGAAATCAACTTGCTAAGGATGCTAAAGCAGCAGGCTATACAATTCCGCCTAGTTATAGCAATCCCAACTTCTTAAATAAATCTTTAGCAAAAATTGCAGGAGAGGCGGATTTAGCTAAAATCGCTAGTTCAAAAAACCAAGATATAACGAATATTTTAGTAAAGCAAAGTCTAGGGCTTCCTATTAATAAACCTCTCACCGAAGCAAGTCTTCAGGGGGTTAGGCAGCAAGCAAGTCAAGCATATGATGTTGTGAGATCATTAGGAAAAATTAAGGCTGATCAATCATTTACCAATGATATTAAAAATATCATAAAACCTTATGAAGATTTAGCAAAAGACTTTCCTTTAAAAGTATCGAACGATGTAATAAAGGCCATAAATCAAGTAAAGCCAGTGAATGGTGAGTTTGAAGCAAGCGCTGCAATTCACGCTATAAGATCATTGCGAGAAGTAGCTAAGAAAGCATTTAAGGCTGATGATGTGGATTTAGGGAGAGCAACCAAGGCAGCAGCGGAAGCTCTAGAAAAACAGCTTGATCGAGCAGTAGGAAATTCATCTTTAAGCAACAATGCCATTGCTAATTTCAAGAATGCTAGATCGCTAATTGCAAAAACCCACACAATTGAAGATGCAATGGATGAAGTCGGGGATGTGTCTGCAAATAAACTAGCTTCAATGCTTGGAAAAGGTGTACCTCTTACAAGCGAGCTTAAACAAGCCGCTCAATTTGCTTCTGTTTATCCTCAATTAAACAACGTGGGACGCAGCGGGGGTGGTGGTATAACCTTGTTTGATAGTGCAGCTGGTATTGGCGGCTCTATGGCTACAGGGGGAACATCAGGATTTGCATTAGGTTTAACACGACCATCTTTACGTTATTTGCTTAATACAGGTATAGCAGGAAGAATGGGTACTCCAAGTTACAACTCTAAGTTGGCAAATTTATTGCAATATGCTGACAAAGTTGCACCAATTACACCTGTGGCAGGTGCTCAAATCAATAAAGAAAGATAGTAAACCACAAACCAATAACCGCCGAAAGGCGGTTTTTTAATGCAGGTTCAAAATGACAGCATACCCATTAACACCAGTGCGATATCGAGCCTTTGATAAAAACGGAGAGCCATTGATAGGCGGTCAAGTTTTTGCGTATGAGGCAGGAAGCACAACAAATGAAAAAGATACATATTCTGATAAGGTTATGGAAAGTTTAAATACATGGCCTGTCATTCTTGACGATATGGGCAGTGCATCGATCTATATTTCAGGGGATTACTTTTTTCAGGTTTTCGATGCTGAAGGTAATTTGATTGAGGAGGGTGATGGCATTGCTGATGCTGAGTCGATTGCTCAAGCCTTGATCGATGGCAATTCAGGTGGTGCAAACAATATTGAGCAACGTGTAACTGATCTTGAGGCAGCTAGAGATGAGCACACAGACCAGATCAATGACTTGCTTGATGATACTGGGGCTTTAAGAACTGATCTTGATAAAGAGGTTAAAACTGACAGAGACGAAGCAATTGATGCCGCGATTAAGGCTTTATCTGATGCTGTTGATGAGAAGATAGAATCAGCTATCGAAAGCATGCAAATCAAAGTGGGCGATATTTACTTGGCTTTAACTTCTGCAAATCCAACCGACAAACTTGGCTACGGTACTTGGGAGCTTATCTCAAAAGGGAAAGCGATTGTTGGTCTTTCAGATGCAACCTTAGACCCAGCATGGACAAAAATCATTGGCGGTACGTTTGGTGATTATGAACACACCCTAACTGTCGATCAATTGCCCGAACATGATTTCTCTATCCCATACTCTACAAACAAAACTGGCACTGGATCAATTAATGGTAGCTCAAGTGGCTCAGATGGATCAGCGCGCTCAGGAAGTGTTGGGGAGGGGAAATCACATAACAACGTACAACCAAGTATGGTTTTTGCCATCTGGAAACGAACTACATAATAAATTGGGGGTTATATGTCTGAAAATGAAACGTATGGGATGCGGTTAGAAAAGAAGATCGACTCAATGCAACATCAAATGTCTGAGATGAATAACGCATTGATTCGATTATCAGAACGTAATGAAGCGCATCAAAATTTATCCAGCTCAAATAAAGATTCAATCACAGTATTACAAACTGACATGAACCAAGCAAAAGGTGGTCTTAATTTCGCGAAACTTATCGCCAATACAGCTTTGGCTAGTGTGATCGGGTTTGGGATATGGACGGTTCAAAGTCTATCAGCAACACAACAACGCATATCTGACGCAAATCAACGCATTGCGATTGTTGAATCGAAACTTATTCGACTTGATACAGATATTTCCGTATTGAGTAAACGAACCCCTAAGGAACTTGAAAATGAATAAGGAACTAACAAAAACTATTATTGCTTTTATAGCCTTAGCAATGGTTGTTCTATCAATTATAGGGCTATTTTTTATTGATATCCCTGACCGTAACCGTGATTTAGTCAATATTGTTCTTGGCGCAATTATTGGGTGGGGAACTACAGTATTTGGTTTCTATTTTGGTAATTCTGATAAAGCCATTAAGGAGAGTAACGGTGATTGATCAACCATATCAAATTGCGCAGGCGTATTCATGGCTTCGGGCAATGTCAGGCGGTAAATTAACTCAAGAACAAGTGGAAGCAGGGGACGCAATTATTGCGTTGAATGGTTTACCTACCTTTGCCAAAGTCATAGGTTTCGCTTTGGCTATCGCAACCCAACGAGATATTTCAGAAAATGGATTTCAAATAATCCGTGAATTTGAAAGCTTTCAACCCAAAGCGTATTTAGATACTGGCGGCATATGGACAATCGGATATGGAACGATTAAATACCCGAAAGGTGTTCGAGTAGCCAAAGGCGATATATGTACTCAAGCACAAGCAGAGATGTGGCTTAAAAACGATTGTAAGTGGGTAGATGCTTGTTTAGATAAGTATGTAAAAGTGCCTGTAACTCAGAACCAATTTGATGCGCTTGCCTCGCTCGTTTATAACATTGGCGAAACAGCATTTGTTAAAAGTACATTACTCAGTGTATTAAATCAAAGCTCATATAAGTTGGCGGCCGAACAATTTGATCGTTGGGTGTATGACAATGGTAAAAAAATACAAGGTCTCGTTAATCGTCGCAAAAAAGAGAAAGAATTGTTTTTGAAGTGATGCTTTTTTGTAACAAAAATAATGGGCGAATCATGGGCGCCAATTAGATATAAGTATTTGTATTATAAGAAGTGTACTTACGTTGACATCGTAGAGGTCTCCAGTTCGAGTCTGGATATACCTACCAAGATTTTTAAAGACTTATAAGCGATTCAAAAGCTTATAGGTCTTTTTTTGTGCTTTTGTTGCATCTCTATTATTCGTGAATTCAGAAAAATTGCAGAAACTGGCGGTATATTCAACATGTTTGCAATAAGTTAGCAACAAAATAAAAATATCGAGATCATGTGGCAATTTTTGGTGTCTTCAAGTCAAGTACAAACATCTTCGAGATGCTGGAATAGGAGATACCTTAGAAGAGTGTATTATTGTTAGGACTCATAGCATACACGTGCGACTTTAAATTAGGTTCTACTATATTGAATTTAATACGGATTAAAATCTATTCACGTTATTGAGATATTACTCAATAATCTTTCCAGCTTAGCTTAAATTTAACTTACATATATAAAGATATATGTACATTTAATCATTAAATTACATTTTTAAAAAAATCATAATAAAAAAAAGAAATAAAAATGAGTTATAGTCTAAATGATTTTAAATTGCAGGAATCACACTATTGAGTATTCATGAAATAGTACTTCAAGATGATAAATTTCATTTACATAAACTTGTCAAAGTTAAAGATAGTATTTATGACCCAGTCAAAAAAGATGAATCTACTTTGTGGTTTTGGATTTATTCAGACACATCTGAATTTTTTTACTTTGAATTATGGGATGAACTTGATCATGCAAGAATAAACGAAAATATTAATTATAAAAATTGTAACTTTAAAGTAGTTAGTATTAATAATAACAATAAAATGAATTACTCATAAAACTTAATTATATTAAAGATAAATAATTTTCATAATAATTTAAAACATGAACCTAAGGTAAAAACGATTTAACTTTATCTATTTAGGGATGGTAACAATACATCTCTATAGGTATAGGAAATTAAAAGTGAAAACTTAACAAGCGACCAACAAGAGATTAATCCATTCATTAACTAGACTCAGTTTGTAATGGCGCAGGGAAGCTTGTTACTTTTTTAAATTAGTGAAAGCATCTATATCTGGTGAATCAGAGCAACTGGGTTCGAGTCAATCGGTCAAACTTTAAAATTCTTTAAAAGAGAGGGTCCATAACTCTCTCTTTTAATATTTAAAGAAATGAGGAGATTCCTCGTTGATTTAAACCGACCTTTTTACGCACTCGAGTTTGCTTTTCTTTCAAAAGCTCATTTAATAAGCTATTTAAATGAACGTCATTGAGGGCTGCTGGCGTAAATGAGTCATAGCCAAGCTGATTAAAAAATAAATCAACTTTTGAGCACTTTTGTACATATTTCATTGACCAGTTTTTAAAACTAATTTTGTCAATATCCATGATTTCAAATTCAATAATGCTATTGTGCCTAGCGTCATTTTTTATACTTTGAAATAGCGCTTGAACTATAGACTTTTCACCTTCAAGACATTGAAAAAATGATTATTGGCATAATATAGAACGCCAAAAATCTTATTTTTTCCATTAAAATCACGCGCAGTATTTAAGATAGCATTTAAATCTTCAATAAGGTCATTGGCTAATTCATTTCGAGTACTCGCATAGCACAATCGAATTAGCATACATCTTTCCTCAAGTTGCGTAGATTCGTATAAAAAATCTTATTCATTGATATCAAAATTATATGGCTCAATAGCGTATTCATCCGCTAAAAGGTCGATAAAAGAAGGGATCGTCTCACTAGAAAGAAGAAATGGATTGAAATCATCACGATGATTTTCTAGGAAAAAGTCACCAAGTCTTTTATTGACAGGGGCAAATTTCATATTCCAATGCTTAAACAAACCTATGTCGCATGTTTCGTAATATAAAATCTCACAGTTTTGATGACGTTGATCTTTTAAAATTTGATTATAGAACAGATCATCAACTTTACTTTTATGTCCTTCAAGACATTGAACAAAATATCCATGTCCATAATAAAGAACGCCTGTGATTTCATTGCGAGAGTTGAAATCAACAGCTGTGTTAAGAATTTCTATCAAATCATTCTTAAGATTTGGATGAGTACTCGTAGCTTTACTTGCATATAAAACTCTTACAAATTCCATTAGAAGGCTTCCACGATAAATAATTACTTCGAACTAAGTGCTAACGCTTTAATTTTATTAATAAGCTTTATGTATTCACATAGAAAGATTAGTAACGATGACTACAATACATTGATAATTAATCAAAAGCTAACAAATCGTACCAACCGGTCTAAACATGAAATGTAAAGTTTTTTAACACTGTTTGAGTGTTTTGTTACTTTACAAAACAAATTGAGCCTATTGTTAAAATTAAGTATTTGAAAATAACATATTTAATTTACATATTTTGAATTTTATGTGGTTAAAAAATATACAAATGTAAGAAATTTCTCACAATCATGTAAGCCATGGATTATATCGCTAAATTTCATATTATTTATACTGCCTAGATACACCACAAGTGCTCATCATTATTATAAATCTGAATCTTAATTTAAAGTGATTGTCGCTAACGCTTAAATTAAAATAATTCATTATAAAAATGATGCGTTGAATAAAAGTGTTGTGTATTGGGGGAGTCTTCCCCCTTAGTCGGACAACTAAGGGGGGAGCATTTTTATAAATATGAAATAGGAGAGGATGAAATGCAAATTTTAAAAAATATTGTTATTTTTATTGTCTCTGTTTTAAGTATTTCATTACTCATTATTATTTTTGATCAATTGGGGATGAATAAGAAATTTAACTTGTTTTTATCAGCTTTATTGTATGGGATATTGATCACAATTTATTTAAAAAAGGTATTCCTAAGTCTATCTTTCTTTTTAGGATTCTATAGCCTTTTATTCATGATAAGTTACTCTGTTGAAGTCATCATCATGCTTTTTATTTCTTGTTCTGTTTTATTCATGATAAAAATGATTATGCCGAAATTAAAGGATACACGTGTCGATCGATTTTTTACTCTTAATAACTTATATAAAAAGTAAATTTTAGCGATTACTTTTTTTTAAATAGTAAGTTGATCTTAATTGTTATGCTTAAATTTTAGTGTTATTTTAAGTGAAAAATATTATAAACTAAAACATTTTAATCACATAAAATAACACTTGAATTAAATTATTAATTTATAGTGTTGTTTTAAATCAAAATATATTTCAGGGAGTACTATATTATGTTTCGTTGGGCGATTATCTTTGCTGTAATAGCACTTATAGCGAGTCTTTTAGGGTTTGGTGGTGTAGCAGGTCTTTCAAAAGATTTTGCAGTTATTCTATTAGTTGTCGCTGTTATCCTTACTGTGATTGGTTTTATTTCTCGTGGAAAGGTATAGTCACTATAAACCATCTAACGATAGAATTTAATCATTCTATCGTTAGATATAATGAATTTGAAAATACTTAAATCATTTAAATAAATTTGAACTGAGAACATTATGAAAAATATTAACTATGATTTTGTTTTAGAACAAATTTATAATTTTTTACTTTTAAGACCTGACTTTAATAGTAAAACAAATTTTGAGAAGATCGCTGAATATTTCAGAGCTTTAAATGAAGGCACAGATGATGAGTTCAATTTTGAGAAACCAAACAAAATCTCGGGTAAATTTGGCAGTAAAAAAAATATAGTAATAGTCAACGCACCTGAAATAAATAATAAAAATAAATTTTTGGAATGGATTGATCGGCAAATAAATCTATAAGGATTTTGATTAAGGGTATCTATATGCATCATAGACATAAGCGCAAAAAAACAGCATTGATTTCAGAATGGTCAACTGATCAAGACTGCTATTTGATTGAAAATAGTTCATTACCTATTGAAATATTAAAAGATTCTTTATCATTTTCTGAAGAAGAAATACTTGAGAGAAAGATGCAGCTAGGATTAGTTCGCCAGCAACGACAAATGATGAGAAGCAGTTGAATTAAATATTCTAAGCTTCTCAATTCATTTTTATAATTTTAGCCTTAATTTAATCGGTCTAAAGTGACTAAGAGTTACCTCATAGAGTAACTTAACTAATCAAAACTGCATACTGAATATACGATGCTACACTCTTAGCAGTTTTTAAACATGAAAATTTAGAGCTGTGTGTTTAGCTACCCGAAGTGAATAATCATAACGTTTTTCTGTTTCTTGACCACCTTTAATAGGGGCAGCTAAGGCAACTCAGCCATCTTAGTAGGTATATTTTAAAATAAGGCATAAAATTTATTCAAGTGAAAGTCAGTTACTGAAATCATTGTACTTAAAAATAAATACCTATACATGAGAGCTATTAAAAAGTGACATTGTTTACATGATTTTGACAGAAAATAAACTTAAATAATGATTTATAATAAAGCTATTGAGGTGATAATGGGTTATCAATTTTAATCGATAAATTGTTAATTATTTCATGTATAGATTATTTATAAAATTTTAAATATTATAAGTTTTATATTTAATGGTTTATAAAACTATTTGATTAAGATTTTTGAATTATCTTAAAATAAGTGAGGAACTATTATGAAGATTGCTTTAATTGGCGCAACAGGTATGGCGGGTTCACGTATTTTAGAAGAGCTTGTTTCACGTGGCCATTACGTTAAAGCCATCGCACGTAATACACATAAAGTACCAGATACAGAGCGTGTCTTATCCGTAGATGTGGACTTAAATGATCATGAAGCGCTTGTAGAAGCTCTAAAAGGGCAAGATGCCGTGATAAGTGCTGTTCCTTTTCATGGCTTAGATGCGAATGCATTGATTAACACAATTCGGGATTCTAAAGTTAAGCGTTATTTGGTTGTTGGTGGTGCTGGTGGACTGACTATTCCCAACAAAAATGTACGCTTATTGGATACGGATGATTTTCCTGCTGCGTATAAACCTGAAGCAGAAGCTGCTGTAAATTTCCTTGAAAAACTTAAACAAGTCGATGATATTGAATGGACTTTCATATCACCTTCGGCTGAGTTTGCTCCAGGTAAACGTACAGGAGAATTTCGTTTAGGAAAAGATGAACTTATAATTGGTAAAGATGGCAGTAAAATTTCAGCTGAAGATTTTGCAATAGCATTATCTGATGAAATTGAAAATAACAACCATATTAATCAACGTTTTACTGTTGGATACTAAGAAATGTATAAAAGCCCTCATTTGAGGGCTTTTTTCTATAAAAATTAAATGATGATTTTAGCGTTTTCTAGACTTATTTGTACTCATAAGTATTTTATTTTAAATGTTTTTTAATCGTTGCTGAAGAATATTTTATTTATATTGAATAAATGTAAGTGTATAGTTTAATTGAATTAAGGATTACAAATTTTAAAGATTGTGTTTAAAAGTTGAATAGATAATACATGTAATATTTTTATGATGATAAAACAGTTAATTATGGTTAATAAGGTGTCTGAAAAATCATTATGGATTACATTAGTGGTCATAATTGAGATAAATAAGACCAAAATTAGAATATAGAACTTGCTGTTGATATATGGATTTGTCATGAAAAGCTCTTTTTTGAATTGTTATACTATAACACTTTTATGTATAGACTTATATGTTGGAAATGTTATGAAACAAAAAGTCCTTTTTTAAAAAATATTTAAAAAGGTCTAAAATTTGCTGAAGTTAATGAGTAATTTTTATTTAAGTATCAGGTGGTTATAGGGATTTTAAGATATCATTAGTGTGATCTAGAAATGAGTCTTGTATAAATAAAATAGATTAATACGTGATGATAAATGATTTATTGTCATTGGTTTTAAAATCATCATTCCTAGTTGTGTAAATATTAATTCATTTAAATCAATCACATCTTTTGATTTTGTTGTCATTTGAAGATGTATTATTTTCCGCGCTTTATTCATCACACTTAGATTGGGTCACATTTGGATTGGGTCACACTTGGATTAGTGCTGAGTAAAATGATCTGAACAGTTGCAACCATTGTAGATATGACTTTATATTTTAGACTTCTTCATAAGTCCTTATTAAAACCATAGATCAACATAAAATCCCCCTCATCCTCACTTTCTCCCAAAGGGAGAAGTAACTTTCAATACCAATCTGATTCACTCCACATGATCATTTTTTGATTTATGAAAGATCTTTTTTAAGAACTGTGTTGGTATAAATATATTAGGAAGTATAAGAATAGAAGAAGAAAATAACTGAAAATTTATTTTTTATTGGTATGAAATCTCAGAATGGTAGAAAATTTAAAAGAATAGTAGTTGATTTTCAGCCTGAATTTGAATTAGTATATCTATAAAATACGATATAGTGAATCGTAACTTAAGAACTAATGTCTGGATAATTTATCTTTCTGATAAATTAAAGAGTATTTGGGTGGTAGGTACGAAATTCTTTATCTAGTTATGACAAGCGATTTAGGAAAGAGGGTATATGCACAAATTTTCAAAAATTGAGCTGGTAACAAATCATTTAACTAAAGCGCTAGAGGATTATCTAAAATTAAAAATGAGTTGTGATGGCGTATATACACAGACGACAAAAACAGAAGATGAAAATTATAAAATTGAAGTCGTTATTGATCCACCAAGTGATGTTTTAGAAACCTTTAAGAATATAGCACATGATATTAAAGATTACTTAGATACTATTGATTATAAAGGAAAATTTGAGTTTAAATTTATTGTGTAGTGACTGATCGGTTACATGTAATATGTCATATTTTCATTGAAGTAAACTTCGTGGATTTTTTATCCGCTTTTATGATTTATATACCCACAAGTCCACTTTTTTATGGGTATTTTTTTGTATCATCTTTAAAATAAATGCCAATAAGTACCAAGTTTCATATCCCATTCTTTAGGTTCAATGACCATTCTTCCAGCATTAGGTGTTAGGGTTATTTCGCTGAAATAGATATTATTTTTTGATATTAGAAAATCTATTCGGCTATAACCGTATTTAAGGCAGAGCGCTTGAGATAGCTCAATTAAGATATCTAATCAAGCTGGTTTCTTTAAATATGCAGGGCTATTGTTTTTTAAATCAACTGTAAATGGTTGGAGAGTCCACGATGTATCGTAAATATTTGAATATTCATTTTTGAGGCCATCTTGTACATCGACTTCAATAAATTTGGGTTGACCTTCAAAGCAATGAACTCTACATGTGGTAATGGTTAATTTAGTCTCTTGGTCTATCAATAACTCAACATATTGCTCAGCTAAAATTGATGGCTTAATATTTTTGTAATGCCATTCTCTTTTTCTGAAATACATATTTTGTTTTAAGTGATGCGTTAACTTATTTTCAGCATTTCTTTGATCAAATTGACGCTTATCATTGCATACGATTGCACTGCCACTATCATGATTGCATTTCAAAACGAATCTGTCGGGCATTCGACTAAAGTCAATTTCATTGAAAGATTTATATACGCCGATCAATGGGACCAGATGGGAAGAACAAATTTTATTGCTGATCACTTCTCTTACAGCCAATTTATCAGCTAATAAGGTATGTAATGGATCTCTTTCGAAAATCATTCTTGCTGTGACTTTTTCATTAAAACTTTTAGGTTGATCAAAATTGGGAATATAACCAAGTTTATTAATAAAACGTTTGGTTAAATATTCCTTATCAGAGACAAAATATGCTCTTATAACTTTTGCAAAATAGGTGAGATTGTCAATCATTTGTCAAAACCCAATCAATGATCGTATAAGTATAAATAGCCAAAACTTAAAAAAATTTTAAAAAGCGACTGACTTTATGTATGAGTATTATAGGAATAGGCTTATTGTTCTGAATATTTCATATTTACTTTCACTTAGGGGGTGATTGGAAAAGTTGATCGGGATACGTTTTAAGATTATAAAATATTATATTAAATCAATATTTTGAATCCATTTTTTATATGTGTGATATGGCATATTGGGTATTAAGAGTGTTGTTTTGTCATTCAGTAAATTTAAGCTTTAGATCGCTTGGAGTACAATCCTTGGGTGATTTTGCTAAGGATTTAATCAGTCTGTTACATAAAATTTACGATACATATATGAAGCTTTACCAAAAGGTAAAATATTTTCTTGAATCTTAATATGAATTGTGTAAAATTTAACCAGTGAAGAAGGTTGTGCTTTTCACTTTGACTTACTTTTAAGTCTTTAATAAACCCACCTATTTTTAGGTGGGTTTATTAATTTTAGCCTAATCAATAAATGCTAGGTGTCTGGCCTGGCTTCTATCTAAAATCATAAAAACGATTTAAAAAATGAATATTAGTATCTGTAGACAACTGAATAGTTAAGTTTATTTGAAGAATATTGAGGGTTTAATGTGAATTTCAGCACGTTTTTTAATAAAGATGAATGAATTCATATTCCGAATAGCTACGGTAAATTGATATTCTGCTTACTAGCTTGACCTAATAAAGTTCAAATAATGTGCTCTTTGGTCCAATAATGTGGTCTATTATTTTTTTGTTTAAAATTTATATGAAGGTATGGGTTGTTTATTTATAGATTTGATGTAAATTCAAAACAACATCTTTAAAATTAATTCTTATGAATATTTGCATAGGCGGTCCCTGGCATGGAAGTAAGTTGCTTGGAAATGATAATAAAAAGTCTTTTAAAGTAAAAGGCAAATTAACAGATTCAACGACAAACTACTTCAAAAGAAAAATTCAATTTAAAAACGTATTTTATATTTTTTGGGTATCTGATGAACTGATGTTATTAGATGAGAATGAAATTATTAAAAATTTTTTACTTAAAAAATTAAATATTATTGTTTAAATAAACTTCATATAAATGAAAGGCGCTAAGGCGTCTTTTTTTATATCTTTCCGTTCTGCCTTGGTACACTTGGGTTAGAGTGAAATGGTGATCATTTAGGATCATTCATGAATTTTTTATTTTAATTGTTTGATGATTTATTTTAACAAATGGTAAAAATATATCTTAAGTTATTTAAATTGTTTGATATTTTACATAATTTATTGTATAAAAAAGAAACAACAATAAAATGAGGGTGAAATTATGATAGACAAATCAATAAACATCGTTTTTTTCTTTTCCGTATTTATTGTCTTAACTTTACTGGTGCACCTGTTGGGAAATGTGCCAACTGGAGTATGGCTTCCAAAATAAAACTGCTCAATGGAAAAGCTCATCTTGAGATGGGCTTTTTACTTTATGGAGGGATTGATTTTGATCCAGTTATTAAAATGTATGCTTGGCTTTCATCGTGTGATTGAGACACATTATTGTAAAGATGGCGAGTTGGAGGTTTGTCATCATTGCTTAAAAGTTGTTAAAAAATAATCATATAAATGAAATGACAAAGAATACATGATATTTCAATTTTTATACCCAATTCAAAGTTAAGCTGTTCATAATATTTTTTTACTTTGCGATTGTGAGTTTTGAAATGCCAATACATAAAATGAGTGAAGCTAATATTGATTCCAATCAAGCGCCATATTTTTCAATTGAGCAGCTTAAAAGATTTTTGAAAACACAAATTAGATTAAAAGCTGATCAAGGAGAATTATTTGTAAGTGAATACATTACTAAAGATTTTGCTCAACATGACATAATTAATTTGGGTGAAGAATTTAAGAAAGCGGGCTACAAGGTGAGGATCAAAAATGCTGGTAAAGAAAAAATATTTTCTGTTTTTTGGAATTAAAACACTGTAAGTTTTAAGATCTCCAGAAAGAAATAACCATAACTTGATTCCACCACCTAAATGAACCAACTTTTATTTTTTGATTGGGTTTAATTTTTCAATCAAGATAAGACTCAATGATGAAAACCATTTCAATAGTCTGTCTCGTTTTATTGTGGGGATGAACCACATGTCAAAAAAAGATACATATTCACAAGATCACTATACTCTGCATTTGCTGGATCGAGACTATGAATAGAAGTCAGCTATTGGTCCTGTAGAGGGAATATGGCATAGTTCTGCTATCGATATGTAGTCAACTGAATAGCTCCTGATCATTGGGAGATTTTTATATGAGGCTTATGGGAGAACAAAGTGAATAATTTAGAAAATGAAGATTTAGAACAGCAATCTCAACAAGAGCAAAAAGACTCTAGCATAATGAATGATATCGTGAATTCGATAAATCCATTGGATGCCGTTGATCTGATCGTGGAAACAGGTCGATTGATTGTGAATACGAATAAAGATATTGTTTCTGACATTGCCAACAACATCGATATTGATATAAGTCTTTAAAATTACTTAGCGAGTGCACCCATCAAAAGTTGGGGCTTTAATTTATATGATTGAACTTTTTTTGTAGATGACATTCAAATCAATGATAAAAAAAATTCTCTTGGCATTTCTTTTATTGAATTCGAAATTTAGCTTTGCTGATCCAATAAAACCGACTTTTCTTGAAGAAAAATTAGATATTAAAAAGTTTAAAAAAGAGCTAGATGATAAGCATACATCTAAAATAAAAAAGTCGCTTTTTCTTGTAAAAAGAGAGCCGAAATTGGACCAGCCTAGATATAAAGCAGTTATGCTAAGAGTCGCTAAGGATAGGCAGGATAATTCTTTTAAATATATGAAAATGATCAATTATGTAGACTGTGATAAAAATAAAACTTATACATTTTTGTCATTTTATGATGAAAATGGCATTACACATGGTATTGGTTCATCTAATGACGATCTTGCAGATGATAGTCCATTAAGAAAACAAGTCTGTATCATTGAATGATGGTGAATAGTTGAAAAAATATGGTTGTTTCATGTTTTAAAATTGACACATTTCACGTTATTTAGTAAAACTGTGATTGTTAATTCATTATAGTGAATAAACATACAATAATCCTTAATCAGCGCAAAAATTAAGGGGAAGCCTCACAGTGATGTGAGGCTTTTTTATTCGAATGATTTATTCCAAGCGACGTTCGAAATCATTACTGAGTAGATCTCTGTGACTTTGTTTAAAACTAATAGAGATCATGCTCAGCTTTAAAACGTTCTAGATTCCGAAGTGCATCTTGATAACGTGAGCGTACTTGACTGCTATTGCTTCGGAGGTCAGATAATTTCTTTTTATAGTCATCACGATCTTTGGTAGAGAGGTCTTTACTATCTAACTTTCCAAGATAGTAATCTAGGTTGTTTTGTGAGGTATTAAATTCTGAATTCGCATGATAAAAGTTATTGGCGACTTGATAATAATGACGTAAGGATTCACGTTTCTCTGCAGGACAAACTCGAAAATTACCACGACCCTCTAAAGCTTCGTAAAAGATATTTTCAGGTTGACAGTAAGCCCCTAAACCTTTTAGATAACCCATTTCATAAAGATTTTGACTAGGAATAATATTGGCTTTTTTACAAGAGGAATAGTATTTATCTATATGGGATTTATTTCCAGCAGCGCCATCTTTTTCGCCAACGTTAAACCAATTTGCAGTTTTACATTGTTCAACACTCATTGCAGCACAGCCGGAAAGTAAAACCGTAAAGGTAGATAAAATTACTATAAGTTTCATGAAAAATTCTTCCAAACGATTTTTGAATTACTTTAAAAAATGATTTTATCATGACAAGATCAACAATTCCCTGATCATTAATATTGATTCACATGAAAAGTGAATCTAAATTCTTAAAAATACAATAGGGTTTTTATCTTGATTCTGCAGCTATTGCCGATATCGTATTTTAACTTTGGCATATCTTCAGCTTGAGCATAATGTTTGTATCGCAGTTGATAGATATAAACCTAGGAATTCTATCTCCAAAAGAACAGAACTGCTAAATTCTTAACTTCATTTAATTTAAAAATAACGGATGGACAGCTAAATTTAATAGATTGATAATTTGTTCAGATTTTTCTAAAAATAGGATTTTTCATCTAACACTATAAAAATAAAGTGGATTAAAGCAAGACTACAAATCCAAAACATAGACAATCATTGAGCTCAGTGCGGTCACGATTACACAGAAATTTATCGTTACTTATTTAATTTCATAAAACTTATATACTATGATTTTATAGTTAAATTTACATTGATCTTTAAAGTGGCTTAATTCTAATGTTTGCGAAGATCGTTTTTACTGTATCGGTAGTCTTATCCATAGTTTTTTTTGTTCTAGGTTTAACGGAAGCTATTGTTGAGTTTATCGTTATTGGATGCCTTGGTTTTATCGCATCGGGCTTGGTTTTTAAACAAATGAAAATATCATTCAAGCAGAATGACGACTAATTTTGTGGTTTTAACCAAGAGTACTTTTGGCTAATTTTTATTGTCAAAAAATGCTATGCAATCATGGTGTTGGATTTAAAAATTAATTGGATATTTTTGAACTGTAATTATTTTCACAGATTTCTTATCTACTTTTTGCCTATGAAAAACAAAACAAACAAAAATTATAAAAGTCGCTAAAAGAGCAAGATCTAATTCTACTATTAGGATGTAAGCACTGAGCTAAAAAGTTCAAAAGCTTGATAGAGCCCTCATTGGAGGGCTTTTGTGTGTCAAGGTGCTGAAAAACATTAAAAAAATCACATATTATTATAATAAGATAATATTTTATTATCATTTTATGATATTTTTATGTTGTTATATAGCGTTATAAATCTATATAAATCATCTTATATTGAATAAAAGGGGTAAAAAATAATGGCTAAAATTGACTTAAATCCATTGGCTGAAATTGATGGCTTCACAGCAGCAGCACTTGTAGACTATACAAGTGGATTATCACTTGCCGCTCAAGGAACGGGGATCGATTTAGAACTAGCTGCTGCTGGAAATACGGAAGTTTTAAGAGCAAAAATTAAAACAGCAAAAGCACTAGATTTGAAAGATACGATTGATGATGTTTTGATCACACTCGGGAAGCAGTATCATTTATTACGTCCACTTGAAAAGAATAGCGATTTATTTTTATATCTGGTATTGGATCGCCAAAAATCGAACTTAGCGATGGCAAGACATGAACTTCGAATTTTTGAAAAAGAGTTAGATTTTTCTTAAAAATATCGATTGGCTATTATATTGGATACGGTGTAATAGCCATTTTAAATCATCAATACTCAAAAATAGAAAGTATATTTAGCATATAAATATAGCCCAAATATAGGTTATCTAAAGATGTTGAAACTTGAGTGAAATAGTCGACTTAAGTCTATGAATGTAAAGTTATAAATATGAATACTATAAAATAAAAAAATATCATTGAAAAACTCATAAATGTTATTAGAATTCTATTTCTAAATAAATTAAGAGATTGGGGATATGGAAAATAAAACAGCAAGATTAACTATTTTGATAGACCCGAACAAAAAGGAAGCTTTTGAGGAATTGTGCAATCGTCAGGATCTAAAGCCTTCACAAGTGGTTCGCCAACTAATTCGTGAGTATTTAGAGAAGCATAATGTAGATTACGCGACTAAACCTACTTTACCGAAAAAGTAATATTTAATTTATCTATTTTTATCAATAAATAGGATTGTACTTTTTAGGGGGAAAGAGGTGTCTTATTTATATTGAATCAGAAAAAATTGATCAAAAATGTTGTGCTAATTATTGACGATTTTGATATTTATAAATTTTTAATGTATTTGATTCTTTAAAGCTGACCAATTTGAGCTTGATGATATTGAGTAAAATAAGCAAAAGAGAGCTTACAAGCAGGTTGATGGCTTGTAAGCTTTCTTTTTTTGTAGAAAAAGAAAGCTATAAAAAGGACACCCAAAAATAAATTTTTGAATTCAACTTTGATAAAACTATTCCTTGAATTTGGTCTTTAAAAACAATACTTTTCATGTATTTGAGATTAAGTGTATTTGCATAAATTTACCTCAAGTTAAAAATATATAAATGATAATTATTATTATTAGTAATTGCATTTGAGATTTTGCTCAAATACAATACGCAACAATTCTTTCACAATTCCTCCGTAATTTAAGTTGCGTATTAACATGAATAAACAATTAAGATTTCAAACGCTGTCAATCTCTATACTCACAGCAATGTCAATTTCAGCATATGCAAAAGATACTTCTGAAGATGCGACAAAGTTAAAAACAATTGTGGTGACTGCGAGTAGTCAGGCAGTAGATGTTAAAGAAGCACCAGCAAGTATTAGTGTTATTACAAGCGAAGATATTGAAAAACAACCTGTGGGTAGTCTTGGAGAGTTATTAAGTAAAGTCCCTGGGGTAACAGGTGGAATTAGTCCTTCGAAGGAAGGTTCTAAGATTAAATTGCGTGGTTTACCAGACAATTACACACTGATTTTAGTTGATGGTAAACGCATCGGGTCTTCAAGAGATGTAAGTTATCGTCCAGATTTAGGTCGTCAGGATTTAAACTGGATTACACCCGATATGATTGAAAGAATTGAAGTCGTTCGTGGTCCAATGTCTTCCTTATATGGTTCAGATGCGATGGGAGGTGTAATTAATATTATTACTAAGAAGATTCCCAATGCTTGGGGCGGTAATGTCACTTTAAATTATACTCAGCCAACAACTTCGTCTGATTTAGGCACTTCTATACAAACAGGTGTCATGGCTGCTGGTCCATTAACTGACACCTTAGGTTTACGCTTGACGGCAGGGATGACTGAACGAGAGGCAGATAAGAAATATTCAGCAGGTAACGGAACCACAGGTTCTCAAGATCAAAACTACAATGCGATGTTGCACTATCAGCCAACAGATAAACAGTCATTCAGTTTTGAAGCAGGGCACAGTATCCAAAAGAATGAAAAAGGTTCTCAAATTAACGCCAAAACAGGTGCAGAACAGGAGACTAGTTGGGGAGCTAAAAAATTAGAACATAATTCATTTAGCGTATCGCATGATGGTGAGTGGGCAATTGGTAAATCTAAGTTAAGCGCATACTACAATGATTATGATTCAAGTATTAATAAGGTTACGAGTAAATCAAATGAATTGATTGTTGAGGGTAGCTTAACCATGCCATTTGAGCTAATGTTTAAGCAAGTCTTAACTGTTGGCGGTCAATGGAAAAAACAAGAATTAACCAATACTGATACGATTGGTACTCTACCTGGTGGCAGTTGGGATGGGAAAAGCTATACCGACCCTAAGGTGGATAATAAAAATTGGGCATTATTTCTTGAAGACAATATTTCACTGCTCGATAATTTGACATTAACAGTAGGGAATCGTTTAGATCATGATGATAAATATGGTGAGCATCATAGTCCAAGAGGTTATTTAGTTTATAGTCCAATGGATGATCTTGTGATTAAAGGGGGGATCGCAAAAGGTTTCCGTGCACCAACTGTGAAAGAATCATCTCCTGGTGGGGCAACTGAATCTGGTGGGAATGGTTGCAATGGGTTAAGAGGTAAAATTTGGTATGACAGTAAGCAAAAGCCAGATACCTATACGGGTGGTAGCTGCTTTATGACAGGTAATCCAAACCTTAAGCCTGAGGAAAGCACAAACTATGAAATTGGTGTAAATTATACTGGTTTTGGTACAGACCTAGGTTTGACATTCTTCCATACAGATTTTAAAAATAAAATCACTTATTCGCCGTTAGGTCACGAAGGTGGTATTTGGTTTACTCGAAATGAAAATATTCAAAATGCAGTAACGCGTGGTCTAGAAATGGTTGTAAATTTCCCAGTTTTAGACAATCTAAAATGGAATAATAATGCAACGTATTTCTTAAAAGCAAAAAATGAAGATACTGGTGCAACCTTACTGACCACTTCAAAATTAACGGTAAATTCAGCCCTAAATTGGCAACCGATAGATCCACTCAATGTAGAATTGTCTGCGCAATATTTAGGTAAGCAATATTTAACTGATAAAAGCGCTACTCCTACGATGCAAAAACCACATACGATTGTAAATCTAGCAAGCAATTATCAAGTGAATGATAAGCTCACTGTACGTGGTGGCTTTACTAATTTACTTGATAAAAAATTGTCAAATGGTGCAGACGCATACTTCGTTGAGCGTCAAAAAGTATTTGTAGGCGCAACCTTTAAATTTTAATCAATCATACTGAAGTGAAAACTCACTTCAGTAATAAATCATGCGTTATGAAAACCATCTGCGGATGGTTTTTTGCTATGTATTTTTTATTTGGATGGATGGAATGCTGTGTATGAAATAGTGAAAACAATGATTTTTTAGGGTTTAGGTATTCTTCTATTCGTACCAAAATTTCCCCCAATATTTTTTGATCATTTTATAGTTTAATAAAATCAGTTGGTTATATATGTTTTAAAAAACTTTGGGTATTTTATGGTTTTTATATTTAACTTGCTGTTATCAGAGTGTTTTTTGATTTAAAATTATAGTTCACTGCCATATAGGCAGCTTAGAAATTGGTACCGTTTTCATATGACGTGGACCCGATGTTCACTGCCATATAGGCAGCTTAGAAATGACAAACCTTTAATCTGCGATTGAATAGATTGTTCACTGCCATATAGGCAGCTTAGAAATGAAACTGTCATTGATGAAAATGGTAAAGAAAGTTCACTGCCATATAGGCAGCTTAAAAATCAACGGAAGAACTAGATGAGATTTACTGCTAGACCAGCAGAGGCGTTTATTTTAGTTATCTTGATAATATTTGAATTTGTAGAGAAAGCTACCTTAACGGTAACTTTCTCTACATCTAACTCATTGGTTTATTTTAAGCTAAATCAATGTTTAGCTAATTATAAATAGGTTTCAGAATTACCAATCGTATTTTAACCCCACTCTAAAATTAGTTGGTGCACCGTAGTAACTATTCGTTGTGGCTAAATGATATTTTTCATTAAACAAGTTATTGATATTTAAATTCAGCAATAAATTTTTATTGATTTTATAACGTGCCATTAAATCAACCAAAGTATAGCTGTCTTGGGTAAAACGAGTCTTTACAGGGAGCGTTATATCAGAATAAATATCACTTTGCCAACGTAGGCCACCACCTATTGTTAGAGCTTGATCAAAGTAAGGTAGAGTATAGGTACTAAATAATTTAGCAGTATTATTTGGAATGTTGGTGTTTATACTATTACCTTGACTATTTTGTGATAAATTTCGAGTAAAACTTCCTGAAATTTGCCATAACTCAGAGAGTTTTCCCGTGGCTTCTAATTCAATACCGCGGCTTTTGGTTCCAGATTCCGCTGTATATGCTTGAGATCCATCGGGAGCAATGTGTGAATTATCGGGTTGTTCAGGAACAGCGACTGCAAAATTATCTTCTTTAGTTTGATAAACAGCAGCACCTATATTCAACTGATTATCAAAAAATTCACCTTTAATCCCTAGTTCAGTACTATTGCCGACAAGAGGGTCTAAATAGTCCCCCTTAACTGTCTTTTTATCTTGTGGTGAAAAAATATTGGTATAACTGGCATATGTTGTCCAATGGTCAGTTAAATCATAGGTAAGTCCTACATAGGGGATTACTTCACCACTTTCTTTATGGGTTTTGATATCTGTTGTATTTTTAGCATTGTCATGATTTATAGCGACACGTTTCCAGTCTTCTACACGTGTTCCTAAAATAATTGCTGCCTTATCTGATGGTTTTAACCGGACAGCACCGAATATTGAATGACTACTGTCATCGCCACTATACCAGCCGTCAATCATCGTCTCAGGTCGAGTTGGTGTATTGCCATTCCAACTGAAAATATTGTCTAATTTTCCATTCCAAGACATGCCATTATTCCAGCCTGAGTAGGTTGGACGTTGATTCTCACTTTTAGTAAAAGTTGTTCCCAAAACTAATTCATGGGTTTGGTTGAATAAATTAAATGAGCCATTCAGCGTTAAATTAAATAAATTTTGAGTAGGTTCATAATCCCAACGTGTTGCGTAAATTAAAGCACCTTTTCCAGTTTGTTTATCTATCCCTGAGCTATAAGCATAACCAACAACTTCATCTGAAGAGGTTTTTGTTCGAGAAAGAATACCTTTAAGTTTCCAATTGTCATTGAACTTGTGTTCAATATCTGCAAAAAATGCAGTAGTTGATTGATCTGAGTACGTCCAGTCTGCAGCAGCCGAATCAGAGCGCGACCATTCAATTAAAGATCCATCAGTATAATATGAAGGTAATCCCCCACGGGCGATGCCTGAAACATCAATTTGTTGATAGCTAATTCCAAGACTTGCTTTGGTTCGATCTGTTAAATCTGCTTCAAGTACACCATAGGCAACTTTGCGTTCTTCTGCATAACGATCGATATAAGAGTCACCATCTTGATAAGCCAATACAGCACGACCACGGAGATTACCAGATTGATTCAATGGTGATGAAACATCGATATCTGTTCTATAGGCATCCCAAGAACCAGCACTAGCACTTACAGAAGCTTTAAAGTCTTGTAATGGTTTTTTTCGAACCATATTAATACTAGCACTTGCAGAACCAGCACCAGTCATTAAACCATTTGCACCACGCACAATCTCTATTCTGTCAAAGAGTGCAGTGTCTTGACTTTGAAAAATACTAGAATATGAGTTCAGTAATTTCACACCATCTAATAAATAGTTGTCTACAGTTTGACCTCGTGCATAAATTGGTGAGTTATCTGAGCCAATATTTCCACCTTGATTAATTGTTAATCCAGCAGCTTGTGTTACGACATCAGTTAATTGTGTTAAGTTTTGATCCTCCATTTGCTGACGTGTGATTACACTGACTAATTGCGGTGTTTCTTTTAGGCTGAGTGCCAAGCCTGTTGATGCTGTGGTGGCTTTAGCAGTATATAAACCAGAGCCTTCAGTTGTAAGGCTATTGGTATTATTGGCAGATACAGTGATGGTAGGAAGTTGTGTAGAATTTTGTTCTTGACCATCAGATGGGTTCGGTGCTGCGAATATAGATCCATTTATTAAAAAAATAGATCCGCCCCAAAGTGCAGTTCGAATTGCAATTGCTAATGCATGTTTGCTTTGATGTTCCTTCATTAGATTCTCGTATGAGTCATATTCATGTACTTAGTCGTTTATGTTTTAAAAAAAGCTCATTTTTTATGATTTAAATGCTGGGCATGTTGTTGGATGTAACAACAGTAGAGAACAAGCGCGAATAGAGGAGAGCAACTATTTGTATGATCAATAGATCGATGTCATGTAAGTTTGAGATGGATTTTTAAATATGCCTAATTGGGTTTATATAATTGTTTTATTTAATGGGTTGTTTTATAAGTAAAAAATATTATGAATTAAAGGTTGTGTTATAAATACTGGAACAGGCAACAAAAGCTTGTTTCATATCTCGTTTTACTGTGGCTTCAGAAATATTAAGTTTTTCACCGATTGCGCGGTAGGTCATACCTTCCATTTGTGATAATAAAAAGACCTGTGCTACGCGTTCGGGTAGCCTTTCTAGTGTTTGATGAACTTGATACAAACTTTCTCGAATACATATTTCATGTTCTACAGATGGATAGCCATCCTGTGGTGTATGTATTAACGCATCTAAATATAAGTGTTCAACTTGTTGGTGGCGCCAATGATCAATAATTACATGTTTCGCAATTCCCAATAACCATGCTTTGGGTTCTTTAATATTTTCAAAACAGTAATTACTTTTTAATGCACGATAAAAAACCTCCTGACTAAGATCTTCAGAGTGATGATGGTTGTGAAGTTTATGTTTGAACCACAAAAGTAAAGTATTTTGATGGTCTTGATAAATATGATCAAACCATTGCTGCTTTTGTACGTTCAAATGCATAAGAGTTGCCTGTTTAAAAAGCGAACTACATGGAGTTTTGCTGGAGGAAGAAAGTGTTGAAAATAATGATAGTGATAATGATTATTAAATGCAATAATAAAGATTACAAAATGCAACATGATAATTAGCGAAGCTAACCTTTATTTATTCTTGATTATTAATGAGATGAACAATGGATATCTGTGAAATTTCACTTTAATTATTTCGCAATTGTAAATTTTGATCGTTCTGCGACTTTATGAATAAGAGTTTTTATGAGTAAGCCATCTGTAAATGTAAACCCCAAAAAAAGTTTTATTGGCCGTAAATTTAAATATTTAATTGGATTTATGCTGCTGATTATTTTCGGACTAGCAGGCTTCTATTGGAAAAAAACCTCATCCAAACCCGCAGAGGAATATAGCCAATGGAGTAAACCTGTACCCGTGCGAACTGTGCCAGTACAACGACAAGATTTACAGGTTGAAATCAAAGCAATTGGTACAGTCATTCCTACGCATATTGTGAATGTACAAAGTCAGGTTTCCGGGGTTCTACAGCAGATTTATTTTAAAGAAGGGCAAACCGTAAAAAAAGGTCAGCTCCTTGCACAAATTGATCCAGCGCCGTTTCAGGTCTCACTTGCACAGGCTGAAGGAACACGGCAGCAGAATTTAGCACAATTGCAAAATGCTGAAACAGAGTTGCAGCGTTATCAATTGCTGTTTAAACAAGATTCAATTGCAAAACAACAAGTAGAACAGCAATTGGCGCTGGTCAACCAGCTTAAAGGTCAAATACAGGCGAACAAGGCGCAAGTAGATGCTGCAAAACTACAGCTGTCTTATACTAAAATTTATGCGCCTATTGAGGGGCGGGTTGGATTTAGACAGAAAGATGCTGGTAACCTTATTCAAGCCAATGAAAGTGCTGGTTTAGTCAGTATTACTCAAGTTCATCCAATTTTTGTGCAATTTTCAGTGGCAGAAAACTATTTAGCAAATCTGCGTCAATCATTAAAAAATGGCGATAAAGTGTTGGTAACTGCTTGGGATAAAACAGAGCAAAAACAACTTGCGCTGGGGCATGTACAAGCAATAGATAATCAGATTGATATCAGTACAGGGACTTTAAAAATAAAAGCAATTTTTGATAATTATGATGATGCCTTATTCCCAAATCAGTTTGTCAATGTGCGTTTAAATACTCAAACCATTCAAAATGCAATCAGTATCCCGAGTGATGCTGTACAACATGGTGCAAAAGGCAGCTATGTTTATATTATCAATCCGCAAAACAAAGCCGAAATTCGCATGTTAAAACTGGGGATGACCTCGAATGGTCAAATTGAAGTTTTAGACGGATTAAAGGGGAGCGAGAAAGTAGTACTTGAAGGAATTGATCGTCTTTCGGAAGGCAAAGAAGTTCAAATTGTTGTAGAGAATCAACAGTCAATTTCTACGGCCAAGCCAACTGCTGGATAAATCATGAATATTTCACGGTTCTTTATTTTACGTCCAGTCGCAACCACATTATTGATGTTAGCACTGTTGTTGAGTGGCTTCTTGGTTTGGCGGTTGTTGCCTGTCTCTGCTTTGCCACAGGTCGATTATCCAATTATTCAAGTCTATACTTTTCAACCTGGCGCCAATCCCGATACAGTACAACGCACAATCACCGCACCACTCGAACGAGAAATGGGAAAAATTGCTGGTTTAAAGCAAATGTCTTCTAGTAGTTCAGTGGGGGCATCCGTTATTACCTTGCAGTTTGAACTGAGCGCAGAACTTGGTGTCGTTGAACAAGAAGTACAGTCAGCACTCAGTACCGCCAGCAGTAAATTACCCAATGATCTACCAGCACCACCGATTTACCGTAAAGTAAATCCTGCTGATGTTCCTGTGATTACCCTTGCCATCAGTTCAGAAACTTTACCTTTAACAACAGTCTACGACATGGTGGATACCCGAGTTGCACAAAAGCTTTCTCAGCTTTCAGGTGTCGGGATGGTCAGCCTTGCGGGGGGGCAACGTCCAGCAATACGCGTGCAAATGAATGCTACGGCACTTGCTGCCTATAAAATGAGTGCTGAGGATGTGCGTTCTGCAATTAATTCTGCCAATGCAAATCAACCCAAAGGCAGCTTTGATGGACCATATCGCACCACCATGTTGGATGCCAATGATCAGATTCGCTCGATTGCAGATTATGAAAATCTAATTTTACGTTGGAACAATGGCGCACCGATACGTCTTAGAGATGTGGCAAAAGTCATAGAAGGGAGCGAAGATCGCTATATGGCGGCTTGGGCAGACAGTCAAGCTGCAATCTTGGTTAATGTACAGCGCCAACCGAATGCCAATGTGATTCAAGTTGCAGATCAGATTAAGCAAATATTGCCTGAGCTACAAAAAAATCTGCCTGAAAATGTCAAAATTCGAGTGTTAACCGATCGAACTGAGAGTATTCGTAGCTCCATTGATGATGTGCAAAAAGAATTGGTTTTTGCCGTGTGCTTGGTGGTGATGGTGACTTTTTTATTTTTAAGAAATTTATCCGCTACGATTATTCCTAGTATTGCCGTACCACTGTCGATTATTGGTACTTTTGTCGTCATGTATTTTTTAGGCTTTTCTGTCAATAACCTGACTTTAATGGCACTCACCATTGCGACAGGTTTTGTAGTCGATGATGCAATTGTGATGTTGGAAAATATTGCACGACATCGTGAGGCAGGAGAAAGCTTATTACAAGCCGCACTTAAAGGATCTAAAGAAATCGGCTTTACCTTAATTTCCCTGACGATTTCACTGATTGCAGTATTAATCCCATTACTGTTTATGGGGGATGTGGTTGGGCGACTGTTCCATGAATTTGCTGTCACTTTAGCAGCAGCAATCGCAATTTCATTGGTGGTGTCGCTTACATTGACGCCAATGATGTGCGCATATTTATTAAAAAATGCCAAACATTCAACTTCTCACAGTCGCTGGAGTCTAGACCGAATTATCCAGCAATACGGTAAAGCTTTACAGTGGGTTTTTCGGCATCAAGTACTGACTCTTGCGGTGATGTTGAGTACCGTCATTTTAGCGGGTCTGCTGTATTGGATGATTCCCAAAGGCTTTTTCCCTGTACAGGACAGTGGTGTCATACAGGTGGTGACTGAAGCGCCTGATGATATTTCATTCCAAGCCATGAGTGAGCGTCAACAAACACTCGCGGGGCAGATCTTAAAAGATCCTGCTGTGGAAAGTTTGTCTTCATTTATTGGTATAGATGCCAATAATCCAAAACTAAGTAATGGACGTATTTTAATTAATCTAAAGCCGCATGCTGAAAGAGATCCTGTAGATCAAATTATGGCACGACTTAGAGGACAGTTCGCTCAAGTTGAAGGGATTCAAGGCTGGATGCAACCAGTACAAGAGCTGAGTATTGAAGATAAAATTAGTCGTACTCAATATCAACTGAGTATAAGCGCTGCTAAAACGACAGATTTAGCCGAATGGACTCCTATATTTGTTGATGCTTTACGACTACAACCTGAATTTGCACAAGTCACCAGTGAAGAGGGTGGACAAGGCTTACAAGCATTTATTGATGTCAATCGAGATGCCGCAGCACGTTTGGGTTTAAACATTGAAGATATCAGTTTAGCTTTACAAAATTTATTTGCGCAGCGCCAGATTGCAACTTTATACACGCAATCTAATCAATATCGTATTGTTTTAGAACTGGACCCAACATTCACTCAAGGTATAGATGCTTTAGGGCAAACCTATATTCATAATAAAAGTGGAGAGCCGATATTACTCAGTTCTGTTGCCAATATTGTGCAAAAACGCGTGCCTATTATTCTGCAACAGCAATCACAATTTCCAGCCAATGGGGTATCTTTTAATCTTGCATCAGGGGTCGCGCTCGGGGATGCGATCAAAGCGATTGATCGTGTACAACAGCGTCTAAATCTACCAACAGAAGTCAAAGTCAAACTGCAAGGTGCAGCTGCTGCTTATGAGAACTCGCAACAACATACGTTCTGGTTGGTGATTGCAGCAATAGTGACCATGTACATTGTGTTGGGCATTCTGTACGAAAGTTTTATTCACCCGATAACCATTCTTTCTACCTTGCCATCTGCAGCAATTGGTGCTTTGTTGGCACTGTTTATGGTTAATCGGCCGTTGGACATGATTGCCTTGATTGGGATCATTTTATTGATTGGTCTGGTCAAGAAAAATGGCATCATGATGGTGGATTTTGCTTTGGCTGCACAACGTAATGACGGATTGTCACCACAGAAAGCGATTTATCAAGCCGCACTGATGCGTTTTCGCCCAATTTTAATGACCACACTTGCGGCACTGGTTGGGGCAATTCCATTGATGCTTGCATCGGGTTCAGGGGCTGAATTACGTCAGCCTCTTGGGATCGTCATGGTGGGTGGTTTGATTTTAAGTCAAGTCCTCACGTTATTTACTACACCAGTGGTTTATTTATTTTTTGATCGTCTGCAATATTCATTGCAACATACCAATTCAGATTTATCTGTAGATGATTTACCCACAGATCATGATACGACAAGGAGAGAGTTTTGACCTTTCTCTCGACCTTTATTCACCGACCTGTTGCCAGTATTTTACTGGGAATCGCAATTGTATTATTGGGTATACTGGCCTATTTCCGCTTACCTGTAGCCGCGTTACCACAGGCAGATATCCCAACGATTGTGGTGCGAGCAAGTTTACCAGGTGCAAGTCCTGAAAGCATGTCTGCCACCGTGGCGACGCCATTAGAGCGTGCCATGATGGGCGTTTCAGGGGTAAAAGCGATTAATTCTTCAAGTAATCAAAGCGCAACCCAAGTGGTTTTGCATTTTGATTTAAATACTGACATCAATGAAGCCGCCAGAGCGGTCCAAGCTGCAATCAATGCTGCGATGTCACAGCTGCCTTCTGGAATGCCAAGCCCTCCTGAATATTTCAAGATCAATCCAAGTCAGAGTCCAATTTTTTATTTGGCATTGAGTTCAGAACATCTTTCTGCGGGCAAACTCTATGAAATTGCCAGCAATCAGCTGCAGCCAAATATTGCGCAAATTAATGGGGTTGGGGAAGTTGTCATTGACGGGGCATCTATGCCAGCTGTGCGAATTCAACTCAATCCAAATGCCTTGATTTCACAAGGGGTGTCTTTGGAGCAAGTTCGTGAAGCGATTGTAAAAAGTAATACAGTACAAGCCTTAGGGGTAATTGAAACTGAACAGTTACGTTGGCAAGTTGAGCTTCCAAGTCGTTTAAAAAAAGCGGATGATTTTGCCAATTTGATCATACATCAAAATGGTCAGACAGTTGTCCGTTTAAAAGATGTGGCTGAGGTACAGGATTCGGTCGAAAACCGTTATGTAAGTGGTTTTCACAATGGCAAACCAGCGGTTATTATTAAAATCAGCCGTCAACCCAATGCAAATACCGTTGCCACAATTGAAAAGATCAAAGAAAAACTACCAGAGTTAAGCAGATTAATTCCAGCAGATTCACAACTGACCACAGTGATGGATGGATCGGAAATTATTCGGGCGGGCTTAAATGAGGCAAGGGATACTTTATTATTTTCCATGCTTTTGGTGATTATTGTGGTCGCACTGATGTTAGGTCGTCTGCAAAGTGCTCTTGTTCCAAGTATTGCTTTGCTGGTGACTTTGATTGGCGCATGCAGCCTGGTTTATCTCGCTGGATTTTCATTGAATAACTTGTCAATTATGGCAGTCATTGTTGCGATTGGGCTCGTGGTTGATGATGCAATTGTGGTTTTAGAAAATATTGAACGTCATATAGAACAGGGTGAACAGCCTATACAGGCTGCCTTAAATGGTATTCGAGAAGTCGGTCTGACCTTGCTGGCAATGAATTTGGCTTTGGTGGTGATCTTTATTTCCGTGCTATTTATGGGAGGTGTAATCGAACGATTGTTTAGAGAGTTTTCTTTAACACTGATTTTTATTATTATTTTATCTGTATTTGTCTCCCTAGTCCTTACGCCAAGCTTATCTGCACGCTGTTTAAAACCATTAGAGAGTTATCAACATCAGGTTTTGTATCGCTATAGCCATCGCTTGATGCAGGGTTTGAGTCAGCTCTATTTGCATTCGCTGAAATGGATGATTAAACACGGTTATTTGGTCATTTTGCTATGGGGCGGTGCAATCGCTGCCTCCGTATATGTCTATCAAACATTACCCAAACGGGTATTACCTGAGCAAGATACCGGACGGGTTGAAGCTTTTATTCGAGGGGATGATGGCTTCTCCTTTCAAATTATGCAACCCAAAATCGCCACCTTTAGTGAAAGTGTATTAAAGGATCCCGCAGTCAAAGATGTGATTGGTACGTCTGGTGGTGCTGGCGGAATCACCAATTCTTTTTTAATGGTGAGTTTAAAACCCAAAGCAGAGCGAGATGGCAAATCTTCACATGAAATTGTAGATAGAATTAAAAAAAATGCCCCATGGCTGGCAGGTGCGATTTTTTCTGCACAAGTCAAACAGGAACTAGAATTGGATGATCCATTTTCAAGTGGAAGTGGGCAAGATTATTTGTTGTTACTGCAATCTGATGATGTTGCGTTGCTACGTCAGTGGGTGCCTAAAGTTGCTCAGGCAATGCAGAAGCTTCCAGAGTTAGAAGAAGTTGAAACCATGGGCGATGAAGGTGCCCAGCATGTGACTTTAGACATTGACCGTGAAGCAGCACGTCGTTTGGGTGTGGACATAGAAAATATTTCAAGTGTACTCAATAACTCATTTTCGCAGCGCCAAATTTCGACTATTTATGATCAAACCCAACAGTTTTATGTGGTGATGGAAGTCGATAAACACTTTACTGAACATCCTGAAGCGCTGGCAAATGTACGCATTCCAAACCAACAAGGGATTGCTGTACCACTCAGTAATTTTGCCACATGGTCTTATGGTATTACCAATGATCGGGTTTATCGACGCAACCAATATGCCGCAATGGGGATTGGTTATGTGGTTAAACAAGGCTATAGCTATGAACAAGCGGATGCAGCTATTCGTAGTGTTTTACCCGAAGTGATGTTACCCAATGAAATTTTTATCATGACAGATAAAGATGTCGAGGCGGAAAGTTTGCAGGCTGGTTTATCGACCCCGTTACTTGTCTGTGTGGTGATCTTACTTATTTATATCGTTCTTGGGGTTACCTATGAAAGTCTGATTCATCCATTGACGATTTTATCGACAGTACCCGCAGTGGCTTTGGGGGCTTTGTTGACCTTATGGTTATTTAATTTCCAATTCACCTTAATTGCACTTTTGGGCATGTTTTTATTGATCGGAATTGTTGTAAAAAATGCCATTCTTTTAATTGATTTTACTTTATTAGAAAGAAGAGCAGGCAAGACTGCATATCAGGCTATTTTGTCTGCCGCAGCTCTCCGTTTTCGTCCAATTCTGATGACCAATACCGCAGCGTTGCTCGGTGCAATTCCACTGGCACTTAGCTGGGGAGAAGGGGCAGAGTTACGTCAGCCTTTGGGTGTTGTCATTGTGGGTGGTTTAGCCTTGGGTCAATTATTGACGTTGTATACAACGCCTGTCTTGTATTTGGTGTTGGAAAAATGTGCTGAATCTTGTTTGAAATTGAAAAATAAATATGCACTTCATTGAGGTAAATAGGAAAATATAATGCAGAGTTTAATCGTTAAAAATGTCATGTGCCTTAGTGTGTTATTGATATTGACTGCATGCAATTCTACTGTTGTGTTGCATCCGCCTGAATATAAAGTGCCAGTCCTTCAAACGGATGATCATTATAAATATGCTGTTTTAAATTGGAAAAAAACCTCAAGCTTAGAAGTCAATGCCAACACTTGGTGGGAAATTTTTCAAGATCCTATTCTTAGTCAATTGATGCAACAATTGAATCAAGAAAATTTGAGTCTGAAACAAGCGGAAGCACGATATCAACAAGCCAATGCCTTACTTGAGCAGCAACGCGCTAACCGTTTGCCAAGTTTAAAGTTAAATGGTTCTGCACAACGTAGTGGAACAAAGGACAGTACGCCAAATAACCAATTTACAACGGGTGTTCAGGTCAGTTGGATTCCTGATTTATGGGGCAGGGTCGCCAAAGCAGTTGAAGGGCAACAGGCAAATTTAGAGGCTTCACAGGCTGACTTAGCTGCAGTTAAACTCAATCAACAATTATTGGGCACAGAAAGCTATTGGAATATCCGAGTACTGGATGCGCAGTTGGATGTTTTACGACAAACCCAACACAGTTATCAGCGTTCCGTCAAAATTTTAAATAACCAATATATTGCAGGGATGATCGCGAGAGCGGATGTGATACAGGCTGAAACGCAACTCAAGCAAGTGCAAATCCAGCAGATAGAAACCCAGCGAGAACGTGATTTACAAGAAAATATTTTAGCTGTGGTACAAGGTAAAACGGTTGCTCAATTTCAATTGGCCAAACAGAAACAGCACTTTCAAGTTCCAATATTACCAGCTCAGCTACCAAGTCGGATGCTTATCCAACGCCCTGATGTGATACGTGCTGAACGTGAATTGGCTGCAACACATGCCCAATTGGGCTTGGCTCAAACGGCATGGTTACCCGATCTCAGTATTGGTTTAACGGGTGAAGTAAATAGTCGTGTGTTGAGTCAACTGTTTCAAGCACCACAGTACTTGTGGTCGACTGGATTACAAACAACGGCATTGATATTTGACGGTGGAAAACGTAAGGCTGAGATTGCACAAGCACAAGCGAGTTATGCTGAAAAAGCAGCAGCGTATAGACAGGCTGTTTTAACGGGTTGGAAAGAGGTTGAAGACGCGCTTTTACAGTCATCCAGTTTTAAACAGCAACAATCTGAACAAGCTCAACTATTTAAACTTGCTTTAGAAAATGAACAAGTTGTAACTCGACGCTATAACGCTGGCTTAGTCAGTTATTTAGAAGTGATCACAGCACAGAATTTAACCTTACAGGCGGAACAGGCAACTTTACAGCTCAAGCAGTTGCAGTTAAAAAATACAGCCCAACTGATTGCAGCCTTAGGTGGAATCAGTTGAAGGCCCTATGTAAAACTTAAGTGAGTTGGCTTAAATCTTTGAATAGTGTATTTAAATCTTATTGATTTAAAAGCTTACATGCTTTTAAAAGTGTGTAAGCTAAGCTGTCTAAACTCTTGTTGTTAAAAATTTTATGTATTTAAAGATTGCCTATGATTCATCAAGTTTCATGTTGTTTTTTTATCATCATTTAAAACAAATAGCACCATTTTAGATGTATAGCAGGATTTAAAGCC
Source organism: Acinetobacter sp. 1125_18A (assembly GCF_052824985.1). NCBI lineage: Bacteria > Pseudomonadati > Pseudomonadota > Gammaproteobacteria > Moraxellales > Moraxellaceae > Acinetobacter > Acinetobacter sp. 1125_18A. Next base: position 356,779 of record NZ_VTDG01000004.1, read on the forward strand.
TGATATGCACTATGAAAGCGCAAGTTAATACTTGTGATTTGTCGGACAATTTTATTGTTAAAGTGTTATTTGTGTCACATTTATGTGTATAATCAGCGAAATTTATACCCTGATTTGATTTTGAAATGGTAAAGCTTGTAACTTTTTTCGTGTTTAGTAGTGTGATATTTCTAGGCTATTTTTCTTATGTCGATTCGCAACAGAAAAAACAACAAGAAATGCAAAATATTATCAAAGATGCGAATTTAACCATTCGGAAAATTGAGTCTAATCCTAATAATCACAATCATTTAAAAGTAAGTAATACGGTGATTTGATTTACGTACTGTATATCCTTAAAGCACTAAACTTCTGAGTTCACATGAATTGGATGACTAAAAGCATCAGATTGATAAAATTATTTAAACTGTATGTTATAATTTGTAATATGTAATCGATAACGACCGTTAAACCTTCTAGAAAATGAAAGCTGCTAATCTGCAGCTTTTTTAATTCAAGTTTTTTATCGGAAATGTCATTTTGGTATGTTTATTGAATGCTGAATTATGGCCTTAATTGACGGCATTTAGCATTTTTTTTAAATGAACTCGATTTTATCAACGAATAGCTCAAACTTAACAGGGGCTCAACAATGACGAATCCAAATCCTTCAGCGGGTTTGCTTGAACGCTTATTTAAACTGAGCGAAAACAAAACAACGTTTAGAACCGAAATACTGGCAGGTTTAACGACATTTTTAACAATGTGCTACATCATCATTGTTAACCCATTGATTCTTTCAGAAACAGGTATGGATCATGGCGCCGTATTTGTGGCAACGTGTTTAGCCGCTGCGATTGGTTGTTTGGTCATGGGGGTTGTTGCAAACTATCCGATTGCACTTGCACCAGGTATGGGGCTGAATGCTTATTTTACCTATTCTGTTTGTTTAGGTATGGGCGTTGAATGGCAAACCGCTTTGGCTGCTGTATTTGTTTCCGGACTTGTCTTCATCGCAATTAGCATGTTTAAAATCCGTGAAGCCATTGTCAATGCGATTCCAATGTCATTGAAATTTGCAATCGGTGGTGGTATTGGATTATTCCTTGCACTGGTTGCATTGAAAAACTCAGGCATTATTGTTGCAAATCAAGCAACTTTGGTGGGTCTGGGGGATTTAAAACAACCTACAGTCTTACTGACTTTATTGGGTTTTTTCCTGATCGTGATTATGCACCACTATAAAATTCGTGGCGCAATTATTATCAGTATTTTAGCAATCACTGGTATTGCAACAGCTTTAGGTTTAAATGAATTTAAAGGGGTTGTTGGTTCGATTCCTTCTATTGCACCGACATTCATGCAAATGAATTTTGAAAACTTATTTACGGTAAGTTTAGTCGGCGTGATTTTCGTATTTTTCTTGGTTGATTTATTTGACTCAACCGGAACATTGGTCGGGGTTTCACATCGTGCTGGTTTATTGAAAGATGGTAAATTACCACGTTTGAAAAAAGCGCTATTTGCAGATTCTACTGCAATTGTTGCTGGTGCTGCTTTGGGTACATCATCAACAACGCCTTATATTGAGTCATCTGCGGGTGTTGCTGCAGGCGGTCGTACAGGTTTAACTGCAGTTGTTGTCGGTATTTTATTTTTAGCGTGTTTATTTTTAGCACCATTGGCTCAATCTGTTCCCGGATTTGCGACTGCTCCAGCATTATTATTTGTTGGTGTGTTGATGATTCAAGGTATCATCAATATTGAATGGGATGATATTACTGAAGCAGTTCCAGCATTTTTAACCATTGTATTTATGCCATTTGCTTATTCTATTGCAGACGGTATTGCAATGGGCTTTATCAGCTATGCATTGGTTAAATTATTTACAGGTAAAGCGAAAACAGTTCCATATATGGTTTGGATCATTGCTGTGCTCTGGGTGATTAAATTCGTTGCATTTGGTGGTTAATAAATTTAAATAAGAAAAGGGTGTAAACTCAAGTTTGCACCCTTTTTTGTTTTAATCAGATTGAAATGAATCCAAACGATTTGGATGATTGAAATTTAATTTAATAAGTTTGAGGAAAAACGTGAATAGATTAGAACTTATTCGTGCCTTACCTAAGGCGGAACTCCATGTACATATCGAAGGCACGTTTGAGCCTGAGTTGATGTTTGCAATAGCTCAGCGTAATCAAATTGATATCCCGTATAAATCTGTAGAAGAAGTCAAACAAGCGTATAACTTTCATAATCTACAGTCTTTCCTTGATATTTATTATGCAGGTGCAAATGTACTGATCAATGAACAAGACTTTTATGATTTAGCTTGGGCATATTTTGAAAAATGTGCAGAAGATAAAGTTGTACATACTGAAATGTTCTTTGATCCACAAACACATACTGACCGCGGGGTTGCCTTTGCAACGGTGATCAATGGTCTACAACGTGCATGCGATGATGCTCAAACAAAGTTGGGTATAAGCTCTCATTTGATCATGTGCTTCCTGCGTCACTTAAGTGAAGAAGCAGCATTTGAAACGTTAAAGCAAGCTTTGCCGTATAAAGATCAAATTATTGCTGTAGGTTTAGATTCAAGCGAAGTTGGGCATCCACCAGCTAAGTTTGAACGAGTTTTTGCTCAAGCACGCAAAGAAGGTTTCTTGGTGGTTGCGCATGCGGGAGAAGAAGGGCCTGCTGAATATGTTTGGGAAGCTTTAGATTTATTAAAAGTAAACCGTATTGACCACGGTGTACGTTCAGAAGAAGACCCAGCACTGATGCAACGTTTAATTGCAGAAAAGATGCCTTTGACTGTTTGCCCACTGAGCAATTTAAAATTGTGTGTGGTGGATGATATGGCACAACATAATATTCACCGTTTATTGCAAAAAGGTGTGCATGTGACTGTCAATTCAGATGACCCATCTTATTTTGGTGGCTATATGAATGATAATTTTATTTCGATTGCTGAAGCACTAGATCTTTCAAATACAGAGTTAAAGCAATTGGCAAAAAATTCATTTGAAGCGTCATTTATTTCAAATGAAGAAAAGCAAAAATGGAACAATCAAATTGATCAATTGGCTTAAATCAAGCTATATTCTTTAAGCATATAAAAGCAGTGTGTGAACACTGCTTTTTTTTTCATGAGGGAAATAGAATGAAATTTTTAACAACATGTTTAACCTTATTCATTATTTTACCTGTGACTGTTGCATGTGCAGACTCAAGCACAGAAACGATTACGCAGAAAATGCTAAAGCCTTTAATCGAACAGCAGTGTGCCAGTGAGTTAAAAGCGTCAAAGATTTGGCAAGCATCCTCATTTTTATGGACAGCTGCACAACAGCAACATGCACAGCAAAAAATCTGTGGCTGTGTCAGTGAGAATGCTTTGAACGATGTACCAGCTAAACAGCTGGTGATGGCAACTTTTAATGAAGCTGCAAAAAATAAGCTGATTCAACAAGCAGTGATGAATAGTTTAAAAGGTTGTGCAAAAGAAGCATTAAAGTAAAGATCTAGGATTTAAAGCGCCATAAATTTAAACCACAATAAAAATATAAAAAAAGCACACCGTTTTGATGTGCTTTTAATAGGCTTTTTAATCTGTATATGGTTAACCTTGTCCTGTCATACTTTTCAATACATTGTCTTTATCAATAAAATGATGTTTGAGCGCAGCGAGAACATGTCCGACAAGAAGTAAGCCAGCAGCCCATGAAATATAAATATGTAAAGGTTTAACAATCGCTGTTAAATCGGGATTATCTTGTACAAGTCTTGGAATCTCAAATAAGTACAATACAGGCACGGGATGACCAGCACTCCAGCTAAATAAACATCCTGTGATTGGCAATGCCAATAACATGAAATATAAACCCAAATGACCTAAATGAGCCAAAGTTTTCATCAATGGTGACATGGTTTCAGGTAGTTCAGGGGCAGGGTGAGTGTAACGCCAAAAGATACGGATAATCACCAAAAAGATAATCACCGATGCAATATTCTTATGTAGGGTAATGACATCGCCTTTAAACGGTCCATCGACATCATAGCTTAAAAAATTGCCACTATAAAAACCAATGACCCAAGCGGTAATAAAGATGATTGCCATAATCCAATGCAACCATTGTGCTGTCCTTGTATAGTATTGTGATTTTTGTTGCATGACACAGATTCCAATTTAATTTAGTGCTTATAATATGGATTTTATTAAAAGAAATCAGTTCTAAAAACTCAACGTATTGTTTTAAATTTGCAACGCTTAAAGCAATAATTGTGAAATATTTATCCATTTAGCGTCTAATGAGGTGATTATTCAAATTTTTAGTTTAATCCAAGTGTTAGTTTAGGCAAAATAGCCTAGCTTTATCTCATAAAAAGGAAAAAATTGTGAAAAAACGCGTTGTCTTTCTTGCTTCAATCGCTTTAGCTCTAACGGCTTGCGCGACCAATGATCCAACAGGTGCTGCAGCAGCGTCAACAACTCAGCAGTTAGGTGGTGTTGCGCTTAAAATCGCGATAAATGCGAAATGTACAACTGAACTGAATAATTTACCTGCTTGGAAGACTGCAACAAAAGTCATGACTGCAGACCAGAAAAACAATGTACAAAGTGAAATTTGTGGTTGTGTCAGTGAAAAGGCACCCCAAAGTGTTAGCACTGTAGATTTAGCAACAGCTGCTTTAGATCCTCAAGCGCGTGCTACGATTGTTTCAAATGTGGTGACAAAAACAATTAATGCATGTGTTGCAGAAGCGATGAGATAGTTGCATTAAAGCATCAAAGACATATGAATTTATTGATACAGTTTTTTGTATATTGATAAATTCATGGTCTTAGGACTGATGCTCTTTTCTTTAAATGGCGTCTTTCACGCTAAGCAAAATATTCTAAATTTTGATCAGTCGATTGAAGTTATGTAGAAAGAAAAGGGCTTTCGATCTGTCATCATCTCAAGATGATGATCTATGAACTCAGATAAAACCTGTTGAGCTTCTTTTAGGATAGGAAAGAAAATGTTAGTTGCTGGTGTAGATGAAGCAGGACGAGGTCCATTGGTTGGCTCTGTGGTTGCAGCTGCAGTTATTTTAGATCCAAACAACCCAATTCAAGGGTTAAATGATTCTAAAAAATTAACTGAAAAAAAACGTGAAAAGTTATTCATTGAGATTCAGGAAAAAGCGATTGCTTGGGCAATTGCTGAAGCAACACATCAAGAAATTGATGAGCTGAATATCTTGCAAGCTTCATTATTGGCGATGCGACGTGCTGTAGAGGCACTTAAAACGCGACCAGAACATGTGCTTGTAGATGGCAATAAAGTTCCTAAAGGCTTAAGCATGAGCTGTGATGCGGTCGTAGGCGGGGATGCTTTACATGCTGAGATTAGTGCGGCAAGTATTTTAGCCAAAGTAACGCGTGATCATGAAATGGTTGAGTTAGACAAGTTGTATCCGCAATTTGGTTTTGCTAAACATAAAGGTTATCCAACCAAAGCACACTTTGACGCCATCGCTGAACATGGGGTGATTGATCAACATCGCCGTAGCTATTCGCCAGTCAAAAAAGCACTGGGTCTTGAATAAAAGGGATGATGTTTTTTACTGATCAATAAAAATTTAAAGCGGCTTAAAAGCCGCTTTAGTTTCCAAAACCACTATAATCTTAACGATTATAGGTGTTTTGCGAATTATCATCTTCAAAAGAAGGTTGATAATCTTGATCAATATGTTGCAAATGCTCGTGCATAGCACGCTCATGTTGAATACGTTGATAAATTTCTTCGCGATGTACAGAAACTTCTTTTGGGGCATTTACACCAATACGAACTTGGTTGCCTTTAACACCAAGCACAGTAACACTGACTTGATCCCCAATCATCAAAGTTTCTCCGACACGGCGGGTCAGAATCAGCATGTTTATCTCCTTGCTTAAACGCTAAACCTGCGATGAATTTCTAAAAACTAGAAAACACAACTTTAAATAGCACCGATAATTTTAACAGAATAATGTGACAAATTTTTCATTTTCACATTGCTCTATTGAAATTTCTCTAAAACCTCAAAAACTAATATAACAGAGCCACTATAGAAAACACTATAGTGGCTCTGATTTTTTCTTGGTCAAAACAGCGAATAAGTTGCTATATTTGATCAAAAATTATGCACGCGCACTCGATTCGCCATGTTCACGGTCTAAACCGAAGGCTGTATGGAGTGAACGAACTGCAAGTTCTAAGTAATTTTCTTCAATAATCACAGAAATTTTGATTTCAGAAGTCGAGATCATCAAGATATTGATCCCTTCATCTGCAAGTGCAGTAAACATTTTACTTGCAACACCTGCATGAGAACGCATGCCAACGCCAACAATCGACACTTTAACAATGTCATCACGCGTAGCAACTTCACGCGCACCAATCGCTGTAGCCGTTTCTTCTAGGATTGCTTTGGCTTTTTTAAGTTCACCACGATTCACGGTAAAAGTGAAGTCAGTTGTGCCATCTTCTTCAACGTTTTGGATGATCATATCCACTTCAACGTTTGCAGCACCAATAGGCGATAAGATTTTAGACGCAATACCTGGTTCATCAGGTACACCTAAAATTGTTAATTTAGCTTCGTCACGGTTAAATGCGATACCAGAAATAATTGGCTGTTCCATATTGTCTTCCGCTTCAGTAGTGATTAGTGTTCCGACATTGTTTTTGAAATCTTCGTCGAATGCGCCATCATTGTCATTATCAAAACTTGATAATACGCGTAAAGGCACTTGGTATTTTCCTGCAAATTCAACAGAACGAATTTGCAATACTTTAGAACCGAGAGATGCCATTTCAAGCATTTCTTCAAATGAAATACGATCAACTTTTTTCGCTTTAGGTGCAACACGAGGATCAGTGGTATAAACCCCATCCACATCTGTGTAAATCTGACATTCATCTGCTTTTAATGCTGCAGCAAGTGCAACACCAGAAGTATCAGAACCGCCACGGCCTAAAGTTGTTGTATTGCCATCAATGTCGAAACCTTGGAAGCCTGCAACAACAATGACACGACCTGCATCCAAGTGATTTGTCATCACATCTGTATCAATAGATTCGATACGGGCTTTGGTAAACGCGCTGTCAGTTTTGATACCAACTTGACGACCTGTGAGTGACTTAGCTTCAACACCAATTGAATTGAGCGCCATTGCTAACATTGAAATCGTTACCTGTTCACCCGTAGACACCATTTGGTCTAGTTCACGAGGATCAGGGGTTTCGGTAATGGCTTTCGCTAAAGCCAATAAGCGGTTTGTTTCACCACTCATTGCGGATACAACCACTACAACCTTGTGGCCGTGGTCATGCCAACGCTTTACACGACGAGCAACATTTAAAATGCGCTCGGGAGTACCCATAGAAGTACCGCCATATTTTTGAACGATTAATGCCATAGTTGTTCCATATAAGCCATGACCCTAATCGGCATTAGGGTCAGTTACACAAAAGGTGAAGTATTATTTTTGAGCAAGCCAAGCAGTTAAATCTGCCATCACTTGTTCAAACTTCTCGTTTAGTGGCGCGCCACCTTGTGCTAAGTCAGGTTTACCACCACCTTTACCACCAAGCTCAGTTGCTAAGTGTTTGATGATGTCACCCGCTTTTAGATTTGCAGTGAAATCTTTAGCTACAGATGCGATAAGACTAACTTTGTCACCTTCTACAGCCGCAAGCACAATCACTGCATTATCTAATTTTGATTTGACACTGTCATGAAGATGACGAACAGACTTCGCATCTTGTCCTTGAACTGTGGCAATAAGTGTTTGGCGACCCGCAATTTCCGTCACTTGACTGATTAAATCAGAGGCTTGGAAATTCGCCAATTTTTGATTCAATTGCTCAATTTGTTTTTGCAATTGATGTGCTGTTTCTAGCGTTGATTGAACTTTTTCAACAGTTTGATCTTTCTGTGCTTTTAATAAATCGTTGATATGCAAAATGTCTGCATCAAATTTTTGAACGATTTCAAGCGCTTTGGTACCAGTAACAGCTTCAATACGACGAACACCTGCTGCAACACCACTTTCAGAGGTGATTTTAAACAGACCAATATCGCCAGTACGTTTTACATGGATACCACCACAAAGTTCGATAGAGAAATTTTTCTCATCTTGGATTGAACCCATAGAAAGTACACGAACTTCATCACCATATTTTTCACCGAACAACATCATTGCGCCTTTTTCTTTTGCAGCATCAATGTCTAAAAGTTCAGTAGAAACTGCGGTGTTTGCAATCACTTCACGGTTTACAATACGTTCAACCTGTTGAATTTGTTCAAATGTCACCGGTTGGTCATTGGCAAAGTCAAAACGTAAAATGTCAGAAGCGACCAAAGAACCTTTTTGTTGTACGTGCTCGCCCAATACTTGACGTAGAGCAGCATGTAAAAGGTGAGTTGCAGAGTGGTTGCGTGCAGTTGCTTCACGAAGATCTGCTTTTACAATTGCTTCAACATTTTGAGTCGCTTTTAGGCTTCCCATTGTCACGATACCTTGATGGACAAAAGCGCCACCAGATTTTTTAGTATCTTGAACTTCAAAAATACCAGTATCGTTTTTGAACAGACCTGTATCACCAATCTGACCACCACTTTCTGCATAGAACGGTGTTTGGTTCAATACGATTAGTGCTTCATCGCCTTCAACGACTTCATCAACTTGTACGCCATCTTTATAGATCGCAATTATTTGACCTTGACCTTGAATTGCTTCATAGCCATCAAATTGAGTTTCGCTATCTACTTTCACAATGCTGTTATAGTCAACAGCAAACTTGCCTGCATCACGTGCACGTTGACGTTGTGCAGCCATTTCAACTTCAAAACTAGCTTCGTCAATTTCCAGTTCGCGTTCACGTGCGATATCTGCGGTTAAATCAGCAGGGAAGCCATAAGTGTCGTAAAGTTTAAAGACGGTTTCGCCTGGAATGGTTTTACCTTTGAGGTTGGCTAATTCACCTTCAAGCAGTTTTAAACCTTGTTCAAGCGTTTTGGCAAACAATTCTTCTTCACGAATCAAAGCTGCTTCAATCACATTACGACGTTGTTCAAGCTCAGGATAAGCAGTGCCCATAGCATCGATTAATGGTTGCAACATCTTGTAGAAGAATGTACCCGTTGCGCCCATTTTATTACCATGACGTACTGCGCGACGAATAATACGACGCAATACATAACCACGACCTTCATTTGAAGGGTTAACGCCATCTGCGATCAGGAAGCAGCATGAGCGTGCATGGTCTGCGACCACTTTAAGTGAAGCAGAGTATTCAATAGGTTTATTGTTTGCTTGTGCGGTTGCAACCGCTTCAGATGTATCAACACCAATAATTTCAGCAGCAGACTTTAATAGGTCTTGGAACAGGTCAATTTCATAGTTTGAATTGACATGTTGTAAAACAGCAGAAATACGTTCCAAGCCCATGCCTGTATCTACAGATGGTGCAGGAAGATTATGCAGTACGCCATCAGCAGTACGGTTAAACTGCATGAAAACGTTGTTCCAGATTTCAATAAAACGGTCGCCATCTTCTTCTGGTGTGCCTGGTAAACCACCCCAAATATGATCGCCATGGTCAAAGAAAATTTCAGAACAAGGACCACATGGGCCAGTATCACCCATTGCCCAGAAGTTATCAGAAGCGTATTTTTCGCCTTTATTGTCACCAATACGGATAATACGATCTGCAGCTAAGCCAATTTCTTTGTTCCAAATGTCAAACGCTTCATCATCTGTATGATAAACAGTAGCATATAATTTATCTTTAGGTAGAGCTAACCATTCTTCACCAGTAAGGAAATCCCAAGCAAAACGAATCGCGTCACGCTTAAAGTAATCACCAAAAGAGAAGTTACCTAACATTTCAAAGAATGTATGGTGACGTGCTGTATAACCGACATTATCTAAGTCGTTGTGCTTACCGCCTGCACGGACACACTTTTGCGACGTTGTTGCGCGAACATAGTCACGTTTTTCTAATCCAAGGAAACAGTCTTTAAACTGGTTCATCCCTGCGTTGGTAAAAAGCAGAGTAGGGTCATTGGCAGGTACAAGTGAACTTGACGCGACACGTGTATGTCCTTGCGATTCAAAGTAGCGCAAAAATGCTTCACGTATTTCAGCAGTTGTCATAAAACGAGTACTCACAACCAAGTCACTCCTTAATTTTCGTATTGGCTAAAAGTGTGTTGCTGAGTCTGATTTTGGCGCTCAGTCACCACACGGGCTTATTTTTAAAAACGCCAAAGTATAACGGAAAATGTAGTGTCCACCAATGATTTTAAGGTGAATTATTGGTATTTCTATACATTTTCAACTTTCGTCTGGGGTAAATTTTGGTTGTATAAATTTAAAACATAGCCACATTGCCATTATCGGATTTAAGCTTGCTTAAAAAGGATCAATACTTAAAAAGTTATGATGCTGAAATTTATATACTTGACCATTAAATTTAAGCGTTTGTTGTTGCTTATATTGTTTTTTCACAGAAGTGCAGGTTTTATAGTTGGTTTTGGTCTGGTTTTTGGTTTCTTTTAAAATCATGTCCTGTAAGCCATGTGTCGTTTTATTTGATAAAATGAGAATAGTTCTGACCTCTGAATTACTATTCTCTGGACAGTTTCCAATTCGTTCATCGCCGCTATCATTCATACTGATACCGCCAATTTCTTTGATGGGTTGTCTAGGATTAACTTTAAATAAAGTTAAATTACTGTGACTATAAGTGAAACCACCTTGATGCGACGATGAAGTTTCAATACCCACGACATCAATATCAGTTAATGTTGAAAAACGGGTCGTATGGAGTTTTGCTCCATCATAATGATCTGCATCTGAGTAAAAAGTTTCTGGTGCTTTATACTTTTGCAGAATTTTATGCTGAGAAGAGTCAATTAAGTATAAATTTAGATCATGTTCCATTTCATCATAAGATTTATAAGCAATCGGTTGGCTAATGGCAATCAACTGAATTTTTTGTTGATTGTCTAAATGGATACAGCTTTGATATGTTTTGGCTTCAGTATTGGCAAAACGTGGGTTGGTTAGTTTAAATTTTTGAATTAAAGAATCTTGTAATTGTTCTGAGCAAGTTTGATAAGGTGCTGCAAAACTATTTCCAGCAATCAAAAGCAGTGCAGTGTTGAATACAATTTGTAATCTTTTCATGATCTAACCTTTTTAATTGCAAAATTTAATCAAATTCCAAAGTCTAAAAAATTAAGATGTTCAAAACGATATTTTTTCCCATCAAATTTCATGATATGACGTTGCTTTTTGACAATACGGTGGGTACTACAGTTTTTTTCGTTAAGTGTTATACGCTCTGTTTTTTCCGTTAATTGAATATCTGCTAAACCATGACTGTTCTGTTTTAAGGGGTGAAGTAAAATTTGAGTCTCAGTTTGTGCATTATTTTCACATAGAGACGGTCTTTTGCCAGCTGAGTAATTCGTCATAAATTTATCTAAAACCAATTGCATTTGTTGATTGCTGATTTTGAATAACTTTATTTCACGTATTGTATAGTCAATTCTACCTAAATGCCCATAGGTTAAGACCAATCCAATAACATGAGTATGGGGAGTTTTAGAGTAAGGATTGATATCAAATTTTAAATTTTCAAACTGATGGTTATCTGAAGAAATCTTCATGGGATAATGATAGTGATTTAGAATTTTTTCAGATGTGTTGTCAATCAAATAAAGATTTAAGTCGTAATCTGCATACCCAGACGGCATATGAAGTGGTTGACTAATTGCGATCAATTTCCGATTTTGATCCAGCTTTATACAGCGCTCAAATGTTGGATAGCGTGTATCTCTCTGTTCAGGGGAAATCAATTTAAGTTTATCAATAAATTGCAGAGTTTGTGTTTCGCTGCATCGTGAATAATTATTTTGAATATTCTTCTGTTGGGCATAACTGAAAGGAAGAAATATAAAAATACATATCGCAATACAGCAAAAATAAAATAGGCGCCGCATAAATGTCATTGTGAGCAAAGATGAATACATTTTTTTATCCAATGATGTTTTAAATTCTATTGTTTTCGAATTTTTTCTTGCTAAAGTCAGCTATATATTAACAGTAGTGATCATAAATCTTATACCATATAACTGATTATGGTAATTTGGCTGTAAAAGGACATCTGATGCAACGTGTGGCAATAAACGGATTCGGGCGAATTGGACGGAATGTATTACGCGCTTGGTTTGAAAATCCGAAAAACTTCCATTTTGAAATTGTTGCCATTAACGATATTGCAGATGTTGAAACGCTGGTTCATTTATTTAAATATGATACTACACATGGTCGCTTTGACGGTGCGGTGAATATCGCTCAAGAAAATGGACAGCTTTATATGTCGATTGACGCACGGCAAATTAAACAGAAAGTTCAAATTTTAAGACAAGCCAATCCTGAATTATTGCCTTGGGAAGCGCTTAACATTGATGTTGTTTTAGAATGTACAGGGCTGTTTCGTTCAAGAGCCGCTGCAACACAACATATAACAGCTGGTGCAAAACGCGTCATTATCGGTGCTGCACCTTTTGATACTGTTGATGCTGCCATTGTTTATGGGGTAAATCATCATGATGTTAAAGCTAGTGATCAAATTATTTCGGGTGTGTCATGTACCACACAAGCTTTAGTCCCTTTGGTCAAAATTATTGATGATGCATTTGGAATTGACAGCGCATTAATGACTGAAATTCATGCGGTCACAGCAGATCAATCTGTACTGGATCATGCACATCGAGATTTACGCCGCGCACGTGCCTCAGGACAAAATATTATTCCAACTACATCTTCTGCTTTGGGTGCATTAAAACAAGTCATGCCCAAAATGGAAAACCGTATTGATGGTTTTTCAATCCGTGTACCAACAATTAATGTTGCCGCCATTGATTTAACATTTATTGCTAAAGCGCCTGTAACAGCTCATTTAATTAACCAAACCTTAATTCAAGCAGCAAAATATGATTATGCTGAGATTATGTCTGTTACAGATGAGCAATTGGTTTCAAGTGACTTTAATCATTCACCTTATTCACTGATTGTTGATCTGACTCAAACTATGGTCGTGGGTCAACAGGCGAAAGTGTTTGCTTGGTATGATAACGAATGGGGCTATGCAAATCGCTTGTTAGATTTGTGTGAATCATTTTATTAATCTAGTATTTATCACTTAAAAATAACTTTAATGACTTGAGTTTAATCAAGACGAAGATTGACATGTTTTGTTGGGGGGAATGATGTTTTTCATATATTTGGTTATTGTGATTCTTTATCTGGCCTTGATGTTTGTGATTTGGCAAATGGGAAAGTTAAAGAAAGAAAACCTTGAATGGCTTAAGCATGTGCAGAATCATGAGCAACAGATCCATGCACAAGAGCAACATCTCAAACAAACCTTACAAATTATGCAAGATTTGGCTAAAAAAATGCATGTACAGCAGGAAGTTTTAGACAATACCTCAACACGTTTGACTCAAGTTGAGTTTCAAAATGCTGAATTAATTAAAATATTACAGCAAAATTCAAAACCTTAATTGAGGTTTTGAATTGCATCAAGTCAGGGATATTGGCTATTCAGATCACTTAAAGCATAAAGTATCTCAAAATCCCTGTTGCAATGATGCTGATCAGTACAGTGGGTAATAATGAAAAATAACAAGCTGCGAACAGTGTGATGATAATTGCAATCAAGTTGGCTGGTTGATCCGTAACAAAGTAGGGTGCAATCACTGATATCAAAACACAGCCGGGGATAACCTGTAAAATTCGCGTGGTTCTTTTGCTGAGGTGTTTATTTTTTAACAGTAAATAACCTAAGGTTCGAGTTAAGTAGGTTGTTAATCCCACACAAACAATGGCGATGAATGTCGTCATATGAATCATTCTTCATCTCCAATCAGTAAAAAAGCAGCGATAATTCCTGAAATAGAACCAATCAATACATACCAGCCTTTGGGTAGATAATAATAGGCCAGTGCGGCCGCGATCAGACTTATCAGCCAAGGCAGTGCGGGTTTAAAGCCTTTCCACATTCCGCGTAAAAGCACCAGAAAAACTGCGGGGAATGCCATGTCAAAACCAAACTTTGTGACATCACCAAGGAAAGAACCAATGCCGACTCCCATCGTGGTAAAAACCACCCACATAACATATAACGCAAAACAAAGGCCGATATAAAAAAACACACTAAATCCTGCATAGGGATTGCGAGGGTTTTGTTTGTGTGCATCCGTAATGCTAAGGGCCCAACTCTCATCACACATAAAAAACAATAATGGAAGGGCTTTGCGATTGGGCAAATGTCGAATATAGGGTGCTAAACTTGCACCCATTAAAATATGGCGACTGTTGACCAGAAAAGTGATCAGAATTAAAAACAACAATTGAGGTGGCTGCGTCCAGACTTCAATAATGGCGAACTCAGAACCACCAGCAAAATTGAGTCCTGTTAACAATGGAACTTCTAAGGCAGAAAATCCTTTTTGTGCTGCTTGTGTTCCTAAAACCAGTGCAAAAGGGATAATACCCAGTAGCATGGGAATAGAGGTTTTAAGCCCACGTACAAACTCTCTAAATTCAATTGAATAGGTCAGTTCAGTCGTAGTGTTCTTAAAACTTAACATGAGTCGCTCAATGGTCGCTAAAACAAGGTGATTTTTATTTTATGCCAAATGATTCGCTATATTTCGCTAAACTTGCTGCCTGTAAAATAATTTTTGCAATATTATTGCTGGAATATGTTATTTTTTGGTTTTATCTACTAGAAATAATTTTATGAAATTGGATCAGATAGATCGGCGTATTCTGTGTGCATTACAACGTAATGGAAAACTACAAAATAATGAATTGGCAGAACAGATAGGTTTATCCGCTTCACCTTGTTTAAGACGAGTAAAGCAACTGGAGGATGAGGGGATCATTGACCAATATGTTGCATTGGTCAATCCACACAAAGTAGATCTTAGTTTGACAGTCTTTGCACGAATTTGGTTAAAGAGTCAGGATGAACAAGCGGTCAATCGATTTATCGAAAGCATTATGAATATTTCTGAAATTGTTGAATGTCAACTTATGGCAGGAGATTGTGATTTTTTCTTACGTATTGTGGTTTCTGATTTAGAGGCATATCGTAAATTTCAAATTAATCATTTAAATAAAATTCCAGGGATCCAGAATGTCAAAACTGAAATCCCTTTACAGAAGATTAAACAGACCACAGCCTTACCACTGGATTAGTTTTTTTGATTCGCTTTCGAATAACTTTAAATATTTTATCGGCACTTGTTCAGTCAACCAAACCCCATTTTCAGCACAATAAAATTGGAAACCATCTTGGTGCATCTGTTTGGTGTCTAATATGAAAATGATGACTTTGCCATGTCGTTGTCCCACTTTCTGGGCTGTGACTAAATCAGCAGATAAATGTACGTGATGACGTTCACCTGAAATTAAGCCTTTTTCTAAAATACTGTCGACAAACCGAGTTGCTGTTCCATGAAAAAGTGTATCGGGTGGCGTAATAGCAACATACTCACGTTGAACCTGAGCACTAGAGTGACCTTGTACTGCGCGGATTTTGTTTTGATCAGGTGAAAGTTGGAAGCGTTTTTTATGACTGCTTTCAACGACCTCAATCAACTCTACCAGTTTAAGTGGTCTTCTGTGTTTGATCATTTGCTGTAAAAGGATGTGTACATCCGTCCAGCCTTCAGAATCGAGTTGGATTGCAATGGTTTCTGGTTGATGTCGAAGTACTAAACTTAGAAATTTACTATGTTCGCGTAATGTTTTTTCTGAAGATTTCATTTGTTATTCTTACATGATATGGATTTGGATATAAAATTAAGGCTGAGTTTCAATTGCTCTTACGACACTATCTACTGAATATTGTCCCCATTCAGAGAGTTGCTCGATAAATAGATTGATTGCATGACTATCAAAATGCGCAACCAGCATATAGCAAGCGGAACCACAGACTTTATAGCAACTTTCAATTGACTCAAATTGAGCGATAAATGCTTCAAACTGTTCAAATTCATTAGTCTGCATCATCACACGTATAAATTGTGTTGATTGGTTCTGTAGCGTAATCGTATATTTCTGAATTGTGCCTTCATCTTGCATTCGAGCAATGCGACTTCCTACAGCTTGGCCTGTACGGTGTACTAATTTTCCGATCTCTTTATTGCTTAACCGAGAATCAGTTTTTAGTATTTTTAAAATTTTGAGGTCAATTGGGTCATTTGGCAACATAGTGAATTGAACAAATTTTCAGTTTGAAAGTTTCTAATCGATTATTCTTTCATGAGTGACTGCAAATCGCCAGTTGTTTTGATTAATCTTATAAAAACATCAACACAAGGGTTAGGGAAACACCATGAGTCAAACAGCATTATTAGTGATAGATGTACAAAACGATTATTTTCCTCAAGGGAAGATGGAGTTGTTCTGTGCGGAACAGGCTTTAAAACATATCAATCGATTGGAAGATCTATTTATAAAGCGTGAGCAGCCGATTATTTATATTCAGCATATTGCCAATCAACCCAATGCTACATTTTTTGAAGCAGGAACGCAGGGTGTAGCACTACATTCGGGTTTACGTGTTAAGACCGATTCAATTGTGATTGAAAAACATTATCCCAATAGCTTTTTTCAAACCACTTTAAAAGCAGAATTAGAGCGACTCAATGTTGATAAATTGGTGATTAGTGGCATGATGACGCATATGTGTGTTGATGCGACGTCACGTGCAGCAGCAGAATTTGCTTATCAACCGACAATCATTGCAGACGCTACAGCGACGCGTCAATTGAGCTATTCAGGCAGAACAGTTGAAGCAGAAGATGTACAAACAGCCTGTTTGTCAGCCTTTCAAATGTTTTCACAAGTAGTCAGTATCGAGGACTATTTAAAATAGCTGAAAGAGTCAAAATAACAGGGAAGTACAGCGATTCGATTTTGTACTTCCCTTTAAATCTGAATAAAAATTTATTCTTGGTTTAAGAAACCTTCTTTGATTTTTTCAGGTAAACCTGTATGCCACCATGTATAAATGGAAGATTTTATTTCGTCATCTTGTTCAGGATCATTGAAAGGTTCATCATCTTCACGAATCAACTCATCGCCTTCAAATTTAAACCAGAATTCCCACGGGTCATCATCCCCACAACCCCAAGCCAGAGTGTGAATTTCAGGGAGTAATGCTTTTAAGAAAAGTAGGATTGCTTCGATAAACTCATCACCCGAAGAACCATGCACAAAATGGGCAACTGAATAGCCTGCAATAGTGTGTAATGATTCAGGACCCAAATCAAACTCAATATTGTCAACTGTATTTAAAAGATCTTCTGCAAGTTCTTGCCCCAATTGTGAATTGAGCTCAACTGCAACAGCAATAAATTTGTCTTGTTCACCGCGATGCTCTTGAAATAAACGGCCTAGCTTTTGCATGATTTCCGTATTTGGATGCGTGTAATATAAGTTGCTATGTAGTTCCATACTTCCCCAGTTTTTAGTATTTCAGTTGCTTTAAATAGATGCTGTTTTTCTAAACGAATAAATTATATTTTCAACAACGCAAATAGCAATCAACACTTGTGTGAAAAGTTAAATAAATACAAAGAATTGAAGTGGGGTAATGTGTAATAGATAGTTTTTTGCCTAAATTATGTATAAGTGGTCAAATTATCTAGGCATCAAAAGTTATTTTATTAATGCATGGCGCAGATGATCGTGCTAAAATAAGAGAAATCGGGTGTGTTCCCGATTTTTTTATGCGGATTACTTCCGCGCTGACAGGATTTAGGTTTACAACATGCCCATTTCAGAGACATGGTTATTACCTGATGGTGTAGCTGATGTATTACCAGAGCAAGCGCAAGTAATTGAAAAATTGCGCCGTGAAGCTTTAGATTTCCTCGCATCACGAGGTTATCAGCTGGTGTATACGCCATTCATCGAATACATCGAATCTCTTTCTTCTCTCTCCGAATCGAATCAAGATTTAGACTTAGCCACTTTTAAAGTCATCGACCAACTTTCAGGTCGTTTACTTGGTGTGCGTGCCGATATGACACCACAAGTGGCTCGTATTGATGCCCATGTACATCAAGTACAAGGTGTGGCGCGTTACTGCTATGCAGGAACTGTACTTCATACTAAACCACAAGGTTTTAATACCACGCGTGCACCACTTCAGTTAGGTGCAGAGTTATTTGGTTCAGACAGTATTGACGCAGACGTTGAAATGATCGACGTGATGCTCAATCTGCTTAATACCGCGGGTTTAGCTGATGGTATCCATCTTGATTTAGGGCATGTAGGACTGTTTAGAAGTCTGGTAAAACATGTGGGTTTAAACAAATCAACAGAAAGCCATTTATCTGATTTGTATCAGCGCAAAGCACTACCAGAACTTGCTGAATTCACTCAAGATTTAGAGTTTGGTTCTGATTTTTATGCTTTAGGTCGTTATGCAAGTGATCTGGATGCATTGCAAGCGAATATTAGCGCAGAAATTTTTGCTGATGAAGCATTTAAAAATGCTTTTGAGGTACTTAAAACAACATATACAGAAATTCAAGCACGTTGGCCAAAACTCAATATTGGTATCGATGTTGTAGAGCTTCGTTCGTACCATTACCACACTGGGTTAATGTATGCCGTGTATGCACCAAACCGTGCTGCACCGTTGGCACAAGGTGGTCGTTATGATGGTATTGGTGAACACTTTGGACGCGCGCGTCCTGCAACAGGCTTTTCTTGTGACTTGTATTCCTTAAGTGCGGGTCAACGTCAACAGATTGAAAAAGTAGTTGCACCGAAAGGTACCGAATCCACTTTGCTGGATGCGATTGCCGTAGCACGTCAACAAGGTTTAAGTGTAATTCAGTTATTGGGTAATGACGATTTAAACTCAGTTCCAAATGCAACCCACCAGATGGTGAATGTTGCCGGTGAGTGGAAAATCGAAACAATTTAAGTATCAGATTGAATGTTCATGTCATTCGATTTGGTTTTCTATTTTAACAGCATGATGTAATGAGGCTATTATGGGCAAAAGTGTTGTGGTACTCGGTACCCAATGGGGCGACGAAGGTAAAGGTAAAATCGTTGACCTGCTCACAGATCAAGCAGCTGCGGTAGTACGTTATCAAGGCGGACATAACGCAGGGCATACGCTCGTCGTTGGTGGTAAGAAAACAGTTCTTCACCTCATTCCATCAGGTATTTTACGTGAAAACGTACTTTGCTTAATTGGCAATGGTGTTGTACTTTCACCTGAAGCATTGATCAAAGAGATGGATATTCTTGAGAAAGAAGGCGTACCCGTTCGTGAACGTCTGCGTATTTCTCCAAACTGTCCGTTGATTCTTCCTCACCATATTGCACTTGATCAAGCGCGTGAGAAGAAACGTGGTAATGCGAAAATCGGTACAACGGGTCGTGGTATTGGTCCTGCTTATGAAGATAAAGTAGCTCGTCGTGCCATCCGTGTTGCGGATTTAGTTCGTGGTGGCGAACATCTTAAAGCACAGCTTGAAGAGCTTCTTGAATACCATAACTTCCAATTGACTCAATTCTTCGGTGTTGAAGCAGTTAAAGTTGAAGATGTATTGGCACTTTGTGATCAATGGCGCGAAGTGGTTAAGCCATTAGTTTTAGATGTGATTACAACATTGCATGACTATCGTAAAGGTGGTGCAAACATCATGTTTGAAGGTGCGCAAGGCTCACTTCTTGATGTCGATCATGGTACATATCCGTATGTAACTTCATCGAACACTACCGCTGGTGGGGTAAGTTCTGGTTCAGGTCTTGGTCCATTGCATCTTGACTATGTTTTGGGAATCACCAAAGCCTATACAACTCGTGTAGGTGCAGGTCCATTCCCAACTGAGCTTGTTTATGATGCTGCCAATGATGTTGGTGATGCAGTTGGTAAACATTTGGGTACTGTGGGTTCAGAATTCGGTGCGTCGACTGGTCGTCAGCGTCGTTGTGGTTGGTTTGATGCTGAAATCTTACGTCGTTCTGTAGATGTAAACTCATTATCAGGTATTTGCTTAACTAAACTTGATGTTTTAGATGGTTTGGAAGAAGTAAAAATCTGTATCGGTTATGAAGCTGCAGATTCAGGTTGTGTAGGTTCTACAGATGCGCTTGCATTTGAAACATTAAAACCAATTTATGAAACTATGCCTGGTTGGTCTGAGTCTACGTTTGGTGCGAAATCATTGGATCAATTGCCACAAAACGCAATTAACTATGTAAAACGTATTGAACAGTTGATTGAATGTCCTATCGACATCATTTCAACAGGTCCAGATCGTGATGAAACAATTGTGATGCGTCATCCATTTGATGCTTAATTGATTCAATCTTTAAAAAAGCTCCTACGGGAGCTTTTTTATTGTTGTTATTTTTAGGTGTTCTAAATAAAGTGTGATTATATTTTGATTTTTTTTGTAAAATACAACATAATTCAGTCGCTAAGAGCTGAGCTTCGTTTTGAAGCTTGCAATAAGATCTATGAAATTTGGTGAAAATAATGATTAACAAGAAACTATTACTAGGTTTAGGGTTGGCTATAGGCTTAACAGGGTGTACGACTGTTGCTGAATTAACGGGTAATGATTCTGCGACTTTAAACCTCAATGCCGCAGCAGATTATAAACTTCTTGTTGAAGATGCAAAGGCACAAAAAGCACTTGATACAACATCTGCAACATATAAACGAGTCAATGCTGTTTTCTTAAAGATGAAACCTTTTGCTGATCAAGCAAATCAAACGGGTCAAAAATTTGACTGGCAATTGAGCGTGCTTAAATCCAATGAACTCAATGCATTTGTCATGCCTGGCGGTAAGGTTGTGTTCTTTACAGGTATCGTCAATCAATTGAAACTGACTGATGCTGAAATTGCTGCCATTATGGGACATGAAATGACCCATGCCTTAGAAGAGCATTCTAAACGTGGTGCTGGCGCAACTGCAATTACAGATTTTGCTGTGAAAATGGGCAAAACTTATGCAGGCGATAAATTGGGCTCAGTCGGCACTCAAGCTTTAGATATCGGAAGTAAATATGGTGTAGGTTTGCCATATTCACGTAGTTTAGAGTCGTCTGCTGACCGTGGTGGATTAATGCTTATGGCGAAAGCTGGCTATAATCCTGAAGCAGCAATCAGCGTTTGGCAAAAAATGAACAAGATTGATGGTGGTAGTAATAATGGGGTACAGAAGTTCACTTCAACGCACCCATCAAATAACGACCGTATTTCAGATTTAAACAAAAACATGGTTGAAGCAAAGCAAATCTATCAATCTGTGATTAAAAAGTAATTTGATCGCAGAACGCTAAGCCCGATGTAAATCGGGCTTTTTATTTACAGCTAAAAAAGACTAAAGTCGATATCAATTAGACTAGGTTTTCAAGCTTAGCTTGTTAAAATGTATTTTTAGACACACATTGAGTTTGTAGGATGCAAAAGAATATATCGAGTATGATATTTTATTCTCTGATTTTCGCAATGGGCGGTGCTCCAACGATCGCAATGCTGATTATTCAGGCACAAACCAATGATCTGAATATCATCAATAATGCATTGGTTGGTTTGAGTGTGATGGTTGCATGTGTACTGGTTCCTATTATTTTGATCCAGAATGCATTTTTGTTTATCAAAAGAAATGATCAACATTTAGAACAAAAGATTATTCCATTGAAAACCATATATTTGACCCTGAATGTAATTTGTCTCATATATTGGTTGGCGATTCAATTTTTGTGATATGTCACTTACATAATTAATATGAATTAATGGATTTTATTGATTTATCCTTATGTAACATTTGCATATAATCCACAATGCTTTTATTTGTTCTCCATGGAGTTGATTATAATGAACAATAAATTAATGCTTAGTCTTTGTGCGGCGACTGCCATTTCAATTTCAGGGTGCTCAACTATCGCAGATATGGCAGGTGCTGATTCTGCAACGCTTAATTTAAATGCAACACAAGGCTTTAATAAAACAGTGCAAGAAGCACGTTTGAATAAGACTTTAGATACAACTTCTGCAACTTATAAAAAAGTAAATGCAGCATTTATTCGATTAAAACCTTTTGCTGATCAAATGAACCAAACGGGTCAAAGATTTGATTGGCAATTGGCGGTACTTAAGTCAGATGAAATCAATGCTTATGTTGCACCCGGTGGTAAAGTGGTTTTCTACACAGGGATTGTAAATCGACTTAGTCTATCTGAAGCTGAAGTTGCTGCGGTGATGGGCCACGAAATGACCCATGCTTTAGAAGAGCACTCGAAACAAAAATTAGGTGCGCAAGCGTTGACCAATCTTGCAGTTGGTATTGGTAAATCTTATGCAGGCAGTCAAATTGGTGAATTAGGCAATGCAGCGCTCGATTTGGGAAGTCAAGTCGGGGTAGGCTTACCATACTCACGTAGTTTAGAGAGTCGTGCGGATGAGGGTGGCTTAATGATGATGGCGAAAGCTGGCTATAATCCTCAAGCGGCAATTACCTTGTGGGAAAAAATGGCGAAACAGGGTGGAGGAAAAGGTTCTGCATTACTGTCAACACATCCATCTGATGTCAATCGTATCAATGCAATGAAAAAGAATTTACCTGCTGCAATGGCAGTTTATACTGCGCGAGGCGGAAGATAAGTTTTTTGATAAAACCTATCGAATAGAAAAGGATGCTTATGCATCCTTTTTCATTGAAAACAACGTAGAACAACGAGCGTTTCAAAAATAGCGTTTAAGGTGCAGGGTTTGGCTGCTGCTGATGAATCGCATCTATTTCCAATAAGATTTCTTCAGACAATTGGGTATCAAAGGCCTGAATATTCTCTTTCAGTTGGTCGAGCGTAGTCGCACCAATAATGGTACTACTCACAAAAAATTGTTGTTTAATAAATGCCAAAGCCAATTGGGTAAGGCTTAAACCATGTTTTTCTGCAAGCTGTGCATATTGTTCTGTCGCCCAATCGCTCTGTGGATTGCTATAGCGGCTAAAGCGAGAAAATAGTGTAATACGTCCTTTTTCAGGGCGTGCGCCGTGGCGATACTTGCCAGTTAAGTAACCAAAGGCCAAGGGTGAGTAAGCGAGTAAGCCAACGCCCTCGTGTTGTGCGATCTCAGACATCCCAATTTCATAAGTACGATTGAGTAGACTATAAGGATTTTGTACGCTCACTATTTTTTCTAAGCCCAATTGTTCAGCTAAATGTAAAAATTTTAAGGTACCCCAAGGTGTCTCATTGGATAAGCCAATATGACGAATACGCCCTTTTTTCACTTCTTTCGAGAGTGCTTCTAAGGTTTCAGCAAGTGGTGTAATGTCTTGTGTACGTGCCGCAAGCTGATTGCTGTAGCCTAACGTGCCAAAGAAGTTAACAGGGCGTTGTGGCCAATGCAGTTGATAAAGATCTATATAATCTGTTTGTAAGCGCTTGAGCGAGCTATCAATAGCACTACTGATCTCTGCTTCTATAAACTTGGTATGCCCGTCACGAATTTGACTGCCGCCTTGTTGGGGGCCTGCAATTTTGGTGGCGATAATGAGTTTGTCACGTTGACCGTTTTGAGCAATCCAATTCCCTATGATGCTTTCAGTCGATCCCTGTGTCTCTGGTTTAGGTGGTACCGGATACATTTCAGCAGTATCCCAGAAATGAATATTTTGATCGAGCGCATAAGCAAGTTGTTCAAATGCCTCATTTTGATTATTCTGTTCACCAAACGTCATGGTACCTAAACAAATTTCAGGGACCACAAGATCAGAATACCCTAAACGATTTGACTTCATTTCATGTCCTTCAAAATTAATATTCAGTATCTTATGAGAATAATAACGTAATTTAAATTTGATAACTAAGTGAAAGAATGTTTCTAATTATCAAAATAAGATAAAGTTATCTGATTTTTTTATAAAATGCTCATTTTAGCTTGGTCTTGTTTTATAACATGGTCATGAGAGCAGCTCACAGTAATTCTCTGTGTATTTATCGCAACATGAAAAAAGCAAACTCGGGAGTTTGCTTTTAAACTATATTTTAACTTTTTGACAATATTTGATATTTATCCCATTCAACATAATTCTTTAAGGAATTAAATTCTCAAATTTGTTCTTAAGCTTTATTCATCATCTGTGCTTAGTTCGTCTTCAGAAAAATTAGATTCTTCCAAAGATACATCAAATATAAGGATGGCTTTACCGTCGGTTTCGATCATGCCTTGTTCTTCAAGTGTTTTTAGAACACGACCAACCATTTCACGGGAACAACCCACGATACGACCAATTTCTTGGCGAGTAATGCGGATTTGGCGGCCGTTTGGCAAGATCATCGCTTCAGGCTGTGCTGAAAGATCTATTAAACAACGTGCAATACGACCAGATACATCAATAAATGCAAGGTCAGTTACTTTGCGTGTTGTATTTTTTAAACGACGAACAAGTTGTGCAAATACGGCATAACTTAAGTCAGGATATTGTTTACTAATTTCGTGGAAATTGTCATATGAAATTTCAGCAATTTCACATACGTCACGGGTTCTTACTTCCGCAGTACGTTGTGGATTCTGCTCAAATAATCCCATTTCCCCAAAAAAGTCCCCAGGATTCAAATATGCAACAACAATTTCACGTTCATCATCTTCACGTAAAATAATTGAAACTGAACCTTTTAAAATTAAATACAGTGATTTTGACTCTGAACCTGCATCAATAATCGTTGAGCGTTTTGGAAAACGATTGATGTGGGCTCTTTTGAGCAAAGCTTTGACTGACTCAGGTAGTTGACCAGGAGACAAAGCATCTGTACTAAGTTGTGCAAAATTAGAAGACATGCTTAAAAATTCCGAATTGGATAATAACTAGATCTGTTGATCTAAATTGAACTCGTCACGTAGAAGCAGTAGAGATGAAATTCCTTATCAACTCATTTTATGCTAGTGTACAGGTACCCCGTAAATTTATAGCTTTTTTTAGGTAGTTGCAATGCAAACTAGCGTTCATTGGTTAGAGAATGTTGCTTTCGAAGCAAAATCAGAAAGTGGTCATCAAATTGTGATGGATGGTTCTGCTGAATATGGTGGTGAAAACCGTGGACCACGTCCTATGGAACTCATATTAATGGGACTTGGTGGGTGTGCTTCATTCGATATTGTGACCATTTTAAAGAAATCTAGGCAAAATGTAACAAATGTTGTTTGTCAGCTCAAAGCGGATCGAGCAGACACGATTCCAGCTGTATTCACGAAGATACATTTACATTTTGTGGTAACAGGGCATGATGTAAAAGAGAAGCAAGTGGCTAAAGCTGTTGAATTATCAGCCGAAAAGTATTGCTCAGCAAGTAAAATGCTGTCCGATGGTGGTGTCGAAATCACCCATGATTTTGAAATTATTTCTGCAGAATAACTGACTTAATTAAAAAAAAGCCAATCAAAAGATTGGCTTTTTTTTAATGGGTTTTGACGACTTAAGTCGGTGACTTATCTGGTCAAAATTAAAAAAAATAAATTATTACAAAATGTGTATTTATTCAAAAATAAGCATTTTTGAAACAACCGTTCAACGGATTCTTAGCATTTTTCTTGCTAAATTAAGGTGATAAAAATAATTGTGGGTCAACTCTGGCATTATTTAAGCTCATTCCCCAGTGTAGATGTGGACCTGTTACTCGCCCTGTTTTACCCACCAATCCCAATAATTCACCTTGTTTCAAGATTTGGCCTTTTTCTACATTTATTTTACTGAGGTGGCAAAACATACTGATCAGACCTTGTCCGTGATCGATCATGACGGTATTCCCATTAAAGAAATAATTGCCTGTCGCAACCACTTTTCCCGCAGCTGGCGCAACAACTTTTTGTCCGATGGGGGCAGGGATATCTAAACCAGAATGTGGGGCACGTTCTTCACCATTGAAAAAACGCTTACGACCAAATGAATTACTAAATTTTCCTGCTGTAGGTCTGATGAATTTTGGAAAGTCTTTCCATTGTGCAGGGCTAAAAGAGCTGTAAACACTATTTTGTTCTTTCGCTTCTTGGCTATAACGATCAAGTTGTTCTTGATTTGGATTGACATAATCCTGATTTTTTACATTGAGGCGCTGCTCAGCGTATTTAAATGGCTTCACTTCAATATTAATTGGGCCAGTAGAGCTTTTTAATTGCAATGTACCCAGTGGTACTGAAAGCGGAATACCAAAAACAATATGGTTTACTGAATTTTCACCATCCACGATCAAGACAGGTTTGTCTTGGTAAGTGACATTTAACACGGTTTTAGGAACAGGAATAACCGCTATGCCACCTGCACGACGTGAGTCTTGAGGTAAGGCAAAGGATTGAGTTGCTATAATTAAGCTAGATAGTAGGAAAATTTTTTTGATTGAAGGCATAAATAACATACATGGTTTAATTTTTTGTAGTATCTCGCTTTTTGATTCAGATGCTCAAGCATGTGATTGTTAAATTATAAGTAGAGTATTTTTAAATCACTAATTTCATCAAGGCATCAAGCTTTAAAGATGGACCATACGAGCTTCACCTCGAAAATCATATGCCTAATTAATTAAGCATGTGATTATGATCGATCAATAAAGCCTTTGAAAACTAAAACTTAAAAACTAAGCTTTAAAAGCTAAAGTTTAAAATTAGGATTTATAAGGTTTAGCACGGCGCAGTTGATGCAATACTGAAACCAATAAATCAATTTCCTCAGTGGTATTATAAAACGCAAGAGAAGGGCGTACCGTACGTTCAACACCGAAACGGCGCAAGATCGGTTGGGCACAATGATGCCCAGTACGCACGGCGATACCATATTGATTGAGTACTTTCCCGACCTCTTCCGTTTCATAGCCTGCCAGTGTAAAAGACATCACACTGGCTTTATTTAATGCAGTACCAATCAGGCGTAGTCCAGAAACGCTTTGTAGTGCATGTTGACCATATTCAAGCAAGTCATGTTCATAACGTGCAATGTTATGGATTCCAATACTTTCTACGTATTCTAAAGCAGCACCTAAGCCAACAGCATCTGCAATATTCCCCGTACCTGCTTCAAATTTATTTGGTGCAGGTTGATAGACCACATTCTCAAACGTCACATCCTGAATCATATTTCCGCCGCCTTCCCATACAGGCATGCTATCAAGTAATTCAGACTTGGCATAAACAGCGCCAATACCCGTTGGGCCAAAAACTTTATGCCCAGAAAACACAAAGAAATCGGCATCTAAGGCAGTAACATTGGTGGGCATGTGCGAAACAGACTGAGCACCATCAATCAAAACTCGAACACCTGCTGCATGCGCCAATGCAATAATTTCTTGAGTAGGCGTTACAGTACCCAAGGCATTAGAAACCTGTGTAATCGAAACCAGTTTGGTTCTAGGATTGAGCAATTTTACAAATTCCTCAATCTGAATCTGACCAGTATCATCTACAGGAATTACACGGAGTTTTGCACCAGTTTCTTTACTGAGTTGGTACCAAGGCACAATATTGGCATGATGCTCAAGATGGGACACAATAATTTCGTCTCCCGCTTGAATATTCTGTTTACCCCACGATTTTGCGATTAAGTTGATGCCTTCTGTTGTACCTCGAACAAAGACGATATTTTTTGCTGAAGCGGCCCCAATAAAGCGAGCAACAACATCACGTGCATGCTCATAAGCATCACTGGCACGTGCTGCAAGTTCATGTGCTGCACGGTGAATATTCGAATTTTCATGTTGATAGAAATATGAAATTCGATCGATGACCGCCTGAGGTTTATGGGTGGTGGCTGCATTATCCAACCAAACCAATTGCTTACCATTTACACGCTCTTGTAGGATGGGAAAATCCCGACGGATTTGCAAAATATCAATGGGTTGATAGTTCTGAGCATTCGCTGGTATTTGCACATCTGAATGCGGACGAACAGCTTCAATGGAAGGTGATTGAAGAAAATAATAACCAGACGCTGCGGTTGCAGGTTTGTCGTTACGATCTTGTAATACACTTTTTAATTGCTGGTCATCAGTCACATGATAATCATCAAAAGCATATGGATTTTTAAGCACATCAGTTTGAGCCGCATTGGTATTGACTGTTTGGGCGCTGGTAACTTCAGGGTGAGGCAGATCCAAAAAGTAATAACTCGATTGAGCTTGATGTGGCGCAGTGGTTGTTAGGTTTGATGGTGCAGTCTGTTGTGTGATTTGTGTAGGATTCAAAGACAAATCTAGCTTTTGTCCGACAGCAAATGGATCAGGAGTATTTGCACCACCAACAATGGGCGAAGAAGATAGAATTCTACGCTCGGGATGGTCGGCGGTCGGTTCTACATAGTGATGTGTAGAATCCGGGTTTAAATTTGCCTGTTGCACAATGGCAGGTATGCGCCCAGACAATGCAGTAATCGGGTCTTTAGGCTGTGGTTGGTGACTAATACCTTGAGATCGTTGATCGGGTATATCAAAGTTAAAACCTTGTGGGTTTTGCTTGGGTAAAGCCAAAAAAAATTCAGCAGCCAATTGTGCAATGACAGATTCACTGATGGGTGCATCAGCAATATGATCAGAAGAAATATCTGGAGTAGGTTGATTACTTGTAAGTTGTTGGATAGTCATGGTACTTGTCTACCTCCACATCTTCGAGCACAGCGAGTGCATCATCTGTCAACACAGCAAGAGAACAATATAAGGAGATTAAGTAAGAGGCGATTGCATTACGATTGATGCCCATAAAGCGTACAGATAGGCCAGGTGCCTGTTCACCAGCAAGACCTGGTTGGAATAAGCCAACAACACCTTGACGCTTTTCACCAACGCGTAACAAGATGATTTTGGTTTTGCCGTCTTCAACTGGAATTTTATTTGAAGGAATCAGTGGAATACCGCGCCAAGTGATGAACTGTGAACCAAATAGGCTTACAGTTGGTGGTGGAACACCACGACGGGTACATTCACGTCCAAAAGCGGCAATCGCATCGGGATGTGCTAAGAAGAAGCCTGGTTCTTTCCAAACTTTACGCAGTAAATCATCAAAATCATCTGGTGTGGGTGCACCCGTCAAAGTGGAAATACGTTGCTCATCTGCAACACTAGCCAATAAGCCGTATTCAGGATTATTGATCAATTCACTTTCTTGACGTTCTTTAATGGTTTCAATGGTTAAACGTAACTGTTCTTTGATTTGATCGTGTGGACTACTATATAAGTCAGAAACACGGGTATGAATATCCAGTACAGTGGAAACACCATTTAAAAAATATTCACGTGGATTAACTTCATAGTCGACAAAAGTTTGTGGAAGTGTTGCTTCATCACGTTGTGTACAAGCCACCTGAATGTCATCGGTATTGCTGACTTTGTTGACCCGATAAATACCTGCTTCAACAGGGGTCCATTGCAATAAATGTGTCAGCCAACGAGGTGTAATAGTTGAGAGTTGAGGTACTGTTTTTGTCGCATTGGCAAGTTGACGGGCTGCTTGATCATTTAGCGCTTGGCGTGTGACTTCTTGGTTCTTAGCCATGTTTTAATCCTTGGTGGTATTTGAAATTAATTATTGATTACTCATTTGATTTAAAAATGCTGTTTTTTATCATCTCCAATAAAGTAAGAATTTTGCTATTGGTGTTTAATTGTGACGGGTATTTATTGCATTAATTTGATTCTAATTAAGAGCGTCTTTAATCATTCTCAACTGCTTATAAAAATGCATAAGGGGAATAAAGCAAAAGCTTTATTCCTGACGCCAAGGTAAGTTGTGGAAACGCCATCCATTGAAAGAACCACGATGATCATTTTCATCAAGGTCACCTTCAAAGCCTTGTTCAATATTGTAAATATTTTCAAAACCCGCATTAAAAGCCACATTTGCAGCGGCTGCGGAACGTTTGCCACTACGACAAAGCAGTAGAATAATCTTGTCTTTTCCAATTTTAGTTTCAAGTTCTTTGGCAAAGCGTGGATTGCGGTTTAGAGCAGTTCCTGTTGCCCAAGGAATATGAATGGTATCTTCTACATAGCCCACAAACTTACGTTCTTCGTTGGTACGTACGTCGACAATCACCACATGACCCGCTTTAAACAAAGCCCATGCTTCATGAGGTAAAATCGTCCCTGTAAATTCTAAATAATGATCTTCTACACGTTGTTTTGCTTGTTCAAAGATGTTTTCAATTTGAGCCGTTGTTAATTCGGTAAAGTGTTGTTGATTTAAACTCGTCATTTCAGTTGCCTTTCTTCAAACTTAGAATTACATCTAAGTCTTGATGTATCAGATGTATTGATAACAACTATAATGATTTTCTATATTCTATAAATTAATAAAAATTGAATTGCTTATTCTTATTTTGAAATAAGGTTTAAATGATTTTTAAAGATATCTTTATACGAAGAATGTTTATCTACAAGATTGCTAATAAAATAGTATCAAGGGTCTGCTAGCATTTCATATTATAGTTTGTGTTGTAGGTTAAAATGAGCATGAAGCGTATATGTCGTAACGCATGGGATAAGGAGAATAGCCAGCTTATTTCTGCGTTTTATAATGTAGGCTGAGATAATTTTAACGATAACCGAGAGTAAGAACAAAGCACTGCTTTGTTTGCAGTCTAAAGCGTAGTTGAGAGACTAGAGTGTTTTTTGCCGCTACTTCGTTACGAACTACCCATTTAGATGACTAAATTTCGTATTTCGTGCCTCGGATCGCCTAAAAAACACTCGTCGTCGCAAACATAAACGAATTGCCAACAGACCCTGTTCATTCAAAGTGAATAATAAAATTTCATGTTAAGCGCATGGATTGTGAAAGTCGTTTCAGTAGGTAAATATATGACCCAATGGAATATCCCCAATATTGTGGATGAGCTACAACAAGCTCGAAATGAATGGCGTACTCAACGTAAAAGCTTAAAAGACTTTGGCGGTAGGGAATTACCTTCAAAAGATGAAATTAAGAAAATTATGAATGATCTGTGTGGCATTTTGTTTCCAATGCGACTTGGACCACCTGACCTACGCCAACAAAGCGAAAATTTTTATATTGCACATGCACTTGAGAAAACTCTGCATTCATTATTGGAGCAAGTCAAACTTAATCTAACCTATGATTATAAATATAAAAAGCACAACGAAAATGCCGATGTGATTGAGGTATTGGCACAAAGTATCGTCAGTGAATTTGCACAAAAATTACCAGATCTACGCCGTATTTTAGATACAGATGTTATTGCGGCCTACGATGGTGATCCAGCTGCGCGAAGTGTCGATGAGGTTTTATTGTGTTATCCGGGTATTTTGGCAATTATTTACCACCGAATTGCACATGAGTTTTATAAAAAAGACTTGTCACTGTTGGCACGTTTAATTGCTGAGATTGCACATTCAAAAACTGGTATTGATATACATCCGGGTGCACAAGTCGATCAAGGTTTCTTTATTGATCATGGTACAGGTGTGGTGATTGGTGAAACCTGTATTATTGGTAAAAATGTGCGGATTTACCAAGCCGTAACGCTTGGCGCTAAACGTTTTGAAATTGATGATTCTGGGCGCTTACAGAAAGAATATGCACGTCACCCAATCGTTGAAGACAATGTGGTGATCTATGCAGGTGCAACCATTCTTGGGCGTATTACCATTGGTCAAGGCGCTGTGATCGGTGGGAATGTATGGATTACTCAAAGTGTCGCAGCGAATAGTGCGGTTTCTCAAAGTTCTGCAACAAAGTCAGAAGTGTAAATCTATAGAAAACTTAATGAATAAAGTGGGTTAGAGTTTTTATGAGGTTAAAACACTTCATTAATAAAGTGGAATGATGTAGTAAGTCTGATCAGTGGAGATGATCAGTTTATTTCTACTTTGATATATCCAAGCAGAGTCAATGGGCAGCTTAAATTGTTTATTTTGCCCATGCTGTTTGATTTCGAATACATCATAACCAATGGGCGTAAACCAAAATACATAATGATTTCCTGAGCCCTTAACATCATCAATACTTTGATATTTTAGATATTTGGCATTTACAGGTGATGATTCCGCTGGTTTTTTGCATTCAGACAGCCCTATTTCATTTTTTAACTGTGGCAGAAATTGAGAAAAATCATGACTATAGATATAACTTTGTGGTGTTTTTAAGAGCTGTGTTTCGGGATCAACCATTAAATAGCATTCTGCTTGGTATTCTTGTAGATAAAGCTTTAACTGTTGAATGAGCTTTAAATTAAAAGGTTCGGCAGGTTGAACACGATAATCATCTGGTGAAAAATCACGCTTTGGCTCTTCAGGCCTGTCTCTAAAAATATCTTTGAAATTTTCGATTACAGATTGCTGTTGTTGCTTAAGTTCTTCTTGAGCTTCTGCGGCTTCTTTGGCAGAAATATATTGAGGATCAAAATAAACCGTAGTGCCATATTCTACAACTTTCTTTTGATATGTCTTTTCCTGTACCATTTTCTCTAAAATTGTCTGAGAAAATGCAGTATAAGAAAATGAAGTCATGGCCGTTAAGTTTTGTGTCTGTGCATTGAACAAATAGGCTTGCATTGGATCATTCAGACCAGATTGAAAGGTTTTAATAGTGATGAGAAAGTGATTATGATTTAGCGCGAACATTTGATCGATAAATTGATTTGTTTGTGCAGTAATGAAATGAGGCTGAATCTGTTGATCATGATTTAAATCGTAAGTACATATTTTAAAGTTCTTTACAGGTTTTTGTTTCACATCACTTTCAGGGCAACTGTAGATGATAAAGTTTTCATTGATGGCTTTTCTATTTATATCATCAGACGTTTTAAACCATTTTAATTCTATGCCTGATATATTCGGTGTTAATTGCTGGATATGTTTGTGCGGAAATTCTTCACTATTTGGCGATTTGTAGCCACAGGCATACAGTGCAGATACTGCAATTAACACTGATAATGATTTACCGAAAGTCAACATTGTTCTTATACTAAAATCTCTCAATACTCCTTACTCTAAAGCATATCGTTGAAAATACAAACGCTTAAAAAACTAATCCTCTATATTTTTCCATCAGCTTACTTGAAAAATAACGTTTCAGCACAGATATTAATACTGAAATCTATTCCAAGTATTTTAGTAAGTTTTTGAAAAATATATAAATTAATTCATTATTGCTATTGAAATCGAAAAAAACGTTCCCATTTATTATTCAAGTACAAAATTTGTTGTGAGGAATAACAAGAATGCGATTTGAAAAATTTACGAACCGCCTGCAGCAAGCCTTATCTGATGCACAATCTCAGGCAATGGGTAATGATAATACCGCAATTGAGGGTATTCATATTCTTTCCGTTTTATTGGAAGAACCATCCAATCTAAGTCTGTTGCAACAGTCAGGCGCCAATCTACCTGAGTTAAAAACAAAACTGCAAAAAGCTTTAACTGATGCACCAAAAATTGGAACACCGACTGGAGATATCAATTTAAATCCAGAAGCTGTACGTGCGCTTAATTTGGCAGATAGTTTTGCTCAAAAAGCAGGAGATGAATTTTTATCTACTGATTGGGTGATCTTGGCACTTGCTGAAACAGGTGCAACCAAAACATTGTTAACCATTGTAGGTGTAACAACCGACAAACTACGCAAAGCAATTGAAAATATTCGAGGTGGCGAACAAGTTATGGCAAATAACCATGAAGATCAGCGAGATTCACTTAATAAATATACTGTAGATTTAACGGCACGTGCTGCGGAAGGCAAACTCGATCCTGTGATTGGTCGTGATGAAGAAATTCGTCGTACCATTCAAGTACTGTCACGTCGGACTAAAAATAATCCGGTATTGATTGGTGAACCAGGTGTAGGTAAAACAGCGATTGTTGAAGGTCTGGCACAGCGTATTATCAATGGTGAGGTGCCTGAAGGCTTAAAAGGTAAACGTGTTTTATCGTTAGACTTAGGCTCGTTGCTGGCTGGTGCAAAATACCGTGGTGAGTTTGAAGAACGTTTAAAAGCAGTACTCAAAGATCTGGCTAAATTTGATGGTGAAATCATCCTGTTTATTGATGAGCTGCATACGCTTGTCGGTGCGGGTAAAGGTGATGGTGCGATGGATGCAGGTAATATGTTAAAACCTGCATTGGCACGTGGTGAGTTACGTTGTGTGGGTGCAACAACTCTGGATGAGTATCGTCAATTTATTGAAAAAGATGCAGCTTTGGAACGTCGTTTCCAAAAAGTTCTGGTGGATGAACCAAGTGTTGAAGACACCATTGCAATTTTACGTGGTCTAAAAGACAAATATGCAACGCATCATGGTGTGCAAATTCTCGACTCTGCCATTATAGCTGCTGCGAAAATGTCACATCGCTATATTACAGACCGTCAATTGCCAGATAAGGCGATTGATTTGATTGATGAAGCAGCATCACGTATCAAAATGGAAATTGACTCAAAACCTGAGCCACTTGACCGTTTAGACCGCCGTTTAATTCAGTTGAAAATGCAATTGGAAGCGGTGAAAAAAGATGCAGATTCGGTCAGTAAAGCTGAAGTTGAGCATTTGGAAAAACAAATTGCAGATGTTGAAAAAGAATATAGTGATTTGGAAGAAATTTGGATTGCTGAAAAGCGTCTAGTCGATGGCACAAATCAGGCACAAATCGAACTTGATAAAGCACGTACTGCATTTGAAAAAGCGCAACGTGAAGGTGATTTGGCAGAAGCAAGTCGTTTGCAATATGGCGTGATTCCAGAGTTGCAAAAACGTTTGAATGAAGAAGAGGTTGCGGAAGTCAATGAAGAACCAAAACTGATTCGTACCAAAGTGACTGAAAATGAAATTGCAGAAGTGGTCAGTGCTGCAACCGGTATTCCTGTGTCAAAAATGCTACAAGGTGAGCGTGAGAAATTGCTTCATATGGAAGATTTCTTACACAACCGTGTGGTGGGACAGGATGAAGCTGTGGTTGCTGTCTCAAATGCAGTTCGTCGTTCACGTGCGGGCTTATCTGATCCAAATCGTCCAAGTGGTTCGTTCTTATTCCTTGGACCAACAGGGGTGGGTAAAACTGAGTTAACCAAGGCTTTAGGTAACTTCTTATTTGACAGTGATGATGCAATTATCCGTATCGATATGTCAGAGTTTATGGAAAAGCATTCGGTGAGCCGCTTGGTGGGTGCGCCTCCAGGTTATGTGGGTTATGAAGAAGGTGGTGTTTTAACTGAAGCAGTACGTCGCAAACCGTATAGTGTGGTGTTATTTGATGAAGTTGAAAAAGCCCATCCAGATGTATTCAACATCTTATTACAAGTGTTGGATGATGGTCGATTAACTGACTCACAAGGTCGTTTGATTGACTTTAAAAATACCGTGATTGTGATGACATCGAACTTAGGTTCAAGTGATGTACGTGAACTCGGTGAAGGTGCGAGTGATGAAGATGTTCGTTTAACGGTGATGAATGCTGTATCACAACATTTCCGTCCAGAGTTTATTAACCGTATCGATGAGTTGGTGGTGTTCCACTCGTTGAAAAAATCACAAATTCGTGGCATTGCGGATATTCAATTGGATCGTTTACGTTCACGTTTATCTGAACGAGACATTGGATTGAAAGTCGATGATCAGGCCTTTGATATTCTGATTGATGCTGGTTTTGATCCTGTATATGGTGCGCGTCCACTTAAACGTGCAATTCAACAACAGGTTGAAAATCCATTGGCTCAGCAAATCCTTGCTGGTCAATTTACAGCAGGTGATACCATCTTAATCAGTGCTGAAAATGGTCAACTTGATTTTGGTAAATTAAAATTAAGTTAATTTATCTAGCAGTATAACCGAAGCCAACTACCGTAAGGTGGTTGGCTTTTTTATTGGATAAGCATTTATATTTTTGCGTGTTATTTTGAATATAAGGTATGGCATTGCAAGTTTGAAGACTTTTAGCGTTCTACATATGTGTAAGCATTGGTGCAAGGGGGAAGTAATCTTGATGGATAGTACTTGTGAAAGGTAAATGAGGTCGATTGAGCAGCAGAATGACAGATTAATAATTTCTGCATTATATCGAAAACATTATATATCGCAGAATTAATGCAAAGGTTTAAAGCCTGTTTAATTCCCCCAATCAAGCATCCAGAGCTATAGGGATGCATAGATTTATAAACCATCCCAAACCAGCAATCGGCATAGCCTTGGCTCTTCATCATATTATTTTAATCATCAGATATTTATGCATGTTTATTTAGGTTTTACCTATTATCGGGTTTTTCATGAATTTATTGAAAAAACGGTCAAAAATTGATAGTTTTTCAATGAGGAATAATAAGAAAGGAAAAGTTGATCATGATGATCAAAGATAAGGACAAATCTGATTATTTAAAAATACTCGGTTTTCTCTTGATGGCATTTAGTTCGATAGAGGCATTGGCAGATAAATTAGATGATCAAGATCTTGCGGAGCAATCTGTAGGTGTGGTTAAACTGTCACCCATTATTATTAAAGCTGTCAAGGATAATGCACAACAACCTGTAGAAGAGCAAAATAATTTGCATAAACAAGTTGCTCAGGAAAGGTCAGACGATGCTAAAAAAGATGAAATTTATTCTACCGTATTAACTGATTTCGAGTGGCAGAAAAAAGACCCAGATCCAAATCAACCTGGGGATAAATATTTAAAGCCACTTGAAAAATATAGAATAATTGAGGTTGGTTATAATCCATATCAACGCCATTATGTGCGAATTACAACCCAAGATCGCGTTACACTTTATATAGGACATGAAATTGACCCCGTGGCTTATAAATAAGCCCGAGGTCTAGTATGATTAAACTGGGAAGTGTTTAATTTTCCATGCTCTATGGATTTTTTGATTACGTTTGAAATCTAAGCCAATCGTTTCATTGGTGATCTCTTGTACATCAAACATTGCATCGATTTCTTCATCCATCTCAAAACCACGGTAGTTATTTGAGAAATACAACGTGCCCTCTGTAGTTAGACGATTCATTGCACGTTTAAGTAAAGAAATATGGTCACGTTGCACGTCAAAAGTACCGTAGAATTTCTTTGAGTTTGAGAAGGTTGGTGGGTCAATAAAAATCATGTCATATTGTTCATGACCTTCTTTTAACCATTCAAAACAATCACTTGAGAAGAATTGATGCTGTTCATCTGGGTGATCAACCGTTAAGCCATTCAAGACAAAGTTTTCTTTAGACCAATTTAGATAAGTATTGGATAAGTCAACACTTGTCGTACTTGCAGCACCCCCTAAAGCAGCGTGTAGACTTGCTGTAGAGGTATAACTATACAGGTTCAGGAAATGTTTTCCTTTAGCTTCAGCTGCAATACGTAGACGCATTTGACGGTGATCTAGGAATAATCCAGTATCCAAATAATCAGTCAAGTTGATTAAAATTTTGGCTTTACCTTCTTGCACAATAAAACGTTTAGATGCAGTACTTTGTTTTGCGTACTGGGTTTTACCTTCTTGACGGGCACGGGTTTTGATAAAGATCGCATCACGACCTAAACCTGTTACGGCACGGATTGAAGCCAAAGCGAGGTTAAAACGTTTTTTGGCTTTTTCAGGGTCAATGGTTTTTGGTGGTGCGTATTCTTGAACATGTAAACGATCACCATACAAATCTACAGCGACATTAAAGTCTGGTAAATCTGCATCATAGAGACGTAAACAATAAATATCTTCTTTTACAGCCCATTTTTTCAAAGCTTGCATATTTTTTTGCAAGCGATTGGTAAAGTCTTCCGCACCTTCAATTTTTTCAAATTGTTGAGGTTGCCAATCTGCAAGGAAAGGTTTAACCACAGCTGCTGGCTTGATATCACCAAAACGGATATAAATTGGCAATTTACCATTCATTAAACGTAAGATTTGTGGATTATTAAATGCCAATACATCAGCTTGTTCAACAGCCGCTGCGATAACTGCAGCATGTTGATTGGGGAAATTCTTTTGTAGAAGTGCTGACAGACCCAGATATAAAGCTCGGTTAGATGCTTTTTCCCCTAAACGCTCACCATAGGGTGGGTTGGTGACAATAAATGAAGTTTTGCCTTCAGCTTGGAAATCAGGCCAATCTGCTAAAGTACGCTCTTCAATTTGGATTTGATCCAGTTGTTGCTCAAATCCAGCAGCAATAATATTTTGTTTGGTTGCTTTTACTGCTTCCCAATCTGCATCATAAGCATAGAATTTAGGTAAAGGTTGTTCTAAGGCAACTTTATGACGTTCAGCTGCTTCAGCTTTAATCGACATCCATAACTCATGATCATGTCCATTCCAGCCATTAAAGCCGAAACGGCGCACTAAACCAGGTGCACGATCAGTCAGGATCATCAATGATTCAATAATAAAGGTTCCTGAACCACACATTGGGTCAAGAATAATTTCTGGATTGCGTTGTTTAAGCTGTGCTTTTTGTAGGATAGCGGCGGCTAGGTTTTCTTTTATTGGGGCATCTGTCATAAAACGACGATAGCCACGCTTATGTAAAGAATCCCCAGATAAATCTAAACAATAGGTGTGTTCAGTTTTTCCAGCAAGCACATATAGGGTAATTTCAGGCTGTTTAATGTCGATACTTGGACGTTTACCTACAGCTTCCATGAAGGAATCAACCACACCATCTTTGACACGTAAAGTCGCAAACTGTGTATTGACTTTAATATCACGTTCTACGTGAAGACGAATTGCGAAAGTACTTTGTGGTGCAAAAATAAGTGACCAATCAAAATTGATCGCACCTTCATAAAGTTCTTCTGCAACGTCACGTGCATCATGGGTAAATTCAAGTTCATGAACATGAATCGGTGTTAGTACACGAGAAGCCAAACGTGACCACATACAAACACGGTATGCATCTTCGAGTTTGCCTTTAAAGATCAAACGTCCAGGAAATTTTTCAATATCTTGAATCCCTAAACCTTGAATTTCTTCTTGCAGTAAGGTTTCTAGTCCATCTGCACAGGTAACCCAATATGTAGAAAGACGTGGTTTCGAATTCATGAATATTTCCAAAGACATTAAAAAAGCAATCGCGTATTTTAGCGTATTTTGATGACGAAAACTTATAGAATGGCCTTTTAAGTCCGAAATTTTATAAAAAGTACCAAATTCAGTTAAAAATTTGGGTTTTTTGCTTGAAATATATTCAAATATCAATATGTAGATAAGATCAAATAACGAATTTAAAAAATGCTCAGTCTTATTGTTTCAATGTTTATTTTTTCGCTGTCTATGTCGATTTCACCAGGACCTGTGAATTTGACCATTTTAACTAGCAGTATGAATTATGGTGTAAAAGCAACTTTTGCATTTATTTCAGGGGCGACCATTGGTTTTACCTTGTTATTGGCATCAGTCTGTTTTGGTTTGTATCAAATGATTGTGATCTATCCTGTACTTCTTGATGTGATCACGATTTTAGGTACAGTTTTATTGCTGTGGATTGGACTCAATATTTTACGTGCAAAAGGGGCAGTTATCTCAAGTCAATCCCAAGATGAAGTAAAAATACCGACCTTTATACAGGGTGCGTTGATGCAATGGCTTAATCCCAAAGCATGGATTGCCGCAGTGGCGGGTACAGGGCTATTTTCAACGGGGCACATCCATGCTGTTTTATTGGTTTTTGTAGTGATTTATTTTGTCGTCTGTTATCTATCTTTATTACTGTGGGGGATTGCTGGTGAAAAGTTAGCAAGCTTTTTAAATACAGGAAATCGAGCACGTCTTTTTAATATCGTGATGGGGCTGTTATTGATTTTGATTTCATTGGAAATGTGTTGGCGCTATTTTTATCATTAAAATTTGATTTAACTTTCTTACATTCAATGTAAGGCTTAAACATGGATTTATTTTTACAATTGCACTGATGTATTGAACAGAATAATGTCGCCGATAATCATGATGTTTTAGTTGATCGGCTAGGTCAAATGACTAAAAAGCAAAAAAATCGAAATATTGAGCAAGGCTCTGAAATATTTGAAGTATTACTGATTTGCATCAAGTCATTGATCATAAATGAAGCTTATGTTTTTGTATGAACTTTTAGAAACTCTTGGTTATCCATTCATTTTTGTATTTTTGAATCATAGATGGTGATCCTATAGTGGGGCGACAGGGATGTCGCCGTTGGGCGGGGGTAAAGGACGTACCCCTCGCACGACGAAAGATTTTTGTCACTTTTCATCTCTGAAAAGTGAGGCATCGCCTACGCAAAGCTATTTAAACTTTGAATGTAAGGTGTGGCATTGCAAGATTTTTAGAATTAAACAATTTATTTTTCTCATGTAATTGATTTAATTTAAAATATTGATTAAGAGAAATTATATTCTCGTTTCTGAGTTTTTTGACAGGTTGAATATAGTTCATGATGAGCGCAAAGTGCATACGGGGCAATTTCTAGATCTATTTGAAGGTCCTCAATGTGTGGGGTGGGTTCTAGTCGGTAAGCGTTTAAATAGAGAATAATGTGTATACATTATTAATTCATTTTATAGTGTGATTTTGGTACATAATTTGCTTGATTATCCATCGTATTGGCTCAGAAATTTAATTGAATTTTAATGAATTAATAAATACGGGGATTTCTATGCAAGATCTTAACAACAGCAGATTTATTGCACATGCAGATGCGTTTTCCATCGGGGCATTAATCTTAACGCGATTAAGACGTGTGACAGGACGTGTGATTGATGTGATGTATTTAGTGGATAATAAAAGCTATGCACAGTATGTGATTGATATGTCATTGGCGACTCAAGATCCAGAATTAAATCGTCATGCCTTGCGCTTACAGCATTTATTAGAACAGGAACAACCAGCTTCCTCTGTGAATACAGTAACGACAACGCAAGTTGAACAAAGCGAGGACGCATATGTTTCTGGTGCAACAGAAGAAGAAATTTATCGAGCACAAGTTTCACATCACTATATTGGTGCATTGAGATAAGTGGGGGCAATAAGCTCTAGCTACAGCGCTAGAGCTTAATTGATATAGTGTGATTAAAATTAAAACTCATTTATAGTATTTTTAAGCTGAGGATAAGTTGTGAGACAATCACTTGAGTTATACGAAATTCAATGCAGAAATTAGCAAATATTTAAAAAACAACCAAATGATTTACGTGGGTACGGCTGATGAGTCGGCACAACAAACTGAGCTGCGATTAAGTCATTATCATCAAGCAAAGGCTGTTGTGTTTAAACTGTGGGTTGAACAGAAAAAATATAAAGAATTAATCTCCTGTGCACATGGGCGTTGGTATCCTTATGAGGATTTTACTCTGCCATT
This sequence comes from Acinetobacter sp. 1125_18A, assembly GCF_052824985.1. Taxonomy (NCBI): domain Bacteria; kingdom Pseudomonadati; phylum Pseudomonadota; class Gammaproteobacteria; order Moraxellales; family Moraxellaceae; genus Acinetobacter; species Acinetobacter sp. 1125_18A. The sequence goes on from NZ_VTDG01000004.1 coordinate 398,173, forward strand.
GGCACAATATTTTGCTGCTCAAAAGGATTTTCCACATTTAAAATTTCTTTGTGAACACGAGATCCGCTTTCGTTTAGAAGATACCTTAAAGTGCTTAAAACGTGTAAAAGAATATGATGTGACATTAACCAATATACAAATATCGGAATATCAATTGCATGATTTTGATTCACAAAAGTACCATCCAATAGCAGAATTACTTAAATGGCGTAATCAAGCCTTGCTGCGAATAGATGCTTATATTGAGCTGTTAAAAGATCAATCAGATATTGACTACATCAATATGATTCAGCAACTTCGAGAAAAATTGATGAACTTAACGCTCAAACCGGCAGACTTAAAGCAGATCAAATTTAAAATTTGATCGCTGACTTTTATGACTATTTGTCCAAAACTTCAACTGCCAAAGAAAAAGAAAATCTGTATAATACGTTAACTTAACCTCTAAGGAATCTCTCATGCACTTGGCGGCATTGCATACACCGAGTCAGATTCAACTCAATAATGACGGAAACTTAAAGCATTTCCTGACCATCGAAGGCCTTTCTAAAGCAACCCTCACCAAAATTCTAGATACTGCCCATTCCTTTATAAATGATCAAAATCAACTGATAACGACACCACTTTTAGAAGGTCGTACAGTGATGAACTTATTCTTTGAAAATTCGACACGTACACGAACTACTTTTGAAGCGGCTGCAAAACGCTTATCTGCAAATGTATTGAATATTGATATTGCACGATCAAGTACTTCAAAAGGGGAAACATTGCGCGATACTCTATGGAACCTCGAAGCGATGGCAGCAGATATTTTTGTTGTGCGCCACTCTTCATCAGGCGCAGCGCATTTTATTGCTGAAACAGTTTGTCCGCATGTTGCAATCATCAATGCTGGAGATGGGCGTCATGCTCATCCAACTCAAGCAATGTTAGATATGTTAACCATTCGCCGTGAAACGAAAAAGAATTTTGAAGACATTAGCCTGGCGATTATTGGTGATATTAAGCATTCGCGTGTGGCACGTTCAGATATCGCAGCGTTACAGACTTTAGGTTGTAAAGATATCCGTGTGATTGCACCGAATACTTTGCTTCCGTGTGGTTTTGATGAATATGGTGAAGGCGTTCGCTTGTTCAATAAAATGGATGAAGGCATTAAAGACTGTGACGTGATCATTACTTTACGTATTCAAAATGAACGTATTGATTCACCAGCTTTGTCGTCACAAGCTGAATTTTACAAAATGTATGGTTTAAATAAAGATCGGCTTGCCATGGCTAAACCTGATTGTATTGTTATGCATCCGGGACCTATGAACCGCGGTGTAGAGATTGATTCTAGTATTGCTGATGGTGCGCAGTCGGTAATTTTGCATCAAGTGACCAATGGTATTGCAGTGCGAATGGCTGTTTTGGCTTTGGCAATGCAAGGTCAGTTGCAAGAGAAAGGTTTGTTAGAAGCAATTGCAGTTTAAGGTTAAGGATAAAGTCATGAGTAGTGTAAAAATTGAAAATGTACGTGTCTTAGACCCAATCAAAAAAATTGACACTGTACAAACGGTTTATGTTGAACATGGAAAAATAGTCGAATCATCTGCCAATGTCGTAGATACAATTGACGGACAAGGAAAATGGTTGATACCGACCATGGTGGATTTGTGTGCACGATTACGTGAACCAGGTCAGCAACAGCATGGTACCTTGAAGTCAGAAGGTAAAGCGGCACGTGAAAATGGTATTTTGCATGTATTTACCCCACCTGATTCAAAGCCGATCGTGCAAGACAATGGTGCTTTGATTCATGGACTTGTAGAAAAAGCCATGTTAGATGGTGGTATTCATTTACAAGTGATTGGTGCGCAAACCCAAGGTTTAAATGGTAAACAACCCGCAAATATGGCAGGTTTAAAAAAGGGTGGTTGTACTGCCGTTTCAAACGCCTATGCTACTTTTAAAGACGATGATGTAGTTCTGCGTACCTTGGAATATGCGGCTGGTTTAGACATGACCGTGGTGTTTTATCCAGAAGAACACCAGATCGCTAAAGATGGTTGTGTGCATGAGGGATTTATTGCCTCACGCCAAGGTTTACCGATGATTCCAGCACTGGCTGAAACAATTGCTATTGCGAAATACCTATTGATGATTGAAGCGACAAGCGTCAAAGCGCACTTTGGTTTGCTTTCAAGTGGTGCATCTGTAGAGTTGATTAAAATTGCAAAAAACAAAGGTTTGCCTGTGACGGCAGATGTTGCAATGCATCAATTGCATTTAACAGAACACTTGATTGATGGTTTTAATTCTTTGGCACATGTGCGCCCACCATTGCGTGCTGAAAAAGACAAAGAATTACTGCGCCAAGGTGTCAAAGATGGAGTGATTGATGCGATTTGTACCCATCATGAACCTTTGAGTGGTTCTGCGAAATTAGCGCCTTTTGCCGAGACTTTACCCGGTATTAGCGCATTTGATACCTATGTCTCTTTTGGGGTGCAATTGGTTCGTGAAGGTTTGTTTGAACCTTTAGAATGGGTTGAAAAAGTTACGCTTGCTCCTGCAAAAGTGGCCAATATGACGGATCGTTGGGTCAAAGAATCGGGTTGGGCATTGGTTGATCCAGATCTAGAATGGATTGTTAGCAATGACAGTATTTTATCTCATGGAAAAAATACGCCATTAATCAATCAAAAAATGGTCGGTAAAGTGCTACAAACGTTTACTGCCTAAGCTGTAAAATTTACATAAGCGCAAAAATTGAAACAAAAAGCCAGCATAAGCTGGCTTTTCAAATAGATATTGAACACGCTGTGCTACAAAAAGCTATTATAACTATTAGAATTTAATCACTAGAATAAAAAATGATCAATAAAATGATTTTTAATGTGACAAATACAACAATGAAATCGGAGTGTCCAAAATTATGAATATTATTGAGCTTCTAAAAGAACGGGTGACCACAAAAGTTTTACAGGGTGATCTTCAGTTTCAAGATGAAAAAATCGGTGCTTTAAGTGCCTTTTATCCCATTCTCCTCTCAGTTTTAAAATCAAAACCAGAACTTATTAATACACTTCAACAAAATCTAAATCCTCGCTTAGGCGATATTTTCAGTCACCAACCAGAAACGGTGGCGCATTTTTTAGGACTGGTTGCGGGCAATGCACCGACCCAAGAAATTGAAACCACATTAAACCATTCCATTGCTCCGACTTTATCATTGCTTGCAGATCAAGCAGGTTCAGATGGTAAGCATGAAATTTTTGATTTTATCAAAGCGCAATGGAACAATATTCAAGATGCTTTGCCAGCTTGGGCAACAGGATTATTTGCCACACTGGGCTTAAGTGTAGGCGGTCTTGGTTTCGCAGCCACAACGCAAGCTGCACCCGTGGCTGAGGCTGTTATCCCCCCTGTAGAACCTGTGGCACCGATACCTGTACAAAGTGTATCTCCAACACCAGTACCTCTTGATACGTCTACAATCACAACAAATTCGATCCAAGATGAACCTAAAAAATCCAATTGGTTATTGCCAATTATCGCTTTGTTGGTGATTGCAGGATTGGCCGCATTGTTATTTAAACAATGCAGTAGCAAACCGCCTGCTGGGGGGGATCCAGTAAGCAGTGGAGCTTCACAAGCTGTTGCTGATTTGCAAGCCGCTGAACTGCAAATTTCTACAGATGCTGAAGGTAAATTAGCAAGTTGTCAGGCACAATCGAGCAGTCAATCTTTATTAGACAGTTTAAAAACCAGTATTGCCTCAGTGTTTGGTCAAACCGATCATTGTCAACTTACAGCCAGCAGTGCTTATGCCGCTGATTTGCCAGATCAAAATGCTGTAGATCAGGTGTTGGCTAAAATTAAAGGCATTCCAAATATTTCACTGGCTTGGATCGGTGATCAACTTACCATTCAAACAGCAGATTTAGCGCAAGCACAAAAATTGGCAGATGAGTTAAAAGCTATTGTTCCTAACCTACACATTTCTGCACAGCAAACAGCCGATGCAAATGCAGCTCCAACCAGTAGTGCTGCAAATGTAGATACAAGTAATTCACAAGCAGACCAAGCACTTTCAAGCATTCAGGCAGATAAAGCCAATGTAAATGATATTGCCGCTGCATTGAATTTACAGGTGATTAATTTTGCGACAGGTTCTTCTGGTATTCCAGAAGCCAATAAAGCGATTTTGGATAAGGCGGCGAATTTGTTAAAACAATTACCAGATGCAAAACTTGTGGTTAAAGGCTATACCGATAATGTTGGAAATGCGGACTCAAACAAAAAATTATCTGAAAAACGTGCAAAATCCGTTGTTGCATATTTGGTTGAAAAGGGCGTACATACTTCGCAGTTAACTGCTGAAGGACATGGTCAAGACAATCCAATTGCAGATAATTCAACCAAAGAAGGGCAATTTAAAAACCGCCGTATTGAGTTTGAAGTACTTGGTGCAACGACGCCATAATCTTTTTGAGCGGTATGTTCGGTGTTAAAACAGGCATAAATTGTATAAAAAGCTTCTGAATATCCAGAAGCTTTTTATTTTTTACTCGAAAATTCTTCAATTATTTGGTTAAATGACCCACATAAAAATATGATCGGATAAACAATGAATAAATCATTAAACCCATTATTTATGATTGCTGCGATTTCGAGTACCTTAATGCTGTCAGGCTGTGATTACTTCAAAAAGAAAAAAGATGAAGGTAATTCTGAACTAGCAGAGTGGAGTTGTACCAATCAAGATAATATCAATCAAATTCAAAAATATTTGAAAGATGAGTATTTGCGTGAAGTCGCAGACAATATTAAAAATTCTGGTTATGAAGCTGACCAAGCACTACTTCAGAAAATTAACAATGCTTTAAAGTTTGAAGTGAAGAATGTTCGTACGATTACTGAAGATTCGTCTAAAACCAATCAACTGGAATGTGAAAGTCAGTTAGTGGTTCAATTCCCGAAAGGCTTACAACAGCGTGCTGAAAATTCATATGCAGAATTTGGGCAAGATTGTGAGGAGGGATGTGAGGGTGATGGGTATCGCAGCATACGTGAGTATATCGAAGCTGGTGAATCTAAATTGGTATTGGCCAATGATCAGCTGAAAGGCAAGTTTAATTATAATGTTGTGAAAACAGACAAAGATGGTTTAACCCTTGATGTGCTTAATCAGGATGCTGTTATCCAAGGGGTAACTTTTGTTACTGTAAAAGCGGTGCAATACGCAGCATATATGAAAGAAAATAAAGATATGCGTGAACGTGAGCAAGTCAACCAAATTGAAAATGCAGAGCAAACAGCGCTTGCACAAAAAGCCATGGATATCCGTAAAAAAGAGCTAGATGAAGAAAAGCTCAAACAAGTTGATCGTTTAAACCAGAGCTGGGATAGTTTGAGTGATGAACAAAAAGAACAATTTAAGCAAGATCAAACAGAATGGTTTGAAAAACGTGATGTTGACTGTAAAGTCATTTCACAGAAAAGTTTTGGTGATATTCCAGACAGTGAAATTGAAACCTATCAGCAACAACGTCAATATTGGGATGATGCGATGTCTCAACAAAACAAAGAGATGCAATATACCAAGTGTTTTAATAAACGTACCGCTGAGCGAATTATTTACTTAAACAATGCATTAAATTGATGTAGTCATCAAAATAATCTAAGAGGGATGAATTGATTCATCCCTCTTTTATTGGCATGCTGTAACTATATTTAAAGTTTTAGATGTCGATATGCGTATTAGTATTGTTGGTTCAGGTCGTGTTGCTACACATTTTGCAAAAGCACTGTCAAAACAACATCATATTGTTCAGATTTATAGTCGTAATTTAAACAATGCACACAGCTTAGCCCAGCAGGTGAATGCTCAGGCAATTGATGCTGTGCATTGTATAGAACCTGAAATTGATTTATTAATTATTGCGGTAAGTGACCAAGCCATTGCTCAAGTCATCCAAACGATTCATTCACAACTTTCGGATGTTTTGATTGTTCATACTTCTGGCAGTACCAATCTCAATATATTGACTGAACACCATGTAAAATCTGGGGTTTTTTATCCCTTACAGACTTTTAGCTTTGAACGTGAAGTGGATTGGCAGAATACCCCGTTGTTTATTGAAACGGCTTTGCAAGAAGATTTGCCTACTTTAACGACGCTAGCAAATAGTCTAAGTAATCAGGTTTATCCATATAATTCAGCGCAGCGGCTGAGCTTACATCTGGCAGGAGTATTTGCCTGTAATTTTACAAATTATTGTTATGACATGGCTAAACAAGTGGTCGATGCACAGCAGGTCGATTTTAATTTACTGTATCCATTAATTTTGGAAACAGCAAAAAAAGCCACCCAAAATGATCCTGAAACTATGCAGACGGGTCCTGCAAGGCGTGGAGATGTGAATATTTTAGATATGCATCAGCGTATGTTACAGGATATGGGGCGGGAAGATCTTAAAGATGCCTATACACTTTTAAGCCAACAGATACAGAAAAAACACTCACTTGATTAAGTGAGTGTTTTATCAATCGTATCTTTTGAAATCAATTGAGATCTAATTTAAAGCAGCGTGATCTGCACCGATTGTGACAATAACACCAATACAAAACAGGCTACAGTAGATAAAAAACCAGATGATCATGCGTTTAAAGGCTTTGTCTGAAATCGAGCTATCAGCATATTGTGGTTTTTTAGGGCTTTTGTCATCATTCATCGCAAAATCTCTTTCTGCTTAATATAGATTCATTATGGATAGAAAAGTGTTCACACTGTAGATACAAAAAATTAGAAAAAAACTATAACAGATAAGTAAGCAATGATGAATCTGTTATAAAAATTCAGCTTATGTCGTCACTGATTTACCAATAATATAAATCAATTGGTTTAATGCATTTTGAATCTTTTCATTCATTTCAAATGAACAATTCATCCGAATAAAGTGATTTTGTTGATTGCTAATATTAAATAAGCTGCTCGGCGCGACACTAACACCGTGTTCTAACATGTGCTGATAGATATCATTACTATCGACCTGTTCAGGCAATTCAATCCATAAAAAGTACCCGGAAGGATAATAATTGACATGGCATTGCTCAGGTAAATGGGTTTTTAAATAATTAAAATATTGTTTTTTATAGCGTTGTAAGGTGGAACGTAAAGTTTTTAAATGTTTTTCATAATGACGATGGGAAAGATATTCAACCAAGGCATTTTGGATAAATGAGTTGACTGAAAGGGTACTCATAAGTTGGGTGTGTTGAATATGTTCAGAGAATTTACCTGCATAGACCCAACCGATACGAAAACCGGCACCTAATGTTTTTGAAAAAGAAGAACAATGTAGCACCCAATTTTGTTGATCAAAATACTTCATCGAGAGGGGTTTTTTCTGATCATAGTAAAGTTCTTCATAGACATCATCTTCAATCAAATAAATCTGATATTGGTTGAGTAGCTTCGCCAATTTTAATTTAATTTCATCACTCACAGTAAAGCCAATTGGATTCTGACCATTTAACATCATCAAACACACTTTAATTGGATATTTTAAAATGGCATGTTCGAATGCGTCTAAATCAATGCCATGTTCAGGGTGCTCTGGGATGGTAATTACTTTTAATCCAAGTCGTTCAGCCGCTTGCCATGCCCCATAAAATATCGTTTGTTGTAATAAAATATAGTCCCCAGCTTGTGTAAGTGCTTGCAATGAAAGATTTAATGCATCTAAACCTCCAGACGTAATCACAATATCAGATGGATCAGTGGGGATGCCTTGCATAGCATACTTTTGAGCAATAATTTTTCTCAGTTGATAATTTCCGGGTGGGAGGCTGGGTGTTTGTTCATAGCTACGCCGTTGTCGAGCAAGTTGTCCAAGCGTTTGTATCAGTTTAGCGGAGTAGAGCAACTGGCTATTGGGAAAGGCAGAACCTAAAGGGATAATGTGTTCAGATTGTGTTGATTTTAAATATTTAAAAACAACGGAGTTAATTTCAACTGTTTCATTAATAACATGTAATGTAGTGGGGTGACCTGAGCTTTGTTCTACAACAAAATACCCAGACTTTTCTTTTGAATAAATCAGGCCTTGCGCTTCGAGCTCTTGATAAGCATTCATCACCGTAATCAGGCTTAAACCTGATTGTTCAACCTGTTGACGTAGTGAGGGTAACTTTTCATGTGCTTTCCACGTCCCATTTTCAATCAATAATTTTAGGCTATGGGCCAGTTGTTCAGATTTATACATAGGTCAATGCAAGTGGGTATTTAAAATAACTATAACAGAAGCAATCAGTACAGCTCTATCTGTTATATATTTTTTCTAAAATTTTGTGGCTATATTTCTTTTTGATTTCTTTCCAAAATAGTCGCACGCGATGCAGTATAGAATGAGGCAGGGATATGTTTGTGACGACTCAGTTGAATGTGCTCACACAAGTTTTATGTGAGCATGGTTGCTCTGAAAATGTGATAGAGCAACTCAATCAAAGATTTGTAAACTTAGAAGCAACATTGTTGCGTGCCAAAGTCTTACGTGAATTTTCAAAAAAGAAAAGTACAGTGATTATTCAATCTGCAATTACTTCAAATCATTTGAGTTTGGCTTATTTGTTTTCACCGTTTATTTTGGCGAATTTAAATCAAACAGTGCTTTACTCAACGCTTCTGACTGCACAAGTTCAAGATATTTTAAAACCTTACTATCAGGTGGAAAAAACCATGAACTTGACCAAGGATGATGTCGTTCTAGAAAGTTTAAATCTATTTTTAGACCTACAAGATCAAACATGGGATGCACAGGAATTTGTTTATTTTCAGTTGTTCAAAGCACTGACTCAGGCAGAAATTTATCGTATCTTTTTAATTACAGATCAACCGATCAATCCAGATTATTTGTTTGAAATAGAATGTTTTTTTAAGGTTCGAATTTTCTTGGTAAATCCCGAAAATGATCAAGATGGTCTAAATCTGCAATTAGATCATCATGATCATAAATTAAACATGCAGAAGCTTTTGTTTAAATATAAAGATGATTTTCATGTGGCTTTATGTCGTAAATTTTCAGAAATGAATGCTAAAATTTTAAATTTATCAGGTCTTTATGATTTAGCTCAAGCGCAAAACCTAGTCGAAGATATGTTTTATTCTGAACATATTTATGAAAAACTATCGGTTTATGCTGAATATATGCAAACACGATTACAGAACAATGTGTTTAGTCCAAAATTCAAATCTGTGTCAAGCTTGCAAGCTTAGATGCTGAATAATTGCATAAACAACACTTTGTTAAATTGCTATCTATAAAGATATGACATGAGCAGTGAATACTTAGTTATTAGGTTAAAGTCTAGTCTAAAGCTTTATATTTTAGCGATCAGATAAGTGTTTTTTGAGATGATCTAAAAAGAGCTTCACTTTTTTTGGAATCTTTTGTTGAGATGGTGTGATTGCATAAAAATAAAGTTGCTTTGAATGATAGTCTTCTAAACAGCGAACAATTTTTCCAGCATCTTGATCTTTTTTTGCTAAAAAATCGGGTAAAAATATAATGCCTTGATCTTGTTTACAAAAATCTAAAAGGAAATCGCCACTATTGCATGTCAATTTCGGCGTACAGTAAATAGTTTCTTCTTTTTTATTCTTATTCAGCACAATTTTAGTACTTGAATCGGTTTGTGAATACAACAATAAACTGTGCTGTTTTAACTCATCAATTGTATTGGGTACGCCATATTTTGCAAAATAAGCTGTAGTTGCATAAAAATGTCGATGATAGGTACTAAACAGGTGAGCATTACGCTGATCAATATCCTGACTGATTCTGAGAACAATATCATATTGATCTTCACTGATATTTAAAAACTTATCTGAAAGTAACAAGTCTATTTTGATGTTGGGATACTGTGTCATAAATTTAGAAATGATCTCGGTAAGATGCGCATGTCTAAATGAATGAGGTGCATTGATTCTGAGTTTACCCTCGGGATATTTCTGGTCGTGGGTAAAGTCACTGGTTGCCCATTCAAACTCACTCATAATGACTTTAGAGTGTTGATAAAATTTTTCACCTGAATGAGTTAAATCCATTTTGCGGGTATTGCGGATGAACAGGACCGTATTAAAAATAGTTTCCAAATGGCAAATTCTTTTCGCAACTTGATCTCTAGTAATGTTTAAGTGACGTGATGCACTGCTGAAATTTCCATATTCAACGACACTAATAAAAGTATTGATACAGTCTAATTTATCCATTTAATTTTAAAGTACTCTTCACTTGAATGATGAGGGGCTGTTGACATTTCATAAATGGCTTGCGTTGTAAGCTAAAATTGAGCAGACAAGGCATGAAACGAAAAGAATAGCGAGACTATTTTCGAGTTTCATAACGTAGGCTGAGATAATTTTAGCCACAACCCTTCGGGACTAGTGTGGTTTTTGCCGCTACTTCGTTACGAACTATTCATTTAGAATGACTAAATTTCATATTTCGTGCCTTGTATCATCTAAAAACCACTCGAAGTCGCAAACATAGACGAATTGTCAACAGCCCCTAAAGTAACGCATCATCCTACGCTGATCAATCATTGTATCTTTTTAGGATACAGTTTGTATTTAAAATAGTGTCTAGTGGTTTACGTGTATTTTTGCTTTTATATAAATTCCTTTATAAATGTGTTGCGAATCAAAATGAATAAAGCATTTTTAGAACAACTTACACCTCAAAACTGTCAAATCATCTTTATTGATCAACAACCACAAATGGCTTTTGGCGTACAGTCAATTGATCGTCAAACTTTAAAAAATAATGTGGTGGGATTGGCTAAAGCCGCTCAGGTTTTTAATATTCCAACCACCATTACAACAGTAGAAACAGAAAGTTTTTCGGGACACACTTTTCCAGAATTATTAAATGTGTTCCCTGAAGCACCTTTGCTCGAAAGAACCTCTATGAACTCATGGGATGATCAAAAGGTTCGTGATGCATTGGCAGCCAATCATCGTAAAAAAATTATCGTATCTGGTTTATGGACTGAAGTTTGCAATATTACATTCGCTTTTGGTGCAATGCTGGAAGGTGATTATGAAATTTATATGGTTGCCGATGCTTCAGGTGGAACTTCAAAAGAAGCACATGATTATGCGATGCAACGGATGATTCAAGCAGGTGTGGTTCCTGTAACCTGGCAACAAGTTTTACTTGAGTGGCAACGTGATTGGGCACATCGTGAAACTTATGATGCAGTGATGGACATTGTGCGTGAACATTCGGGTGCATACGGTATGGGCGTAGATTATGCATATACCATGGTACATAAAGCGCCAGAAAGAACCACAACGCAGCATGAAGTTATTGCACCTGTGTCAGCAAAATAAACCTTATGGATATAAATATTCATCTACATGGAGATGATCATGACAGATGTACAGTTAATTCTTAAGAACGGCAAAATTACTACGCTCGACCTGAAACAACCAGAAGTAGATGCAATTGCGATCGTTGACGGAAAAGTGTTTGCCACGGATGATGAAAATAGCATCATGAAGTTGGCCAAAGCCTCGACAAAAGTGATTGATTTAAATGGTCGTCGCGTTATTCCCGGTTTAAATGATAGCCATCTCCATATTATCCGTGGCGGGCTTAACTATAATATGGAGTTGCGTTGGGAAGGGGTTCCGACGGTTAAAGATGCTTTAAGCTTACTCAAAGAGCAGGCAGAAAATACGCCAGCACCACAATGGGTACGTGTTGTCGGTGGGTGGACTGAATTCCAATTCGCAGAAAAGCGTTTACCAACTTTAGCTGAAATCAATAAAGCTGCACCTGATACCCCTGTTTTTATTCTGCACTTATATGCAAGTGCAATGCTAAACAGAGCAGCATTAGATGTCTTAGGTTTTAATAAAGATACTCCTGATCCACCCGGGGGCAGAATAGAACGCAATGAAAAAGGCGAGCCAACAGGTTTATTATTGGCAACGCCTTCTGCTGCAATTTTGTATTCAACACTGGGTAAGGCACCCAAATTACCCGTCGAAGATCAAGTGAATTCTACTCGACATTTTATGCGTGAGTTAAATCGACTCGGTGTCACTTCTGCGATAGATGCCGGAGGGGGTGGGCAAAACTATCCAGATGATTATGCAGTCATCAATCAATTGCATGAAAAAGATCAAATGACCGTTCGTATTGCTTATAACCTCTTTGCACAAAAAGCCGGTGAAGAGTTAGAAGATTATCAACGATGGACAGAAATGACGTTTCCTGGTGATGGTGATGCATTATTGATGATGAATGGTGCGGGTGAAAACCTGACTTGGTCAGCTGGTGATTTTGAGGATTTTTATGAACCTCGCCCAGATCTTCCAGAAAAAATGGAAACTGAATTAGAAGCTATTGTTGAACATTTGTCTGAGAAGAAATGGCCGTTTCGAATTCACGCCACCTATGATGAAAGCATTAGTCGATTGCTCAATGTTTTTGAACGTGTCAATGGTAAAAAGCCATTTGAAACCCGTTTTATTATTGACCATGCAGAGACGGTTTCAGAAAAAAACATAGAACGGATTGGTGCCCTCGGTGGAGGAATTGCCATTCAACACCGTATGGCGTATCAAGGCGAAATCTTTGTTCAGCGTTATGGTGCCGATGCAGCCAAAGACACGCCTCCGGTAAAAAAAATGCTTGAGTTGGGTGTACCAGTGGGCGCTGGAACAGATGCGACGCGTGTTGCATCATACAATCCTTGGGTCTGTTTGGCATGGTTAACCACAGGTAAAACCGTGGGTGGTTTTACTTTATATGATGAGAAAGACTTACTTGATCGTCAAACAGCGTTAAGACTATGGACCAAAGGATCTGCTTGGTTTTCATGCGAGCAAAACCATAAAGGCGCTTTAGTCGCAGGGGAACATGCGGACCTAGTTGTACTCTCAGATGACTATCTCACTGTTGAGGGCGATGAAATTCAATTTATTGAATCAGTCATGACGGTGATGGACGGTAAAGTGGTCTATGCGGGTGCCGAATTTAAGCAACAAGATCCACCGATTCCACCCGCATCGCCTGATTGGTCACCAGTCAAGCGATTTGGCGGGCAGTGGCGCCACTCTGAAAATCGTAATGCGCCTTCCTTACAACCCTTACAAAAAGATTCAGCAGTGTGTGCATGTTCTAGCAGCTGTGGCATGCATGGACATTCGCATGCATGGATGCTTGATGTTCCTATCAATGATCAGGATAAAAAATCATTTTGGGGCGCATTAGGCTGTTCTTGTTTTGCTTTTTAAAACCAACCTAAAAAATTCCATCTGAAACTAGGTGGAATTTTATTGGGGGAGAAATTTATGAAAATCTATCTGATCTCTTTGGCCGTTGGGTTGTTGGTTGGCGTGTTGTATTACCTATTAAATGTGAAATCTCCAGCCCCTCCTTTTGTGGCCCTATGCGGTTTATTGGGGATGGTTATTGGTGAACAACTCATGCCAATGATTAAAAACTTATTATCCTAACGATAGGGTGATGCAATAACAGGAGAAAGGGGCAAATGATGCAATTCAGACTAAGTAAGTTATTGAGCTTCAATGCAGGCTATGTCGATACTGCAAGCTTTCTCGCATTGCATGGCTTATTTTCTGCCCACGTGACAGGTAATTTTGTAACATTAGGCGCGGCTTTAGTCTCCGAGAGTCAAACAGGTGCTTGGGCTAAATTGGCAGCACTACCGATGTTCTGTATTACAGTTTTATCGGTCAAATTGTTGGATCAAAAGTTTATCCGACATCAAAACAGTTCATATGCGTTTTTTCTAAAACTGATGTTTTTGCTTTTTAGTATAGTCGCCGTATGTTCCTACTTTTATTTGCCTTTTCCGAAATACGATACCATCATGAGTTTCACTGTAGGCATGTTGTTGGTGGCGGCTATGGCGATTCAAAACGCGATGCACCGTATCCATTGGACGAAAGAATCACCAACAACCGTGATGACGGGTGCTACAACACAATTGATGTTAAATATTGCTGAGCTTTTTTCCAAACCTTCTCAGGAAAAAAGACTGCAAATTCGACAGAGTATTGTTGCAATTTTTCCAACCATGTTGAGTTTTGCACTGGGATGCGCAGTTGCCGCAATCGTATATAAATTTGCACTACTGTGGTTATTTTTGCTTCCCCCAGTTTTATTGCTGATGATTTACATCAATCGGGATAACTATAAAAAAGCTTAGGTTTTGACAGGTCCTAATTCTAATTAATTATTGAATGACGAGTAGAACATGGAAAATATACAAACGACGCCGCCGAGTGGGTTTTGGAAAACATGTCGAGATCCTTTGTTATTGACAATTGTGGGTGGCGCAATTGATACCATTGGCTTTATCGCACTGTTTGGTTTTTTTACTGCGCATGTCACAGGAAACTTAGTCTTAGCTGGTGCTGCTTGGGTCAAAGGTGGGCCTGGGATTTGGATTAAGCTTGGGGCAATTCCCTTATTTATTCTGACTGTTGCCATCACCAAATATTGGATTGATCGTAGTGTACAAAAACATACCACCTTAAGTTATTTATTTTTGGGGGAAGCAATTTTTTTAATTGGGTTTATGCTTGCGGGTTTATATTTTGAACCGTTTAAAGATGCCAATAGTGTCACTGTCGCAATTACAGGTGGTTTAGGGCTGATCGCCTTAGCTATTCGTAACACTTCAAGTAAAACCTTAATTAAACATATTAGTCCGAGCACCATGATGACGGGAAATACAACACAGTTAGGTATAGATATTTCTAATTATTTAAGAGATCGGAACCATAGCAATATGCAAAAATTACAGCACAGTTTCAGCATTGTGGTGGGTTTTGTGATTGGCGCATTTTTAGGTGCTTTTTTATATGTGTATCTAGATTTCTGGAGTGTCGCTTTCTTTGTGGCACCCGTGTTGTATCTGTCTTATCTCGCAGCCCAGCAAAGATTTGTCCAACCAAGCCAGTGACTCAATGATGAATAAACGTCAATGAGTAATCATGCTTGATGGAGTTTTGTCATAATTATTGTGACCACGTAGGTGCTTAAAAATTCCCTAAAATATTTATTGGAACAATCGTCTTTTAGTTAAATCAAGCCTTGATTGATTTAACTCGCATTCATCATTCACATTTTTGAGAAATCCAAAAATTAAACCATGTTTTGTCGAATAGCAAAACCAGCATCTGTCATTTATTTAAATTATGGACTTTGCAAAATTAAGGTAAACCTATGTCAAATTTGATTAAATTTACAATTTCTCTTGTTTCATTGCTCAGTATACAGTTACATGCTGCTCAATACAGCTTAGACAAAAATAGCCCTTATTTGTTTGGTGATTGGCAGGGGATGCGGACTGAACTTTTAAAGCAAGGCATTAAATTAGATGCAAACTTGATTGTAGACAGCGCTTATTTAGTTGATGGTGGCTACAATCCGGGGAGTGATCCTAAATATGCCAGTCAATTTTTAATTGGTTCAACTTTAGATTTAGAAAAGCTGGCAAACTGGGAAGGGATGACATTAAGAGCAACAATCACAGCAAGACAAGGACAAAGTTTATCTTCAGAAGATATTTCTGATCCATCCGCACCACAGCTTGCCAATGTTCAAGCAAATTATGGTCGTGGCAACAGTAAAAGTCGATTGACCGAGTTTTCTTTGGAGAAAAACTTTAAAGAACAGGGGCTCAGTATTAAATTAGGGCGTTTGGGAATGGGTACAGATTTCAATGTGATGTCTTGTGAATTTCAAAATAATTCATTTTGTGCTGCGCAAATGGGAAAATGGCAAAGCGGAATTTGGTATAACTCTCCAATTTCTCAATGGGGTGTTCGTTTAAAATATCAATTTCACCCAGAACTCGCCTTACAAATCGGTGTTTATGAATATAACCCTCAAAATGCTTTAGAACGGCATGGCTGGAATCTGAGTACCCATCAAGCTGATGGTATCACTATTCCCATAGAGATGATCTGGCGACCGAAATCATTGATCAATGCATTAGCAGGAACTTATCGTGTAGGGGCTATGTATAACACTGCAGATGAAACTAAAAATCAAAAGGATATACGGACGGGGCAGCGACAAAATCATACCTATGGCGCTTGGTTTAATTTTGACCAGCAACTTACTTCAGTTGGTGTAGGAAAGCAGGGCTTACACAGTTTTGCAAATTTTACATTCCATAGCCGTACCACCAACAAGGTGGATCAGTCTCAACAGATCGGTCTAAAGTATTATGGGGTGATAACCAGCCGAGCTGAGGATAATTTGGGTTTTGCGCTTAATCGTATTCATATCAATAATCGTTTTGCAGATGATAAGAAACAATTTAATGCTGATGCCGAATATAATATTGAATTAAATTATAGTTATTATCCAACAAAATGGCTGATGTTACGTCCAAGCCTGCAATATATTGTTCATCCTAGTGCAACACATGATATCAACAATGCTTGGGTCTTGGCATTGGGGACAAAGCTTAACTTTTAGAATCAAGAATAGTTAATTAAATTTTATCAATGCATACTGATGTTACGAACACTAGGTATTTATCTATATTGATTATAGATGGGTTTATATACTGCTTGATCCATGCTTATGCCATATAATATAAGGCAATAAAAAGCCGAAAATAATTCAAAGTATTCTCTTAAATAGAAAATGAAGACTGATTTATTTTTAGTAAAACCACCTTACACAAGCATCTGCTAAAAGTTGCGTAGTATCGAAGCTTACATTTAAAATTGGAGATTGAATGGCGTGTAAGCCCAAGGGAATTTCTGTACAGGCTAAAATAATTGAACCTGCACCTACATCTATAAGCCGTTGACTGAGTTCTTGAAAAATGATACCTGCTTTTTCTGATTCATTCCGTTTTACAGCATAAACTGCAGGCATAAATTTTTTTTCAATTTCTTCTTCAGAATTCATTACATAAGGGATGTTATATTTACTTAATTCACGTTGATATAACTCGGTAGAAAGGGCGCCTTTGGTTGCTAAAATTCCAACTTTATCACCATATTTATAATGATCCAAAATCTGTTGTACAGTAATTTCAATCATATTTAAGATTTCAATATTGGTCTGTTGTTGTAAGTCAGCATGCCAAAAATGTGCGGTGTTACATGGAATTGCCACTTTAGCAACACCACTACGTTCTAAAATTTTTAAACCATGTAACATGGCTTTGAAAGGACTTTCACCTAAGTTTTTAAGTGCAAGTTGTCGGTCAGGAATTCCACCATGATTCCAAACAATAGTTGGAATATGTTCCTGATCTTTAGTTGCAGGGCTTGCATCGAGCAGGCGCTGTTGAAAATCAACTGCAGCACCTGGCCCCATGCCACCTAGGATTCCGAGCGTAGGAAATTCTGAAAAATCAATCATTTTACAAGCGGTATGCGTCTTTGTGAGAGAATGCTTTACGGTACCCAAATAAGCCTACAGCACCACCAGTATGCAGAAAGATCACTTTATCGTTTTTAGTGAAATAACCTTGGCGAATTAGGCCTACTAAACCTGCAAAACCTTTACCTGAGTAAACTGGGTCAAGCAAAATACCTTCAGTTCTGGCAAGGAGTTCAACAGCTTCAACCATGCTGTCTGTTGGGATACCGTAACCATCGCCAACATAGTCACTATTTGCCACAACTTTTTCACGTGCGATAAGATCAGCACTCAAACCAAGATGTTCTAAAGTTGAGCGAGTAAGTTTATAGACGTTTTCTTCTTGTTTAGATTTTTCAGCACGAACGCTGATACCTAACACAGGTAAGTTAGAATTTGTTGCAACAATACCCGCTAAAAGACCTGCTTGAGTTCCAGTACTCCCTGTTGCATGTACAAGATGAGTTGGGGCAAGTTGGATCTGGTTGAGTTGGTTAATTAATTCAATTGCAGTAGATACATAACCTAAAGCACCAATAGCGTTTGAGCCTCCACCTGGAATAATATAAGGGCGTTCACCTTGTGCTTCTAATTCTTTTGCTTTTGCTTCTAAAGCAGCAGCCATGTCTGTACCGCCAGGAACAACTTCAATTGATATGGCACCTAAAATTTCGTCCAGCAATAAGTTCCCATTGTTGTAATATTCATCTGCAGCATCACTGACGCGTTGTTCAAGTAAAACAGATGCTTTTAAGCCGAATTTATTTGCTGCAGCAATGGTTTGACGAACATGGTTAGATTGAGTTGCACCTTGAGTAATCACATGTGTTGCGCCTTTTGCAATTGCATCGCCTATTAGAAATTCTAATTTACGGGTTTTATTTCCACCAGTAGCAAGACCTGTTGCATCATCGCGTTTGATATAAATTTCAGGACCGTTTAATGCTTTGGTTAAGTTAGGTAAAAACTCAAGAGGAGTAGGTGCATGAACAAGTTTAACGCGGGGTAAATGACTTAATAACATAAAAGTGTCCTGTAGATTTAGTGTATGTAATCAATCATGCGGTTAACTTCTTTGCGCATAATTTCTAAAATATGTTTTTTGGCTTCAATGAATTCTGGCTGTGGAGCAATATTTTCAATCGTACGTGTATGGGGTAAATTGACTTGAATATCTTCTGCAATACGCCCAGGATGTCCTGCCATTAAGATAATGCGATCTGCTAAAAGTAAAGATTCGTCTATATCATGAGTGACAAATAAAACGGTCGTTTTGTTATTTTGCCAAAGCTTAGTTAATGTTTCCTGCATCAAAATACGTGTTTGAGCATCCAAAGCACCAAAGGGTTCATCCATGAGTAAAATTTTTGGTTTCATGACCCAAGCACGGGCAAGTGCAACACGTTGTTTCATCCCCCCTGAAATTTGCCAAACGCGATGATTTTCAAATTTTTTTAAACCTGTTTTTTCTAAGTAATATTCAGTTTGTTCGGTAATGTATTTAGGCTCTCCCTTTAATTGCTTAAGGGGAAAATAAATATTTTCTTTCACTGTAAGCCAAGGGAATAATTGTGCTTGTTGGAATACAACAGCTCGATCAATGCCTGGTGCTGAAATAGGTTGACCATCTACATAAATGTTACCAGAGCTAGGTTTTTCAAAACCTGCAAGTAAGTTCAAAATAGTTGATTTACCGCAGCCAGATGGACCAAGTAAACAAACGAACTGACCCTCAGAAATTTCTAAGTTAATGTCTTTTAGAACCGTATTTTCAGATTTGTTTTGCTTGAATGTTTTTTGAACATTATTTAGCTGAATAAATGTTTGAGTCATTATACTTTTCCTGTCCAAGGTGCCCATTTTTGCTGTGCTTTTACAATGAGCCAATCTAAAATAAAGCCAATTGTTCCAAGTAAAATAATACCGACAATCACAACATCAGTACGCAAGTATGAGCCCGCGTTAATGATCATCCATCCTAAACCTGACGTTGCAGCAACCATCTCAGCCGCAATTAATGAGGTCCAACCAATACCAATCGATAAGCGAATCGTGGTGAAAATTTCAGGAAGTGAAGAGGGTAAAATGACACGAAATAAGATTGATGCTTTTCCTAGTCCCATTGTTTGTGCAGCTTGAATTAAACCCTGTGGAACGTTTTGGCTTGCTGCAGTTGCGCCAACAATTACACTAAGTAAAGTAGCAATAAAGATTAGGAAAAATTTTGATGCCTCACCAATCCCCAACCACACAACAACTAATGGGATTAAAGCAATTTTAGGAATAGGGCGTAAAAATTGTACGAATGGATCTAAAATGGCATTGAGTACAGGACTACGGCCCATTAATAACCCCAAAGGAACACCAATAATAATGGCAATGAAAAATGCAAAAAATGCACGTGCCGTACTCACTAAAATGTGTTGATAAAATGGAGCATCTCGATAACCGTTTTGAAATAAATCTAAAACTGTATCTACTATTTGTAAGGGGGATGGCAATAAAATGGGTGACACAAGTTTAAACGTACACACAAGCTGCCAAATAACAACAAAAGTGATTAGTGATAATGCACTAATTACTTTTGCTTTAAACGGGTTCAACTGACTCATTCTATAACCTTATTTAGTTGCTTCGATAAGGTATTTACTGTCGATATTGGGCGCATAACTTTTTGGAACATCAGACTGTTTTAGCTCGCCGATACCGACTAAAAATTTAGCAATATCTTGAGTTGCTTTTGCCAAGCCTGAGTTTTCATCGTTTGATGTTGTACCTAGGTACTTTTCAGATGCTTGATCTTTCAAAGGAATGTAATCAATACCTGCCAATGTAGTTTCAACTTGCTCGTATGGAAGGTTTAAGTATTTAGAAATTTTTTCAGAAGCTAATTTCGGATCTTTTTTATATTCATCAACTTGTTCTTGGTATGCTTTTAAAAACTTAATCACAAGATCGGGGTGTTTTTCTGCAAACTCTTTGCGGACAGCGAAGTTGTTATAAACCAAAATGCCTTGTTCATTTAGTGTCGTTGTACGATAAATCTCTTTGCCACCTTGTTTTTCTAATTGTTGTGTAAATGGGCCCCAAACATAGGCAGCATCAATATCGCCACGAGTCCATGCAGAAACAATTTCAGCAGGTTTAAGTGGTAATAATTTGATTTTTGATTTATCAATTTTATTTAATGTAAGTGCTTGTTCTAATGCATATTGTGCAGTTGAGTTTGCAGGGAAAGCAACTTTTTTACCCACTAAGTCTTGTAGAGTTTTAATTTCAGGTCGAACAATCAAACGCTCTGCACTTGAAATTAGACCCTCTAAGCCAATGACTTCAATGGGTAATCCGCGAGTGATCCCTGCAACAGCAGGACTTGAACCAAAACGGGCGATATCAATTTCATTGGCAGCAAAGTAATTAATCACATCTGCTCCCGATGCAAATTCAACCCACTTAATTTTGGTGCCTAAAGCTTTTTCAAAATCTCCGTCGGCTTTACCTAGGACCCAGACACGGGGACCACCACCCCAAGCAAAACGGACCTCTTGTGGTTGTTCTGCTGTTTGTGACGCTTCAGCTTTGGGTTCATTGTTTTGTGGCGATTTATTTCCACAACCAACTAAAAGTGTAAAACTGAGAATACCGAGGGACAAAGCCAAATTTTTAAAATGAAAACCTGTTGTATTCAACATTTTTCTTTCCAGTGTTTTTGAAATTTCTCCGATCTTAATGAGAATTTTAAATTAATAAAAATATGAAAAAATGGAATAGTTATATATAAAATAGATGTTATCTTTATGAATAAAAAAGAAATATTTATAGTTTTTAAAAGTAAAGATTATACCTTGTAGTCAAATTTTTAAGATGATGTGCTTTTAAAGCATAGGTAGAAATTTGATTATAAAATCATTTATTTAAATAATTGATGATCACATTCTGATTACTTCAAGTAAAAAATATCAAAAATACACATGCTGGTTTTCGTATTGATAAGTACTTTCGGACCAAGCCTATAAGTTTAATTAAAAAGGGTGATTAAAATGAGAATGATCAATTAACAAACAAACTAAAATTTGGTTTGATTAACATTCATTTAACTTATCTAACTAGGTATATGAATTTTAAACCATTATTAGATTAGGAGGTAATGAACATGTGCTTGATCAAAATTGTGGAATATTAAAGCCAATCAGTTACGCACAAAAAATGTATAAGTAATTAGCCTCTCCATTAAAAATATATTATTGAATATATCTTTAGTGATGGCTTTATAAAATGAAGTCAGGTGACTTTAGCTTAAATTCTTCTTTAATGATGATAATTTTAATATAATAGGCAAAATTTTTGTTAGGTTTCATTTGTGACAGCACAAAAAATTCAAAGTATTGCATTGCAGCGATTCGCAAAACAAGGCTTTACTGCAACATCAATGAATGAAATAGCCGAAGACGTTGGCATTAAAAAACCCTCTATTTATGCACATTTCAAAAATAAAGATGATTTATATTTGAGTCTAATTCCGATTATGATTAATCATGAACTGACTTATGCAAAAAATACATTAACTGGTGGAGAAAATTTTCATCAACAACTTTGTGCGTATTTCTGCAGCATAGGTGAACGATTTGATGCTTCATATGATGTACAATTTTGGATGAATGCGCTCATTAACCCACCACAGCATATTTATGATCAAGTGATTGATCCGATGCATATATTTATGGATGATTTGGAGAATATCTTTAAAAACGTATTCGCTGAAAATATAGAAAACAAGAAGTTTGATTCAACAACTTTGGCTCGACTGTGCATGTGTTTTGTAGATGCTTTGCAAAGTGAGCTCATTTATGGTGGTAAAGATAAATATAAAAAAAGATTAGATGCGATCTTAAAAGCACTTGAGGTGTTAATCGGTTAAAAGGTGCTAAATATCTAATATTAGATATTTAGCACTATCTATTTTTAAGCATTTTTATGAGCAATTGTATTTAATATAATCATACAAAAAGCACATATAAGTAAAGTTACAGGAAGGACGAGGATATTTTCTGTTGCAAGACTGGCAATAAAACCAATAACTGCTCCGAAACTATATTGAAGTAAGCCAATTAAAGCTGAAGCGATTCCTGCTAAGTGATGTTGTACCTGTTGCATGGTCAGTGCTGTAAGATTACCAAATAAAAGCCCTGTAGAACTAATAACCACAGTCAGTAATAGGGTGTAAGCCCATAAACTTGGTGTATACAGTAACGTTACTAGGCTAAGCATAAGTGTAAAAAACATTAAAATAATAGAGCCTAGCTTTAAAACTTGGTAAGCAGACCATCCTCTATTCAATAACCAAATTGAAAGCTGACCAAAGATGATGAAACACAGTGCATTGAGTGCAAAGAGATAACTATAATGTTCAGGGCTGACTGAGTAATGTTGAATAAAAATATAGGGTGAATTGCTAATGTAGAAGAAGAACCCACCGAGTAGAAAGCCTCCAGCAAGGGTAAAACTGAAATAGCTTTTATTTCTACATAGAAGATAGTAATTTTTGAAAATATTTTTTAGATTTAAGGGTTGTCTATTCGAAAGAGCTAATGTTTCTGGAACAGATATACTACTCCACACCAATAACATAAAAGATAGTAAGGCTAATGTATAAAAAATAATATGCCATGTGCCGTAGTTCAAAAGTTGACTTCCAACCAAAGGGGCAATGATTGGAATGACCATCATGACTTGCATTAACACAGAAAAATGGCGAGCTGCATCTTGCTCATTACAAATATCGCTAATAATTGCTCTAGGTGTGACCAGACCAGATGCAGCACCAATGGCTTGAAGAAAGCGTGCGAACAATAATAGTTCAAGTGAAGTTGCGACTGCTGCGAGCAGAGAACCCAAAATAAAAATAATTAAACCAATTAATAATGGAATTCTTCGACCAAAACGATCAAGAAATGGTCCATATAAGCCTTGGCCAACAGCTAAACCTACTAAAAAAATTGATAATGTTTGTTGGATTTGACTGGTAGATACCTGTAATGAGGTCGCTATCACTGGAAATGCGGGCACATAAATATCAATTGCTAAGGCATCTAAAGCAGTTAATAGTGAGAGTAATATGATAAATGAAGTACTCATTTTGTGAGTCTGTAAGTGTCCTTGCATAAATTTCACCCAAGTTTGTATAATTAAAACTACCTAACGGTAGGTAGTTTATTTTGTTTGTTTTTAAAATCAACCAAAATACGATTTTTAATGGAGTTAAAGAGCAGGGCGCCAAAGGTAGCTTTATATGTATAAAAAGAATCCTTACTGAATAATCTTTTAAAATGAACCAACTATCGTCATTAAATTACAACATATAAAATAATAGTCACGCTGAGTGAATACTGAAAGTATTAGTCAAAGAGCTTGATGTAAAATTACATGCAAGTGGAGAATGTTGTTTTAGAACCGGTTTCAATTTGTAGCCGTTCAGACTTTGATCTGACAATTATCAATATTTGTTTGAATATCAAAAAATGACCATTATTTAATTGACCTTTAGCCCTGATTTCTTCTCTTGATTCCTATCCGGCTGAATTTTGCGCTGAGTAGAGACTATGGCTCGTATGAGGTCTTATATTTATGTTTTGATTGTTTGAATTAATTATTTTTAGAACAAGAATTAACTCGAATAATTACCTCAATTTAGATGTAAAAATAGGGTTAAATAATTAATATTTAACCCTATAATGTTTAATTGTAGACTCAGTCTAGTTTTCTTAGATCATTAGTTTATTTTCTTAAAAATAAAGTCATTAATCTTATGGCCTGCCTCAATACCACGACGTTCAAACTTGGTTTGTGGACGCCAGTCCGGACGAGGATAGCTATTGCCTTTGCCTGCTAAGTTTTCTAAACGAGGGCGATTGTCTAAAACATCGAGCATCCATTCAGCATAGGGTTCCCAGTCTGTTGCAGCATGGAATGTACCACCAATTTCAAGTTTTTCTTCAACCAATGGCATACGATCATGAGAAACAAAACGGCGTTTAAAATGTCGTTTTTTCTGCCAAGGATCAGGGAAATAAAGTTGAACCGTATTGATACTATTGTCAGGCATTTCTCGTAAAACTTGAATTGCATCTGCATCTAAAACACGTAGGTTTTTAACTTCCGCCATTCCTGCTTCATAAACACATTGCGCAATACCAGGTACATGCACTTCGATTCCAACAAAATTACGTTCAGGATTGGCTTTTGCCATCAGGACCAAAGAGCGGCCCATACCAAAACCAATTTCTACCGTAAGTGGGCGTTCAGGATGTTCAAAGTGTTGACGTAAATCGCCGACAGGGTATTCCAAAATTAACTCACGATGTTGTTCAAGCGCAGTACGTTGTGAAGTATTGAGCGGTGACGATCTACGCATAAATGTCACAATTTCACGGTGTTCTTGCAAATTGTCTAATTCTACAATTTGTGCTTCAATTTGATCGTTTGACATGATTTAGGTAATACTAGAAATCTAAAAGGCGTATTGTAAGTGCTGAGCTTCGCAAGTCAAATTTTTTATAGAATTTCATTCAATTCTAATAAATTTACAATGAAAACTGGATAAAATAAAATGACTATCGAGCGCTGAATCAGAGAGTATTGCTGTTACTCAACGCGTCGTTATGTTCATTTAGACTTTGTCTAATTAGCTCGATTAATTCGCGCGATGCTTTAGGTAGTGCTTTATCTTTTAACCAAATCAGATAAATCGGAACAGAAAGTTGATTGTAGGTATTTTTAAAATCAATTTGGATTAAACGCCCAGCATCAATATGTGATTTGACCAATGAATATGGGAAATTTCCCCATCCCAAGCCGATCTCAACCATATCAATCGCCGTTTGTAGATCATTGGTTCGCCAGTAAGATGCAGCAATTACCGATCTCAAATCTGCAATATCAAGCGCACTACTCGCGACAACAATTTGCCGAACATTAACCAAATCCTCGATATAAATAGGATGAACTGCTTGATTCATCAAGGCATGATTTGCAGATATAGTTGCAACAACAACCTCCATGCTGACCAACTGCAAATGTTCTTGCATTTTGATATGTTGCCCTGAACCCGCTAAACAAATTGTGATTTGTTCTGAATACAGTAAATGCAAAATATCATCTTGTGGCGCAGTAATGATTTCGATATTGAGCAACGGGTATTTTGCTGCAAGTTTATCAATAGATTGTAAAAGTTTTTGATTGTTTACATCTGATACAACACCTATTTTTAAAGTACTCTCCAAACCTAAGGACAGTTCATAAGCATGCTTACTCAATTGTTTTAATTGTTCTGAGATGATTCTTGCCTGTGGGGCTAGGGCAAGTGCTGACGCTGTCGGAATCACTTTGCGCGGTGTTCTTTCAAACAGTAGTAAGCCTAATTCTGCTTCGATATTTGCGATGCCCATACTGACGGCTGATGGTACTCGATTTAAGGCACGAGCCGCAGCAGAAAAAGAGCCTGTATCCAGTACTTTTACAAATAATTCTATATTTTCGCTGGTGAAATTCATAATTGGTATCAGTCAAACTGAAAGCTATTGTCTTTATCTATTATTATAACTGAAATTAAAATAGCTTTTTTGAAAATCTGTTTGGGTAAGTTTATGCAAGGTCTTAAACGTAGAGTAATTTATGTAAGTACTTATGAAATCATTGGATTAGGTATTTCTTCTTTAGGGCTGGCACTACTTTCGGGTACACAATTAACCCATACGGGGCCTTTGGCTTTCCTGATTACCACGATTGCTGTGAGCTGGAACTTTATTTATAACTTAATTTTTGAAGCATGGGAAAAACGCCAAACTTTACGTCAACGTACAGTAAAACGCCGTGTAGCTCATGCGATCGGATTTCAATTAACCTTGGTGGTTTTTCTTATTCCATTGATTGCATGGTGGATGAATATTAGTTTTCTAGAGGCATTTTTATTAGATGCGGCTTTAATTGTTATCATTCCAATTTATACCTTTATTTTTAATTGGTCTTTTGATCGTTTATTTGGTGTTCCACTTTCTGCTCAAGCTTAAAATGTAGTTGTTTCTGCTTAAGTTATTTGCCCATTCAATTGAATGGGCAATAATTCAGGTTTTTTCTAGCACAATAATTTCTATTTAGGGTCTGTTGACATTTCATAAATGGCTTGCGTTGTAGGTTAAAATTGAGCAGGCAAGGCATGAAACGAAGAAAATAGCGAGACTATTTTCGAGTTTCATAACGTAGGCTGAGATAATTTTAGCCACAACCCTTGCAGCGCAAGGCGCAGCGGGGGACTAGCGTGTTTTTTGCCGCTACGTTGTTACCTTGCGAAACGATGTTTCTCATCATTTAGAATGACTAAATTTCGTATTTCGCGCCTAGTATCGCCTAAAAAACACACGTAGTCGCAAACATAGACGAATTGTCAACAGACCCTAATGCTTTAAATTTATACGACAGCTCATGTCGCAACAATAAAGAAATAGCCGTTGTTGACCGCTCATAATTTATATAATCACTAAAGTTCATTCGGAAAATTAGGTGTGAGTGATGACAGAGCGTATTAGAGAAAAGCTGCAAATTTTAGCAGATGCTGCGAAGTATGATGTGTCATGTTCATCCAGTGGCAGTAACCGTAAAAACAAAGACAGTGGGCTAGGCAATACGGGGGCTGGAATTTGCCATAGTTATACCGAAGATGGTCGATGTGTGTCGCTGCTTAAAATCTTATTTTCCAATGTGTGTATTTTTGATTGCTCATATTGTGTTTCTCGCCGTTCTAATGATGTCAAACGAGCTGCTTTTACGGTACAAGAAGTTGTTGATTTAACCATTAATTTTTATAGAAGAAATTATATCGAAGGCCTTTTTCTCAGTTCAGGAATTTTTAAGTCAGCAGACTATACCATGGAGCGCATGCTACAAGTCGTTAAAAAGCTACGATTAGAAGAAAACTTTAATGGCTATATTCATCTTAAAACGATTCCAGGTGCTTCACAGGAGATTATCCATGAGGCAGGGCTTTATGTAGATCGGATGAGTATCAATTTAGAAATGCCTACCGCGGAAGGCCTTAAAAAGTTTGCTCCTGAAAAAACCCATGATGAAGTGCAAAAAGATTTGGGCATTGTTCGAGATCGTTTGATTCAATTTAAAGATGAAAGAAAAATTATAAAAACTGTGCCGAAGTTTGTTCCAGCAGGACAAACAACTCAAATGGTGGTGGGCGCACATAATGAAACGGATCAGGATATTATCTTAATGGCTGATCATCACTACAAAGAATTTAAACTAAAACGGGTATATTTTTCGGGCTATATTCCGATTAATGATGAAGAAAAAGCATTGCCTTCAGTGGGTTCAGCACCGCCATTACTGCGTGAAAATAGATTGTATCAATCTGATTGGTTAATGCGATTTTATGGTTTTGAAGCGACTGAAATTGTCAATGCAAAGCATCCAAATTTAGACTTAGATATTGACCCCAAACTGAGCTGGGCACTACGTCATCCTGAACAATTTCCTATCGATATCAATCAAGCTGAATATCGAATGATCTTAAGAGTCCCTGGAATTGGGGTGCGTTCAGCTAAAAAGATTGTTCAAGCACGTCGCTTTGGTAAAATTCATATTGATCAAATCAAAAAATTGGGGATTGCTTATAACAGGGCCATGCATTTTATTCGTTGTGCAGATACTCCACCATTTTTAAAAGATCAATTACCCAGTCAAATTCGCCAGAAAATATTACAGACAGGGCATTCAAAATATACTCAACAACTTTCACCCCAGTTGGACTTGTTATTCTAAATGGTGAAATATATTTTTGATGGGACCATGACAGGGATTTTGTGCTGTGTATTTCGTGCATTTCAATTTAAAGAGTTTGATGTCATTGTCTCAAGTGAAAACAACACCCAAGCCGCTTTATTTGATGAAACGATTTTTGTTGAATCCAATGACGCTCAAGCCAATAGAGTTTGGCAAGGCCTAAAGTTAAAAGTTTCAGCAAGTGGTTTACGTAATTTTTACTATACTTTTTTATCTGAACAGGAAGATGCTTTTCAACATCTGTTTAATTTTAGTGTTTATGCATTCTTCGCTCAAAAAGCGATTGATCGAGATTATGGTCATCCAGATGTTTTGGCACTGTCAAAATGGGCCAAACAAGTGGGAAGAGAAAAACATCGTATGGAAGCTTTTGTTCGCTTTAAAAAGTGTAAAGATGAATTATTTTTAAGCTTGGTTAAGCCAGATTTCAATGTTTTGCCTTTGATCGAAAAGCATTTTAAAACCAGATATCAAGATCAGCGCTGGCTTATTTATGATGAAAAACGAAATTTTGGTATCTATTATGATTTAAGACAGGTTCATCAAGTCAATATGAATGTCTTAGAAATTGATCAAAATATTCATCAAGGCTCTAGTCAGGATTTTAGTGTTGAATTAGATCATCAAGAGGTTCTATATGATCAGCTTTGGAAAGATTATTTTAACAGTGTAAATATTTCAGCGCGAAAAAACATTAAACTGCATATTCAATATGTACCAAAGCGATATTGGCGCTATATGAATGAGAAAACGATTTAAATATTTTTAAATCAATAATATGAGTTTGGTTTTGATGTCTAGCTGATTTTCTCTATTACATTCATGAATGAGTTTGGAAATTTGTCAGTTCTTAGGTATTAAACTTGATTCTCTAATTATTCTATATTTCTAAGACTCGTGTTTTTTCAATTGAGTTTTTTTGGGAATCAAAAACCTTATAAACGCTAGTTTATAAGGTTTTAATGCATCTATCCGAAATAATATAAATCAGATATTTCGGGATTGATCATTTATTCACTTTGGGCTTAATCATCTAACACTTTAGACTGTCGTTCATTATCTGCTTTCCCAATCTGCCAGTAAGAACAGGCATAACAATCTTCTTTGCCCCAATCACTTTGCTTTCTTAAGATATTACGACATGCCCGTACGGCTTGTAGTTCAGCGGTAATATGTGCAAAACGGCTTGCTGGTAGATTAATGAATTCAGGATGGCGTAACAATTCGTCAGCCAATAAACTTTGCTGAAGCGGGTTCGGATTGAACAGCCATGTTTGCTCTAAATCAGCTTGTGTATGTAGTTCGATTTGATCTTCTACAGTTGCCACTTCTGCAATGACATATACTTTGGCATCAGCTGTTAATTTTTCTAAGATCACTTGAGTGACTGCAAGTCCCGTCCCATCGGTGATAATGAGATAATGATTTAGTCCTGTAGGGATTGAATTTTTAGCGGCAGTAGACATGGTTACGCCAATTTGATCTCCAGGTTGAGCACGATCTGCCCAGTGACAAGCCACCGTATCTGTACCATGCATTGCAAACTCGATGGTTAGAGTTTTATTGACTAAATCAATATCACGATGGGTATAAGTCCGAATTTCTGGCATCATCTCAGGATTACTGACAATCCATTTACGTTGATTAAAATCAAAATCAGGAATTTCTATTGTGGTTTGATCATGCCTTGGAATAAAAATTTTATTGTTATCACCAATACTGGTGTGTTTGAATTTCTCAACATCTGCACAGTCAAAAATAATACGGATATAGTTTGGACCTAGATATATTTTCTCTTTCACTTGAATAAAAGTGCGATGTGCATTCAGCGCCATGATTTATTCCATATAAATAACAATAATTCTCATTATCGTATCGACTTTTACATGAAAATGCCACCATTACCGCGTGAGTTGATTGCAAAACTGCAAATATGCTCAGTATCCATCATCAATAAATCATAAACAATTCAATCTATCCATTGGTATTATGCAGTATGAGGAGGAATAGCATAGGTTACAGAATCATATTTAGGTTTCTTTTTATACTCAGAAATAACCCCACCTAAAGATTCCGCGATATGGCGACTGGCATAATTTTCGACAGCTACAGGATAAATAAAATTTTTAAAACTCAAGTTAACAGAAGCCCAATGAACCATGCTTGTTACCGCATCTTTACCAAATCCTGACTTATGTCGATCTTCTCGAATCCAAATGCCTAATTCAGGTGTTTCCGTTTGTATTTGATGCAATCCTGCAAGGCCAAGAAACTCATGATTGGCAATGTTTCTGACGACGAAAATTAACTCATTCCCATCTTTAATATTCTCTAGCCATTTATGCCAAATCTCATCAAACTCTTGACGGCTTTGCGGAGGATCCCAAGCCATATATCGAGTCAAGGTGGGAGTAATATGCTGAAATACCTCATCAGCATCTAAAGATGTAAATGGTTTTAAAACAACTTGAGAAAAATGGATCTCTATATTATTCCAGTTCAAAAAAACCTCGAAAATTCAGAATTACAGTTAATTTATCGTATAGCAGACAAAAGATACATAGTTAAAATCAGGATCGGTTTAAGCTAAAAACTATCCTAAATTGAAGTCATCAATAGGGATATCGATCCTAGTTTTCTGACTTTATTCTGAATATCGAGTTTCAATTTAATCCCTGAACTCATAGCAATCAGAATTTTTATTGATCCGCTTTAATCAATAACCCGCGGAGTAAAAGGTTTAGTGCTGTTCTTCCAGACTTGAGTCTTTGATTATGGTCGTCACCATCAGCTATCCAAAATGCGGTTTCAGCTAAACTGCCATAAATTAAGCAGGCGAGTGCTTGCGGATCAGCTTGCTCAATGATTCCTTGCTGGATAAGTTGTGCTATCTGTCTTTGCATAGAATCAATACAGTGTTGTTGCGAATCTATAGATGCGCCACCCAATACCGCCCGTGCATCACGCAGTACGATGCGTTGATATTCTGATTCTATTGCCATGTCCAGATAAGTATGACAACGCTGATTAAATCCCGACCAAATATCTTTAGCTTGTTCGGAGATCATATCTAAACGTTGATCCATTTCATGATCGATTTGTGCAACGACTGCAGCCAGTAATCCTTTTTTATCACCAAAATGGTGATACAACGCACCACGAGTGAAACCTGCTTGTGCGGTGAGATCATCCATTGAGGTATCGGCATAACCGCGTTCACTAAAGACTTTTCGAGCCATTGTAATCAGTGCAGCACGGGTTTCTTCCATTTCAATACGTGTACGACGAACCATCAATTTCTCCTTACATACATTTCGTATGATTATTTACATACATTTCGTATGAATGTATGCTTTATTCATACGCAATGTATGTATTTTTACTGAATCCTTATATGTTTGCAAGAGATTGTATTCAGGAGAGTCTGATGATTGGTCCATATAGAGAACTATTTTTTGTCGCAGGGACCCAAGGTTTTGCTTTGGCTGGGCTATTGGCTCGGATTGCCTTACCGATGACCGGCATTGGTATCATTGTTATGTTGTCTCAAATGAGGGGGAGTTATGCGCTGGCAGGTGGAGTATCTGCGGTATTCGTATTGACATACGCATTAGTGTCGCCCCAAGTATCAAAGTTAGTTGATCAATATGGACAAAGCCGCATACTGCCTATCGTAACAACGATCAGCAGTATCGGTTTACTGATATTGGTATTTGCTTCATGGTGGCGGGCAGCTGATTGGACGTTGTTTGTGGGGGCATTATTGGCGGGTTTTATGCCCAGTATATCTGCCATGGTAAGGGCGCGTTGGACGGCAATATATGCTGGACAAGCTCAATTACAAACCGCTTACTCACTAGAAACAGTACTAGATGAAGTCACCTTTATTATTGGCCCGCCATTGTCTGTTGGCTTATCGGTAGCAGTGTTACCACAAGCAAGTTTACTGGTTGCAACATTGTTGTTGATTATCGGTGTATTTTTACTGGTGTTACAACGAGGTACAGAACCCCAAATCGACACACAAGATTTAACTCATAAGCGTTCCGGCTCAATCATTATGTTTGTTCAGATACGCTTGCTGACATTGTTAATGGTTGGAATGGGGATCATTGTAGGCACGATTGATATCGTTAGTGTCGCCTTTGCTGAACATTTTGGTCAGCCTGCAGCTGCTAGTTTGGTGCTTTCTGCATATGCGTTAAGTTCATGTTTAGCTGGCTTATTATTTGGTGCAGTTAAATTGAAAATGTCTTTACAGCATCTTTTATTACTTGGAGGTGTGGCAACTGCAGCGAGTACATTACCCTTATTATGGGTGAATAGTATTACGCTGCTGGCAAGTAGTGTTTTACTGGCAGGAGTATTTTTTGCACCGACGATGATCGTCGCAATGGCACTGGTTGAGCGCATTGTGCCAAAACATCGCCTGACGGAAGGTATGACATGGTTACTGGCTGGGTTAAATGTTGGTGTGGCACTAGGAGCAGCAATCTCTGGACAAATGGTTGATGGCTATGGGCTAAGATCGGGTTTTCTCGTTGCATTATGCGCAGGGGGTATGGTGTTGGTGATTGTATTATGGGGACATTACCGTATGGCTAATGACAGCATAGATAATCACAGCATAGCCATATCAAATGATCCGTCATGATGATCAGCACGATTTTTTGTGTGTGCTTCCTGGAATGGTCTTCGATTGAGGGCTTTAGTTTAAGTGAATAACTGTGATTCATAAAAAACCATTTCAGCGACTCAATGCGGAAATGGTTTTTATGAAATATGTGTGCTTAAGATAGCGTTAAAGGATTTTATCTAAAGCGTATTGTGTTGCTAATAGTGCGTTGGTTATGTAGTGCATTGGTTTTGCTACATAATAAAACTCTAATTTTTCCCCACTATGTGTTAATTGCGTTTTAACTGCTCAATTCATTTTTTGCCCAGTTCGGATCATCTAACATTTGATATACACGTTTCTTATCAACATCATTTTCCCATACACCAATCACTAAAGTTGCGACACAATTACCAATCAAGTTGCTTACTGCTCTTAAAATACCAATCAGCCAATCCACTGAAAGGATCAATACCAAGCCAATCGCTGGGATAACAGGAAAGCTGGATAAAGTCGCAGCGAGTACAACGATCGCTGATGCAGGAATGCCATGTGCTCCTTTTGAGGTAAATAAGGTGATTAAAAGAATCATGATGAGGTCTGAAATTGTTAGGTGAACACCTGTCGCTTGCGCGATAAATACAACAGCAAGGGTGAGATAAATTGAAAAGCCATCTAAGTTAAAAGAGTAACCCGATGGAATGACTAGGCTTACAGTGGAGTCTTTTATCCCTAATTTTTTTAGTTTATACATCACTTGCGGTAATACTGAATCAGAAGATGATGTTCCACATACGATGGTGATTTCTTCTCTAAAATAGCGAATGAGCTTAAAAATATTGAAACCTAGGAGTTTTAATACCAGACCAAGTATGACGATCACAAAGAAAATCACAGTTGCATAATAAATTAAGACCAAATAGCCCAAATTAAGTAAAGTTTCTATTCCAAATTTTGCCACGGTAAAAGAAATTGCACCAAAAACGCCGATAGGAGCCAGTTTGATGATGATGGACATGATTTTAAAAATAACTTGAGATATTTTGTCAATAAAAGAGGCGACAGGTTCACTGACATCTTTAGACAGCATAGATAATGCAACGCCAAATAAAATTGAAAAGACAACCACTTGCAGAATATCATTCCCTGTAAATGCGCCCACAGCGGTTTGAGGAATCATATTTAAAAAGAAATCAGATACGCCTGTAACTGCATGGATATTTTCATTGTACTTGGTCATTTGGGACGCATCTAAAGTTGAAATATCCACGTGCATACCATGCCCAGGTTTAAATATGTAGGCTGCGGCTAATCCTAAAATTAAAGCGATAGTGGTCATGATTTCAAAATAAATCAGCGTTTTTATTCCCACTTTCCCAGCTTTTTTTAAGTCTCCTGCACCATAGATTCCCAACACAATGACACAGAATATAAGCGGTGCAATCAGCATTTTGACAAGTTTGACAAAGCCATTACCAAACACTTGAAAATTGATCGCAATATGTGGCAAAAAGTAACCGAATAAACAACCAATCACCAATGCAATCATCACTTGTAAAAATAAAGAGCGTTTAATAAGCTTCATTGAGGAGATTCATAACTAAAAGGTCACTTGAAAAAGCAATAGTTATGCCATTTTTTGAATGAATAATTTTTGGTCTTTTCTGTAGTTTTTGTTATGGCGGTATTTGATGTTTAATACATAGGCTGCTTAATAGTGGTATTTAATTATTTATAGATCAAAAAAATAAAAGGATATATAACAAGCCTTAAAACAATATCCTAAAACATTTAACAATAAGAAGCTAAAACTTGTACATCTACAATCGTATTTTTTGTTAGCTTGAAATATACCGTATTGTTGGAGTAAGAAAATGACTAAAAAAGTACTATTCATCACTTCCAATTCTGGCGTTGAGCATGATGAGCTTAAAAAACCTTTGGACTTTTTGACGAGCAAGGGCATAGAAAGCATACACGCTGCGATTGAATTAAACGATGTACGAACCGTTGTTCATGATGATGAAAAATCGGTGTCATATAGTCCGCATGCGATTTTGGAAAAAGTAGATCCAAGTGATTATGACCTGCTGGTTATTCCAGGGGGAACGGTCAATGCCGATCAATTGAGAATTGATGAGAATGCTAAGAAAATCATTCAATCCTTTACAGACCATAAGAAACCGATTGCTGCCATATGTCATGGACCATGGGCTTTAATCAATGCAGAAAGAATTAAAGATAAAAATTTGACTTCATATAAAAGTATTCGTATAGATTTAGAGAATGCAGGTGCAAACTGGATCGATGAAGAAGTTCATCGTTGTAATACGGGTGGATGGGTACTCATTACATCGCGTAGTCCAGATGATATTCCTGCCTTTAATGAGGCGATATTAAAAGAGTTGGAATAAGTGAATAGAGCAGGCTAGGCAAAGTTTAAATTTTTGAGATAGCCCTCTAATCGAGGGTTATTTCATACAATCTTTGAATATGTTGGGTTTTAATTCCCCACACAGAACCTGATATTCTACGTTGATGATTTTCAAAACTTTGTCGATTCTCAAAAACTTCATGCACATCCCAAATTAAGGGATTTTGGCTTTGTTTGACCTCAAAAGAAACACAACCTTGTTCTTGTCTGGTTAACTTGATATGTTCTGGAAGACATTCGATTACGATATTTAATTCTTGTTCAGACACACAGATTAACTGACCACTTAGCTTAACCATAGCATTCTCATTGATAAAATATAGCTGTTGTTTTATGTAGGCGTAGGACGAGTCTTATATATTATAGGGTCTGTTGACAATTCGTCTATGTTTGCGACTACGTGTGTTTTTTAGGCGATACTAGGCGCGAAATACGAAATTTAGTCATTCTAAATGAGTAGTTCGTAACGACGTAGCGGCAAAAAACACACAAGTCCCGAAGGGTTGTGGCTAAAATTATCTCAGCCTACGTTATGAAACTCGAAAATAGTCTCGCTATTCTCTTCGTTTCATGCCTTGCCTGCTCAATTTTAACCTACAACGCAAGCCATTTATGAAATCTCAACAGACCCTATTTATTGCGTAAAAATTTAATACGCATTTTTTATTGGATTGCTCACATATTACTTATAGAGAAGTGATACTTAAAATATAAGGTTAATATTTAGAGCGTACATCGTCATATTCCTCAGCATAAAAAATAAAAACTTGTAGGAAAAGTCATAAAAAACGTAAAAGATCGCCACGATAAAATAAAGTTAAATCATAAAAAAACTTGAGCTTTTGAAAGAGCATAAAGGCGATGCTGACTCACTCTAAAAAACAGTTGACCGCTACAGACTTCAATCTATTCAGATGACCAAGTGGATGAAGTTGCCTAAGTAGAGCACCAATTTTATAAACCATCCTATATTGCACTCATAAATAGCAAGCTTGCATTTTGACTAAAAAAAAATGATCTAAATTATTGCATATCAGTCTCACATATATAAAAAAGATATAAAAAACAGTTTGTTATTTTTTGGCATGGATCCTGCAAATGCAATTCAAACTTGTATACAAGATGGGATTCAAAAAATGTACTTAGAAAAAATGAGTGGCTGGACGATTAGTGATTGGCAACGGGCTTACCAAACTGGTGAAATTAATATCGAAAAATTGTGTGACTTAGTGAGTAACTTTGATCCGCAGGACAATGCATGGATTTCAATTGCGACTGTCAAACAAATCAAACAACAGATTGAAGATCTTCAAATCGATACTCATGACTTAGAGAATATTTATCAGCAATTTCCGTTATATGGAATTCCATTCGCAGTTAAAGACAATATTGATGTAAAAGGATTTGTGTCTACTGCGGCATGTAAGATCATCTCTCATCCTGCTGAACAAGATGCTGCACTTGTCCACTTATTGAAAAATGCTGGCGCGGTTGTCGTTGGTAAAACAAATTTGGACCAATTTGCAACTGGATTAGTTGGCACTCGATCTCCTTATGGCGCAGTTAAAAATAGCTTTAATCCAAATTATGTAAGTGGTGGATCAAGTTCCGGTTCAGCGAGCGTAGTGGCTCGTGGTCTGGTGCCTTTTTCATTGGGAACTGATACTGCAGGATCTGGCCGTGTTCCAGCTGGTTTTAACAATATTGTGGGTTTAAAACCAACCAAAGGGCGTTTTTCAAATCATGGTCTATTGCCTGCCTGTAAGACTGTTGATTGTATTTCGATTTTTGCTTTAACAGTTGTAGATGCTGAATATGTTGCCAATCTATTAGAAAAATATGATGCGCGAGATAGTTACTCGCGGAAAAATCCAAAAACAGCGCCAGCACGCTTTACCTCAAAACTCAATTTTGCAATACCCGACACTTTAAATTTTTTTGGCGATCAGCAATCGGAACAAGCGTTTAGCCAAGCAGTTAAATTACTTGAGTCTTTTCAGGCTTCTATTACAGAGATTGATTTTACGGCTTTTGAAAAACTCGCAGTACAACTTTATCAAGGACCTTGGGTGGCTGAACGAACTGCTGCTTTAGAAGATTTTATCGAACAAAATCCTGAAGCATTTGATCAAACAGTTTTAGAAATAGTTAAACAGGGATATCAATACACAGCAATTGATGCTTACAACGCAGAGTATCTAAAACAAGATTTGGCACGTGAAATTCAGGAAAAATTGGCTCAGTTTGATGCTTTGATCGTACCAACATCCCCCACAATTTACACAATCGAAGAAATGAAAATTGAACCCATTAAGTTTAACTCTCATTTTGGTACATATACTAATTTCACCAATTTGGCTGATTTAAGTGCACTGGCTTTACCCGCAGGGTTTCGAGAAGACGGCTTACCTTTTGGAATTACTTTAATTGCACCTGCTTGGCATGATGCTGCATTAACTCATTTTGGAAAACTCTGGCAGCGATATCTCGATTTAAAGTTAGGGGCAACACAAGCAAAATTGAAATCTACTCAACTGGATTTAACCCGATCTGATCATCATATCCGTGTGGCTGTTGTTGGGGCTCATTTAACAGGTATGCCACTGAATTTTCAATTGACCAGCAGAGATGCTGTACATATTGAAACGACCAGAACTGCCAGTAAATATTCTCTATATGCATTGAATGGGACAGTGCCGCCTAAACCGGGCCTTGCACGTAATCAAGCTGAGGGGAAAGCCATTATTGTAGAACTTTGGGATATTCCAACTGCTCGTTTTGGGGAGTTTGTTGCAGAAATCCCGACACCACTGGGTATGGGAAATGTGGAACTTGAAGATGGGCGCTGGGTAAAAGGCTTTATATGTGAACCTTATGGTTTGGACGATGCAGAGAATATCAGTCATTTGGGAGGATGGCGGGCATATATCCAACAGCGAAATAATCCAGTACCAGCTGTATCGAATTAAGGGGAAAGCATCATGTTTCATACTGTATTAATTGCAAACCGTGGTGAAATTGCTGTAAGAGCCATTCGAACCTTAAAGAAATTAGGCATCAAAAGTATAGCTGTCTATTCAGACACAGATCGTTATGCTCAGCATGTATTAGATGCAGACCACACAGTTGCTTTACAGGGGATTAAGCCAGCAGATACTTATTTGAGTATTGAAAAGTTAATCCGAATTGCAAAAGACACAGGCGCACAAGCGATTTTCCCTGGTTATGGTTTTCTTTCTGAAAGTGCTGAGTTCTCGCAAGCATGTGAGGAAAACGATATTGCATTTATGGGGCCTACAGCCGAACAAATTTTAGAATTCGGACTAAAACATCGTGCACGTGAACTGGCGGCCATAGCCAATGTGCCAATGACACCCGGAACAGGTTTATTAAATAGTCTAGATGACGCACTCGAAGCTGCGGAAACAATTGGTTATCCGATCATGTTGAAAAGTACCGCAGGTGGTGGCGGTATTGGTTTAACCCGCTGTGACTCAAAAGATGCCTTAATGGAAGCTTATGAAAGTGTGAAACGCTTAGGTGAGCAATTTTTTAAGGATGCTGGCGTCTTTTTAGAACGCTTTATAGATAAGGCTCGTCATGTAGAGGTACAGATATTTGGTGATGGTCAAGGTCAAGTGGTTGCTTTGGGAGAACGGGATTGTTCACTACAACGTCGTAACCAAAAAATTGTTGAAGAAACACCTGCAGCAAATTTACCTGACGCAACACGAAAAAAACTACATCAAGCTGCAATTGAGCTCGGAAAATCGGTTCAATATCGTAGCGCTGGAACCGTTGAGTTTATTTATGATGCAGCACGAGATGAGTTTTATTTCTTAGAGGTCAATACTCGACTACAAGTTGAACACCCTGTAACAGAAATGGTAACAGGGCTGGATTTAATCGAATGTATGCTAAAAGTCGCATCAGGGGATCGGTTGGATTGGGATGACTTAGCGCATATACAGCCCCAAGGTGCAGCTATAGAAGTTCGGGTCTACGCAGAAGACCCAGTTAAGAATTTTCAGCCGAGTCCAGGTGTTTTAACCGATGTTTATTTCCCTGAAGGGATTCGGGTTGATACATGGGTATCAACAGGCACTGAAATTTCTCAATATTTTGATCCCATGATTGCTAAGATCATCGTTCATGCTGAAAATCGTGAGGCTGCGATACAAAAGTTAAAACAAGCATTAGTTGAAGCACGACTCAACGGTATTAGTACCAATCTTGATTATGCGCGTGAGATTATTTCAGATATTCGCTTTGAAAGTATGCAAATCTGGACACGGATGTTAGACGATTTTAAATATACACCTCGGGTGATTGAAGTGGTTCAGCCAGGAACATTAAGTTCGATTCAAGATTATCCTGGGCGTGTTGGTTATTGGGATATTGGCGTCCCACCATCAGGCCCTATGGATGATTTTGCTTTCCAATTGGCAAATAAAATTGTAGGCAATGATGCTAAAGCTGCGGGTTTTGAATTTACCTTGATGGGGCCTACGTTAAAATTTCATGCTGATACCACCATTGCATTAACAGGTGCGCCATGTTCTGCATATCTTGACGATCAAGCTATTCATTTTTGGCAACCGATTACAGTCAAGTCTGGACAGATACTTGAGTTAGGGCAGGTTGAATCCGGTTGTCGAACATATCTTTCAGTACGCGATGGTTTGGATGTCCCAGTATATTTAGGCAGTCGCTCGACTTTTGCATTAGGTAATTTTGGAGGTCATGCTGGTTGTACACTTCGTGCAGGTGATACGATTAAAATGGTGAATCCGACTTTACTTATGAATGAGTTACCTATTGCCATTGCACAACCACAAGCATTGTCTAACCACTTAATTCCAAGCTATAGCACCGAATGGAAAATCGGAGTGCTATATGGACCACATGGCGCACCAGATTTTTTTAAACAAGAATATATTGAAGAATTCTTTGCTTCAGAATGGACGGTTCATTTTAACTCAAACCGTTTAGGAATTCGTTTAAGTGGGCCAACGCCAAGTTGGGCACGAGAAAATGGTGGAGAAGCTGGATTACATCCTTCCAATGTACACGATTGTGAATATGCCATTGGCGCAATCAACTTTACAGGTGATTTCCCTGTTATTTTAGCTAAAGATGGACCAAGTCTTGGTGGGTTTGTTTGCCCAGTAACGATTGCTAAAGCAGAATTATGGAAAATCGGACAACTTAAAGCAGATGATAAAATCTCTTTTTATCCATTAAGCGTAGAACAAGCGAATCAATTAGAACAACAGCAGCTAGATTTGATTGAAAACTTTTCAACTGCTGTTCCAGATGTAGCCCCTATTTCTAAAGCGGAAATGGGTACGACGATTTTGGCACAGAGAGAGGCTATGCAGCTTTCTCCAAAAACAGTTTATCGTCAAGCCGGAGATAGTTATATCTTACTTGAGTATGGTGACAATATTCTGGATCTTTCCCTTAGATTACGTGTCCACAAATTGATAGAGCTGATACGTGCTCACAATATCGCAGGTATTTTAGAATTATCACCTGGTGTTCGTTCCTTGCAAATTAAATATGATGGTTTGATCATCCTGCAAAAAACTCTAATCGTTGAACTGCTCTATTTAGAAGAACAAATGGGTGATCTAAGCCAAATAAAAATACCATCACGTATCGTTTATTTACCCATGGCATTTGAAGATAGTGCCACCCTGAGTGCAGTTGAACGATATCAGGAAAGTGTTTGCGCCAAAGCACCGTGGCTTCCAAATAATGTGGATTTTATTCAGCGAATTAATGGTTTGAAACACCGTGATGAAGTTAAACAAATCTTATTTAATGCAAATTATCTTGTGCTTGGATTAGGAGATGTTTATCTGACAGCCCCTTGCGCAGTACCGATTGATCCGCGTCATCGTTTGTTAAGCTCTAAATATAATCCAGCGCGTACATTTACCGCAGAAGGTACTGTTGGGATTGGTGGTATGTACATGTGTATTTATGGAATGGATTCACCAGGTGGATACCAATTAATTGGTCGCACATTACCGATCTGGAATAAATTTAAAAAGAATAAACAATTTGGCGATAAACAATGGTTCCTGCAATTTTTTGACCAAATCAAATTTTTTGAGGTTACTGAAGCTGAATTAGATCAGTGGCGTTTAGATTTTGCCAATGGTCAAGCTCAAATTCAAATTGAAGAAACTGAATTTGATTATGCGCAATACTGTAAATTTTTAGAGGATGAAGCTGACAGCATCGAGGTCTTTAAAGAAAAACAACAGTTTGCTTTTAAAACTGAAGTTGAACGATGGAAAGAAGATTTTATCCATCCAGAAGAAACCCAAAAGGATTACATTGAACAGCAAGATTTTAGTCACTTTGTCGCTTTAAATGCATCAATGACAGGCAATATATGGAAAATATTGGTTGAACATGGTCAAGTGGTGAAGAAAGGTGAAACTGTAGCGATCATCGAGGCTATGAAAATGGAATTACCTGTATATGCATCTGAAGACGGTATTGTAAAAGCTGTGACTTGTCGCGCTGGTCAGACAGTACATAGTGGTGAGCCATTGGTCTATATGGAATAGGATATGACTGAAATAAAGAATTCTTTAAAAAGCTCAGACAATTTGTCTGAGCTGGTTTATCGAAGAATCAAGAATGATATTTTTGATTTTAAACTTATGCCGAGTGAGCGTTTTACTGAGTCAGAAATTGCTAAAACTTATCAAGTGAGTCGTACCCCTATACGTCAAGCTTTATATCGTTTACAGCAGGAAGGTTATGTAGAGGTCAGTTTTCGAAGTGGTTGGCAGGTGAGACCACTGAACTTTAGATATTATGAAGAACTGTATGATGTTCGCATCATTTTAGAAAAAGCAGCCATCGAAATACTTTGCGCTCATATTGGGGAGCCATCAATTGAGTTGGCCGTATTAAAAGATTTATGGTGTATCGAACCTGAGCAATACCTAAAAGATATTAAGGCGCTTTCTCAACAAGATGAAGATTTTCACTGTTCTCTTGTTCGTGCAGCAGGTAATCAGGAAATGGCACGAATACACCGAGAACTGAGTGAAAAAATTAGAATTATTCGTCGCTTAGATTTCTCCAAACAATATCGTATAGAGGCAACTTATGCTGAGCATCAGACTATTTTAGGTTTTATTTTTAGAAAAGAGCGGGATTCTGCGCTAAATGCGACTACAGAGCATATCAAACAGAGCCGTGATGAGGTAAAGAAAATTACATTGCAAATGCTAGATTCTAGTCAATTTATTTAAGCTAAAATTTTGATTAATTGACTTATACTTCAATGCTTTTAAGGGAAGGATGATGAATATTTGTTGTAAATTGAGAGAAATGCATAAATGCGGAAAGGGAGGGGCGCAAGTTCCACACTTTGATTAAAAGAAAAAAGCTAATTGACGATAAAGCAGATGTAAAATAGTTAATCAAGAATAGCAAACAACAAAAAACCACTTAGGATGAATGCACCTAAGTGGTTGTCTTATTTGGTGGGTCCACCCAGACTTGAACTGGGGACCAACGGATTATGAGTGGAGATATATTTTTATATTTTACTATAAAAAACAATATTTTGGATTTATTGTGAATAGTCAAATCGAATAAAACCAACAAGACCGCGGATAAATCTGGAAGTATAAGAAAACTAAGATTTTTAACTTTTCTAAGATGAAGATGAAGAAAATCTGAGTTTTTATATAAGAATAATAAGCTATTTTTTGTACAAAAAGCTCACTAAAACCGCAAAAAGACCGCGGTCTACTACAGGACAGCAAAAATAGACCACAGAAATACAATAATTTTTTTATAAACCATAAAGATAAAAAATTAAGTAATAAATTTTGAGAGTTCAAATCTGAATAAATCATCTTGATGATGCATAAATTTTTTAAATTCATCGTTTGCCCTAATAGCACCATTTTTGCTCAAAACTAAGTTTTTGAGTTGATCATTTCTTTCTAAAGTAACAACAACGTTA
Source organism: Acinetobacter sp. 1125_18A (assembly GCF_052824985.1). Lineage (NCBI taxonomy): Bacteria > Pseudomonadati > Pseudomonadota > Gammaproteobacteria > Moraxellales > Moraxellaceae > Acinetobacter > Acinetobacter sp. 1125_18A. The sequence continues at coordinate 441,489 of NZ_VTDG01000004.1, forward strand.
CTACTTAAACCCAATCTAATATAATCATTACTTTCTTTATTAATTGTACCGTAGATAAATAAATTATATTCATCCTCAGTCAGTAAATTAATATCAAATAATACATTAGCAAACTTATATATATGAAATGATAAAAAATCCGACTCCATTTTTATTTTAACTAATGCAATATTAACCATTTCCTTTTCATTTTTTTTGAAAGATCTATATAGTTTTTTAAAAAACTATCATTTGAAATCGCAAACTCGCCATAAGATGAACCAACATAAAAGTTTTTACCAGCGTATTCTTCTCTAATCGAGTAAAAATATTTAAGCATATTCTTAATATTTTCACTCATATTTAGTTTATGTCTATTTTCATTAAAAACTCTATAAAAGTTTTTGGCTTTTTCTTTAGATAAACGTAATAAATTCTTTTTAGTAATCTCATCTTCAAAGTCTTCAATAAAAAACAGTGATATTTTATCTAGAGCATCTTTCATACGCCATTCAGGATTGTTTTTATAAATTTTGAGTTTTTTTCTCCAAAGCAGTATAGGTTTTATCAAAATTTTTATATATAGAATCTATATTAGATTCAATCAGAGAACACTTTAATTTAAACATTTCATTAAGATCATTTTCGATTAAAAAATCTTCTCTAATTTTGATTGTGCTTTCTAATTCAATTATTTCACTGGAATTAGTTCCTGTATTATTTTTATTGAGTTTTTTAGAATCATAATTCAATAAAACTGGGTTAGCTACATCATCAGTAAAATCACCAGATTTAATTTTATAAATTGTATTTCTTAATTTTGAATTTTTATTAGTGAAATTTTCTGCATATACAAAGTGAACATCAGGATTTAGCTTATTAAGATTATTATTCCTTAAATCAAAAACTTCATTTAATCTATTGACACGACCCATAAGGTTTATTAGTTTCTTTGAGTCTAAACCATAAGTATTTAAAATATATAAATTATCAATTGGAAGATTCACGCCTTCCAAAATAACAGAATTAGAAACCAAATATTTAATTTCAAGTATATTCTTAAATTTATATTCAAGATATTCTTTAATTATATCAGGTAATTTACCATGTAAATATACTAATCCTTTTTTTATATAATCAACGCAATAGAAATCCTTATGGACATTTTCAGATAAACTTTTGCTAATTACCTCTAGATCTTTAGATGTATTGTAGCTTTTATTAGAACAAATTTTTTCTGCAAGTAATTCTACACTTTTAGGTTTTCTTAGATAAAAAAAGTTTTTATTTTTTTCATTGAAAAAAATATAATCTAAATAATTTTGATATTGTTTAATGTCATAATATTTATTAAAATATCTATTGTAGATGTAATGAATTTGATCTTGATCATAGAGATGAATTGATGGTTCCTTAATATTAAAATCAATCTTTCTCTCAAAAATATTCTGATTGTAGCTGTACTTAATGTTTTCAATATTTGAAATTAATGGCGATAAATATAGGATATTGCTTAATTTGTTTCTAAATTTATTTCGCCTTATTAAGCGTAATAATAAAATACTTCTTACATCATTATCCATTAAATTATGTGCTTCATCTATTACGAGAAGATCAAAACTTAAATCTTTATTTTTACTTAGTAATCGTAAAGCTCGTTCTTGAGTGAATATCGAAATAAATTCATTTTCTCCCATATACATTTCATCATGAAAAATTATTTTTCTTTCATTAAATAATTCTTTAACAGTATTAAAAGTTTGTGTTAAAAGAGATTTTGTTGGAACGATAATAGCAATTTTTTTATATTTCCTTCTTCTTAAAAATTCTTGAATAAGTTTGCTTTTTCCAAAAGATGTTGGTGCAATATATGCTTTTTCTTCAGTGGAGGAATTTAATAAATCGATTCTATTGTTTTTTTGCTTATATGTTTCAATAATACCATCAAATTCATATTTATCAACTCTTGCATCAGAAACTATTTGAGATAAGTTAACTAAATTAATTAAATTTTTTTCAAAAATAAATCTAGAAATTGGATACCATCCCATGTTTACTGAAATATCATACAGTGGAGTATAGTAATTGTTAACTAAAGCGACTTTAAGAATTATAAAATATGCAAAAGAAAGGCAATTTTTTTCCTTTTTATCATTTTCATACTTTTTTATAAAAAGAATAGAGCAGCTTAGTAAAAATGTTAATTCACTTTCACTGAGTTTTTCTCTTAAGAATAATTTTTTTATATTTTCTGAAAATACTTCATCATCTTTTAATTGTGATAAATTAATCATTTCTTTGTTTCCGATTCTAAAAAATCAATAAAATTCAATAATCTTAATTTGGTAAGTGTTATTAAATCAATTTTTTTAGCTGTGAAATTTTTTAATTGATCAGTCGAAGCTAAAAAATCATTAATAAAATTATCACTCCAATGACTATCTAAAAATATTGTTGAGCAAGGGATTATATTGTATTGTTCAATATTTCCAAATGATTCATCATCATATAAGTTTGCGAGAGTTTTTATTTGTTTTTTTAAAGAGTCTCTAGCTTTTATATCACCATGACTTGCATGATTATATGCATTTCGCCATGGATTATTATTACCTTTATCACTTGAGCCATCAAAATATTTTTTTAAATCAGCATAAGCTTCTTTTAGTTTGCTGATATGAGATATACCAGCTGTACTTTCAAAACCGGACTTACTTTCTAATATATACATTTCATTTTCTTTTGTGTAAACACCATCAAACCCTTTTTTTATTGATGTTTCTTCTAAGTTAAAAAAAGAAATTCTTGTTTATAATTGCAATCATTTAAATATAAATGTATAAAAAACTCTGCTACAGCACCCATTCTTGTAGTTTCATGTTTTTTTAATATAAATTTTAGTAGTCTTTTTTTTACTCTAGTAATATCTTCTGAATCACCTCCCTCACAAATTTTAACTAAGTATTTATTTATTAATTCTATTAGTTTCTTATCGTAAGTATTTATCTTTAAGACGTGTAAATTTCTTCCTGTTTCTATTTCTTTTGAAAAAACTTCCATACTACCTCATAAAAAACTTTAAAGTTTTATTCTAAATAGATTTTTCACCAATTTTGACCTAAAAACATGTTTTAAGTTTTTCTATGGCTGTTCATTAAAATATAGATTTTATACTATTTTTTTTAATTTGTGTTAAATATTATACCTTCATCTAATTCAGTATTTTTGATTTTAGGAAATGAAAATTCCGTATAAGTATTTTACAATACAAGGTGTTTACCAGTATAAGCATTATAAGATTTACAATCCACTATGACGGTACTTTAGAAGTAAGATAGTTACCTTGCCGTGACTTTAGATTCGTATACTCAAGGTGATCAAAAGCTCAAATATGAAATTTTAAATAGGTTCGCTTCATTTTTGTTATAATTTTGACTTTAAAGCAAATAGCTAAAAAGTTAAGAGTTTTACTATTATCAATTACAAACGATTCAGATACTTTACAATCCCCCCATCCCTTTGATGAAACATAATATTTTTATCTAATGGTACCTGTACTGCTTTAAGGATCTATAATTCAATCATTTGTAGTTCAATAAGTCTATTTTTATCCTCTTAGTATGGATCTTCATAATAAAACAAGAACAAGAACAAGAACAAGAACAAGAACAAAGTATAAATGTTGAAAAATGGGATATGGGGCACAAATCACATTTCAGTTAAAAAAAGCTGATTAAACGATAAAGCAGATGATTTCTAAAATATATTGAAAAATGGCCATTCTAAAATCACAGACAATAAAAAACCACTTAGGATTAATGCACCTAAGTGGTTGTCTTATTTGGTGGGCCCGCCCAGACTTGAACTGGGGACCAACGGATTATGAGTCCTGAATTTTTCGAGTTTACTACTGTTGATCAATGTTGATTAAAATTATATTTTATCTTTAATTTTAATAGCTTACTTGATATCTGTATTTATCAGTGTTGACTGTTATTGATTTAATTTGCTTACATACCGCTTACACAGAGTTCGATGTAAGCAAATGAAGCTAAAATTCACAACAAATAAGGTAGCAAAGCTAGAAAAACCAGAAGAAGGTAAGAATCAAGTTTTTTACTGGGATATTGATACGCCTGGTCTTTCTGTGCGAGTTACCCAAAACGAGAATAGATCTTACATTTTTCAAAGTCGAGTTACAGGCAAAAGTTTACGCATAACTGTGGGTGATGTAAATGTCTGGTCGCTAGATGATGCACGAAAAGAAGCAAGACGCTTACAGCAACTTTGTGATCAAGGGATAGATCCAAGAAGAAACAAGGCTGAAGAAGATCAGAAAAATGAAAATTTTGCTCAAGAAAAGCAAAATGAAAAAATAACTTTTGGTGATGTCTTTTTTGAATATGTAAACGCGAATAAGCACCTGTGGTCAGAGAGACATCTTAGAGATCATATTGATCTATCTCACCGTGGTGGTGAAGAGAAAGTACGCGGGAAAGGTTTAACAATACCAGGGGTTTTAGCTTCGATACTTGATGTACCACTTGTAAAGGTATCATCAGATACATTGATTGCTTGGCAAACAAAGGAAGCAGAAACGAGACCTGGAAGGGCAGCATTAGGATTTAGGATTGCTAGATCTTGTATAAATTGGTGTCAAGAGCATGACATATATATGCACTTGATCGATGCTAAAGTGCATCAAGCCAAACGAGTGCGTCGAGCAGTGCCAGTTTTGAAGCCTGTAAAAAATTCTGTGCAGCGCAATCAATTAAAAGATTGGTTTTTAGCTGTAAATGAAATCCCAAACATAATGCATAAAACTTTTCTACAAATTAGTATTTTATGTGGGCCTCGCTCTGAATCAATGCGTTCTTTGACCTATGCGCAAGTTGATTTTAAATGGAAAACAATAAGCATTTGGGACAAAGTAGAGCAGGAAAATCGTATTATCCCGATGACTCCTTATGTTGAAAAGCTTTTATCACAATTGCCAAAACACCCTGAGTCAGATTTTGTCTTTTGGTCAGAGCAATCGGAGTCAGGACATATTACAGATATTCGAAACAGTTATTATGCAGCTCTCACAGAAAAGGGCCTGCCAAAATTTACTATCCATGATTTGCGTAGATCATTTTCAAACTTAGCAGAGTGGTTAGATATACCAACTGGTGTGGTTGCTCAAATTATGGGGCATAAGCCAAGTGCCACAGCAGAGAAGCATTATAAAGATAGACCAGTCGATCTTTTGAGAATGCATCATACAAAAATAGAAAATTGGATTTTAGAAGAAGCTAAGATATATAACATGAGAGACAAAAATGCCTGATTTATTTCCATCATTTTCAGTATTTGAGTATATAACTTTATTTTTAACGATAATGTCTTGTTTAGCAGGTATATTTGCTGCTTTATATACGTATTTATCTTATTTTTTATCAACAAACTCAAAAAAAGATACAGTAAAGAAATATTTAGAAATAGAAGAATATTATAGAAATTTTATAAATATCCCATCAAGCGTAAAAACGAACGAATTACTTAAAAAAACTGCAATATTATCTGTTAACGATGGGGTAGATCTACCACTAGAAATTACTGATAGTTTGACAACAAAATACGCGTCTGAATACTTTTATTTAGTTTCAAAACTAAAAAGGACTTCAAGGTATTTTGAGGTAAATGATAATGTTATAAGTTGTAAATATACAGAAAAAGGATTAATTAAAAAGGGAGCTTTATGGGGGGTTCTGTATTTGATCTTTGGGTGTATAGCTGTTTATCTTATACAAACTTACAGTTGGTACCAAGAGACATTTACAACAGGAAAATATGATTTAAATTTTATAAGTACATATATATTAATCACAGTAATTTGCTCGGTAGCATCAATTACATCTTTAGTTTCAATTTTTCATATAATCAATGTGGGTGAGGTTTCGAAAATTATTAATAAAATAAATATAAAAAAGGGGCTTTAAGCCCCTACCAAATTTCGAATATCTGTCAATCGCCACTTAGCACCATTTCCTGTCATTACAGGTTTTAGATCACCTTTACCTTGGCTTGCCCAGACTCTAAGAGTGTTTGGTTTATAACCAAGTATTGTTGCTGCATCCGTGGTGCTTACAAGACTGGCGCCTGAATTAATGAGTTGGGCTAATTTCTCTTCAGGCTTTAGTTTAATTGCTCCCATACTATTCTCCTCAACTGACCGTTCTTTTGGCTTGTGCAAATACCTGTAATTCATTATGTCTTTTTAATTCTGCAGCTGAATTCATCTCACCAACTCCACATTTCAAATGTAATAACTACTAAACAGTTCGTATAAATCATGATTTCAAGCAACAAGAGAAATATTTCCATTAAGATTTACCTCTGCTGTTATGTAATCGGGTGAAGCTAACCAAGGAAGAATTGGCCCAAAAGATGGCTTATCGATTCAAGATCACGATTTGGTTATCACATCAGGTTATTACGAGCTTGATCAAAGCTGAACAGGTCATTTCATTTGGTGGGTACGTAAAGCCTAAGGTCGGTGAATTATGACCACTATAAATCACCCGCTTATTAGATATCACGGTGGAAAATTTCGTTTAGCATCATGGGTAATTAGTCATTTTCCTAAACACACTTGCTATACCGAAGTATTTGGTGGGACAGCTGGAATTCTTTTACAAAAGCCACGCGCTTATTCTGAGGTTTATAACGATCTCGATGGGGACATCGTTAATTTATTTGCAGTACTTCGCTCTGAAAGAAATCGCACCAAGTTAATCGAGCAATTGATTTTTACCCCATACGCTAGAGGTGAGTTTGAGCTTGCTTGGGAGTATACCGACGATGAAATAGAACGTGCACGACGAGTCATTATTCGTGCACAAATGGGATTTGGTTCAGCAGGAGCAACTAAAGGTAAAACAGGCTTTCGTATAGATACAAAACGAAAATACGGCACTGCACAATCATTATGGCGTGAATATCCTGAACATTTAGCTTTTATTGGTCAAAGGCTATCAGGTGTGCTTATTGAGAATCGTCCAGCTGTTCAAGTTCTTAAAGATCACGATGGGCCAACAACACTCCATTATGTAGATCCACCATATATGCATGAAACACGTTGTATAGGTTCTAATGGGCACTACTATCGCTTTGAGATGGATGACGCACAGCATCTTGAATTACTTCAAACATTAATAAATCTTGAGGGAATGATTGTGCTGTCAGGGTATGAGAGCAGTATGTATGACGATTTTCTAAAGGGATGGACCAAGAAAACCACTCAGGCACGTATAGCTTCAAATCGTGGTGCCGGATTACGAACAGAATGCTTGTGGATTTCGCCAAATGCACAATATACCGACTTATTTGGAGGTGTCCTATGAGTTTAGATGCAACTGTATGGGCTTGGAAAACAACTGTGGATGGTGCTAGTCAAAAGCTAGTACTTCTATCACTTGCTGATCGAGCTGGTGATGACCATAAGTGTTTCCCAAGTTTAAAACGGTTAGAGAAAGACACCACTTTAAATCGCAAAACGATTATCAAAGTTTTAGACGAACTTGAGCTTAAAAAGTTGATTAAATTTACAGGTGAAATTAAAGGAAATGGCGTAAAAGTCTATCAATTAATTGGTGTCTTTGGACGTGAAGATAATTCAGATACCAATACCAAAAA